>JBHICV010000017.1:0-28161 GCA_046759765.1 Acidimicrobiia bacterium
CGGAGTGAGTCAAGTGACTCGAAGTCAACGAACATCAACAGCACGAGCGTGACTGTGATTAACCCCAGCAGTGTCAGGTAGCGATCGAGACGTTCTGGTTCCTGTGCCTCAGCGGTCATGGGCGCTCCTTCCAAGTCGGCCTGCCGACACTACCGAGCATCGATTCAGGCCACCTAGGGTTCGCACCCCAGAAGGGAGGCCGCAACCTATCGCTGATACGCAAGAAGACCGGAAGTCCTGGGGAAAGAGCCGTCGCAAGCTGGTCCCGCGATCCAGCCACGCGGCTTGGGGCGGAGGCGCAGGGCGCGACGCCGTCGAGCTGATCCGACAACAGGATGAGGATCGCCTCGCGTGGCTCATCCCGGAGCGCCATCGCCGTATGGCGCAATCTCCGTTCACCTTCTTTCGGGGAGCCGCCGCGGTCATGGCCGCCGATCTGGCTACCACCCCCGCGTCGGGAATCTCGGTCCAGGTGTGCGGCGATGCTCACCTCTCCAACTTCGGAGTCTTCGGATCCCCTGAGCGGTCGGTGGTCTTCGACCTCAACGACTTCGATGAGACGCTGGCCGGTCCTTGGGAGTGGGACGTCAAGCGAATGGCAGCCAGCTTTGTCGTTGCGTCGCGCAACAACGAGCACAGTGAGTTGCACTCTCGGAGGGCAGCCACTACAGCCGTTGAGTCCTACCGAGAGGCGATTCGCCAATTCGCCAGCATGCGCTATCTCGACGTCTGGTACTCGTCCGTAGACGTAGAGAGAGTGCGACAGCTCTTCGCGGACGAGGGCCGATCCAGGAGAGTGAGACAGATCGACAAGACGATCAATCGTGCCCGCAAACGCGACCATCTCCGCGCCCTCCGGAAGCTGACCACCGACGAGGGCGGGACGCTCCGCATCAAGTCAGAACCGCCGTTCATCATCCCGATGCGAGACATGGACGCGGACGCGGACACAATTGAAGAAGGTGTCAGGAAGACACTCGCCACGTACGCGGCAACGCTGTCCCACGCAGAGGCGTCCCTGCTCGGTCAGTACCAAGTGATCGACGTAGCCCTGAAAGTGGTGGGAGTGGGCAGCGTGGGAACCCGATGCAGCATTGTGTTTCTTCAGGGTCGCGACTCCGAAGACCCACTCTTCCTCCAGGTCAAGGAGGCCTCTTCTTCAGTGCTCGAGCCATACTTGACCTCGAGCCGTTATGAGCATCACGGGCGTCGAGTGGTCGAAGGCCAGCGCTTGATGCAAACCTCCAGTGACATCTTCCTTGGATGGACTCGGGGGGAGGTCTCTGGCCATCACTACTACGTTCGCCAGCTATGGGACATGAAGGCCGGAGGCGATGTCGAGGACTATTCGCCGAGTCGAATGGAGGACTACTCGCGGGTGTGCGGCTGGACGCTGGCCAAGGCCCACGCCCGCTCGGGTGAAGCCGCCTCCATCACCGGCTATCTCGGTAAGGGAAACCGTTTTGATGAGGGGGTGACGGAGTTCGCAGTGTCCTACGCCGACCAAAACGATCGTGACTACCGGGCATTCGTCGATGCCGTGGGCACTGGGGACTGATCAACCGGCCAGTCGGCGCAGCTCGGGAAGTACTTCCTTGCCTACGAGTTCGATGGTCCGACCCGGGTCGGTGCTGGCGATTTGGACCGCGACATAGTCGCCCCCGATTTCGGTCACGAGGGGCGCATAGGCCTCGACGAGCTCTTTCACATCATGGACGATCGCGTACTTGGAGAGAACCTCGTCACGCCCCAGTACGTCGGCCCTTTGCCTCAGCACCATAGGGTCAACGGCTTGGAGGCGGCCAGGCGCCCGCAGGCCACGCATCGAGCCGAGCGCTTTCCACGCTTCGTCGTCGTCAGCGGCAAGAACCGTCCACCTCGTGGCCATAACCGTGCCGGGGTTGCCCGTCTCCTCGGAGGCGGCATAGAACGGCGGGAGGATGCGGCCGGTGGTGTCTTCGGGATCCTTGACGCTCGTGATCAACCCCCCGGCATGAGCGCCCGCGAAGGCGGCGCTCATGGGTCCTCCGGCAGCCATCCAAACAGGGACTTCTCGCACCGGTGGGCTGTAGAGCTTCGCCCTGTCGGTCGTGTAGTACTGGCCTTGGTAGTCCAGCTTTTCCCCGGCCAGGAGCCGGCGGATGATCGCCAGCGCTTCTCGCATCCGCTCCAGCCGCTCGTTGTAACCCGGGAAGGTGAAACCCAGCGGTCCTTCGTTGATGTTCTCGCCGGTTCCCGTCCCGAGAATGAACCGCCCTCCCGAGAGCCGGTCGATCGTGGCGGCCGCCTGCGCAACCACCCCCGGGTGGTAGTGGAACAGGGGACAGGTGACGCTGGTCGCCAGCTCGACGCGCTCGGTTCGGGCGGCCACCGAGCCCAACCATGACCATACGAACCCGGCAGCAGATTCATCATCAACCCAAGGGTGAAAGTGGTCCGAGCCGAGCACTAGGTCGAAGCCTGCCCGCTCGGCGCCTACGGCTTGAGACACGAGAACCTCAGGCTGATAGGACTCGTGGCTGCATAACCAGGCGAACTTCACGGGCTGACCCCTCTCAGAGTTTGTGCTGCTCGAGCCGGGCGGGAGTTAGAGGCCGAGAATCTGCTTCTTCTTTGCCTCGAACTCGTCCTCGGTGATAACACCCTGATCTTTCAGCTGGGAAAGGCGTTCAAGCTCATCCAAATAGGAGCCGGTACCTGTCGATTCGGTTGGTGTGCCGCCTCCTTCTTCCTGGTCTTCGCTGGTCACCTGCTGCTTCTCGATGCCAAGCTGGTCCATCGCCTGCTCAAGCTCATGATCCTCGAGCTCCTCGGGCGGGACCCCGGTGTGCTGCTGGATTCGGTCTGCGTCACGCTTGCTCATCTTGTAAGCGCCGAACGCCACCAGTCCTCCGACCAGGATGATCCTTCTTCTTCTGCGCCGTCGCCGTCTTCGCCTCGTGCGTCTCATAGCTCGGCCGCGCCCGCGTCCTCGCACTAATGCCTCCTCCCGGCTGGTCGTGGCTGGATCCTAACTAGAGCCGCCTGGAAGGAATCCAATCCTCTTCGAGGCACCCGAGGCGGTGGATTGGCGTTGCTCCGGCCGTTCGCTACCGGGCCGGCCAACACCCCACTCCCATCGGGAACCGTTCTCGCTGACTTCGAGCTCGACATGGACTTGATCGCCAGCCTCGACGCGAATCGGTTTAGCAAGCGGAAGGAAACCGTGGAACCAGCTCTTGCATCGGTTGGGCGGGACGGTATCGATCCAGATACCAGCGCTCAGCTCGCCTTTGAACCAACACCCGAGGCCGTGAACCGTACCGTCGCGCTTGACAGCGAGGGATTCACGGGCGGCGAGTGTCGACGACGAGACCTCGATTAAGGACACCGTAAGCGAAATTGAAGGCTCCCCCAGAACATGTGCAGGGGAGAAGTCGGTCGACCACAAAGTATTGGCGGCCAGCTCCTGGGCCGGGGAGAGGTCAATTGTGTAGCGACCGTCCCCCCAGCGAGCGACCTCGGCATAATCGAACGAGCTCTCCACCAGACCTACCTCGAGGGTCAGCTTCTGCGGGATGATCCGGCCGCCCCCGCGCAGAAAGCGGTCTCTGGCGTCGGCTACGGTGCCCACGATGCCTTCGTCGAAGGCGGCGTTGCCAATCGTCTCGGTAACTATGACATCAACCGCCTCGGGGAGATCGATGTCGGTCGACCAGTCGTTGATGAACACCACCTTCTCCGAGAACCCGTTCTGCTCGCAGATCTGGCGGGCCAACTCCACCACCGGGCCCTGTTCCACCGCGTAGATCCGCTTCGCACCTGCCAGGGCAACAAAGTAGGCGAGGATCCCGGTCCCAGTCCCCAAGTCCAGCACTACGTCGCCTGGTCGCACCGTGGCCAGGATCGCCTTCAGGTAGCCGTCGGTTCGTTTCCGGTCGTCCAACATCTCGCGATGAAAGGCGAGCGTCTGGGCTCCAGTGTCGTCATAGGCTGTCACCGCCGGAATGCTCGCAGATCGGGCTGGCGGCGGCGGAAGGGGAGCGTATGGACACTTACGAGATGATCACGATCGGCTCGGGACCGGCCGGTGAGAAGGCTGCCACCCAAGCCGCTTACTTTGGCAAGCGCGTCGCCGTGATCGACCGCGACGCTCGTCCCGGCGGAGCACCGGTGAACAGCGGCGGCATCCCCACCAAGACGCTCCGGGAGACCGCCCTCTAGCTGACGGGTTTCCGTCGCGAGGTCTACGGCGTGGGCCTGGGCTTGAGTCCTGAGTTCACCTTGGAGCGACTCAAAGCAAGGGCGGCAGAAGTACAGGAGGCCATGGGGGCCACCGTGGCCGAGAACCTCGAACGCCACAGGATCCAGTTTGTTCACGGGGAAGCCTCCTCCCTTGGGCCGCAGCGTGAGGTTCTCGTTACGACGGGCGACGGGTCGCGGAAGGAGCTGGCTGCCGACATCGTTCTGATCGCCACGGGATCGCGACCCTGGCACGCTCCGGGGGTGCCGTTCGACGACCCGGACGTATACGACTCGGAGACGATACTGGGACTCGATGGGATCCCTGAGAGCTTGGTCGTGATTGGAGCGGGGCCGGTGGGGTCCGAGTACGCATCAGTATTCACCGCCTTGGGCGTCGATGTCACTCTGATCGACATGGCCGACCGACTCGTCCCTTTCCTCGACGCCGAGGTGGCTGATGTCTTGCGCCAGGTCTTCGAAGAAGGAGGCATGTCGGTGGTGCTTGGCACAGGCGGACAGGTCGATCGGGCGAATGGCACCCTCCGAGTGACGTTGGATAACGGGGATGTACTGGAACCGGAGAACGTCCTCTTCGCGGCTGGAAGGCTCGGCAACACAGAGAACCTCGGGCTCCAGGAAGCCGGGGTGGATCTGGATGACCGGGGCCGGATCATCGTCGACGCCCACTATCAGACTTCCGCAGCCGGGATCTACGCAGCAGGCGATGTGATCGGACCGCCTGCGCTGGGCTCTGTCTCAGCCGAGCAGGGTCGGGTAGCGGCCTGTCACGCGTTCGGCATTCCATTCAAGGAGACCGTGGATCCGCTTCCACCGTACGGCGTTTACTCAATTCCGGAGGTAGGTATGGTCGGTCTGACCGAGGAAGCAGCAGCAGAGGCGGGACTGGACTACGAGGTCGGCAAGGCCTGGTTCGCTGACAATGCCCGGAGCTGGATAGCCGCCACCAGACAGGGTCTCGTGAAGTTGGTGCTCTCTAGAGAGGATCGGCGTCTGATTGGTGCCCACGTTGTCGGTGAGGAAGCGTCGGAGCTCATCCACCAGGCGCAAGCGATCATTCATGCCGATGGCACGATCGACCAGTTCATCAACTCGACCTACAACATTCCCACCAGGTCAGAGGCCTTCAAGTACGCCGCCTACGACGCGCTTCAGCGGCTGAGCGGCAGCCGACTGCGCTAGGCGTGTAGCTCCACCACGTCTCCGTCCGCGAGCACGTGGTCCCGTCCAACCTGTTGCCCGTCGAAGGTGGCAGGACCCCACACCCGCGCATACCGGAAGCCGGACGCAATGTCGCGATGGACAAGAGTCGCCAGGTCAACCACCGTGTCGCCGGCTCTGAGTGTGTAAGGTCGCCCGAGGTCGGGAGCGTGTCCCGGCATCTTCGTGTAGACCCGGACAATCCGGAGATGCTCGAACAACCATGCCGCGAGTTCCTCCGTGCCTTCTCCGGTCTCAGCGGAAACGGCGAGAGTTGGGTAGTCGACCTCAGTTAGTTCCTCGAGCACGGAAAGCTCTCCGACCGGATCCGCCAGAGTGTCCGATTTGTTGGCGACGAGCAGGGCGGGTACGAGCTTCGTAAAGAGATCACCATTTTTGGTTGCCGCGTCCCAGTCGCCGGTCAGTATTACCTTTCGTTCGCCCAAGAGACCGTGGATCTCTAGAACCTGGGCTACGCAGTCGGGGTTCCCGAGGTCGACAACCAGCAGGGCACCGTCGGTGGCATAGAGCGTGTTCCCGATCCAAGGCACCGGATGCGACTTGGCAAGGGGAGGGAGGTCGAGCAGCTGGAGAGCGATGTCCTCAAACGGCATCATGCCTGGCTGTGGGTATTGAGTCGTGAACGGGTAAGGACCGACGGGTGCGTGAGACCCGGTCAGTCGGTCGTGGAGCGTTGACTTGCCTGAATTGGGCGGGCCGAGCAGGGCAAGTTGTGCGGCGCCCTCAGGCCGGATCACCGTCACAGGGCCGCCACGTGTCCCAACCTTGGCGGGTGCCTCGAGGTCTTCTCTTAGCTCCTTGATCTTGGTCTTGATGTCAGCGCGGAGGTGTTCGGTTCCTTTGTGTTTGGGGATGGTGCGAAGCATTTCCCGTAGCGCCTCGAGTCGGTCTTTCGGGTCCCGAGCGCGGCGGTAGGCCAATTCGGCATCTTTGTACTCAGGTGTGAGATTGGCCGGCATCGCGGTGGCCTATGTTGCACCGTGACCCGACCAAGGGCCAGTCGTCGACGCCGGCGACAGTGCTCCGGTCTCTATTCTGCGGCGCGGCAGAATCACGGGATCATCGTGGCCCTCACCGCTAAGCAGCTGGCAGAGCTTCTTTCGGAGACCGCCGCGCGACACCACGACGCTTACCGCGCCACAGACGGCTATGACCCGTCCTGGCCCGAGTGGTACGCGGAGCATCTATACCAGCACCTCAAGGACCGGATTGAGCCTGCGCCCTCACAGCAGAAGCTCGAGTCGCTTCTCAGGAGCGCCGACGAAGCGTTCACGGCCGACGGGCTGCCCTTCGATGAGTGGCCGAGCTACTACGCCGAATTCTTCCTCGCTCGGCTGTGACTCTGCGCTCCTCCCGGACAGCTACGCTTCCGCTTCGGAGTGGACATCGAGACGATCGACCGAGAAGAGCTGAAGCACAAGCTCGACGCCGGAGAGAACTTCAAGCTGGTCATGACCCTTCACGATTGGGCCTTCCGCGCACTTCACATTCCGGGATCGATCCATTTCCATACGGTCGAGCAGGCAGCCGAAGCGCTGGACACGGACGACGAGATCGTCGTGTACTGCTCTGACGAGGCGTGCGTCGCCAGCCAAATCGCCTACCAATGGCTCGTGGAGAACGGCTATGAAAACGTGCGTCGCTACGCCGGCGGGTTGGCCGACTGGTCGGCGGCTGGCTATCCACTCGAAGGCGAGTCCGCCGACGATCCTCGATTCGCGGGCACCGTCTCCTAAGAACCCTCAGCTCCACGGGCGGACGATCGATCCCCGACTCGCGACAAGCAGACCTCTACCCTTCCGGAGGGATTCCGATGAAGGGCGCGGTGCAGCCGGAAGATGCGCGGGATTTCCGCGACATGCTCGGCAATTTCGCGACCGGTGTGGTGGTGGTGACCGGGCTCCACGATGACAACCCCGTTGGTTTCTCGGTCAACTCGTTCACCTCCGTGTCGCTGGAGCCTCCGCTCGTCCTGTTCTGTATTGCACGAGAGTCCACGACTTGGCCCAAAATTCGAGCATCCGGGGTTTTCGCCGTGAACGTACTAACAGAACAGCAAGAAGACCTGTGCCGTACGTTTGCGTCCCCGGGTCTAGAACGGTTTGATGGCGTCGCCTGGAGCCAGGCGCCCTCCGGTTCTCCGATTCTCGATGAGGCCTTGGCGTGGCTCGATTGCACCACCGACGCCGTCCATCCGGGCGGAGACCACGAGATCGTCTTGGGACGCGTGGCGGCTATGGGCCTACCGGACGCGACCCGGCAGCCTCTCATCTTCTACCGGGGCTCGTATCACCGACTCTACCCGTAGGAGCTGAGCAGACGGTCTGTGCGGTTTTGGTAGCCTCCTGCGGCCAACAAGGAGGGTGCTCATTACTTTCTGGAACGTCTTCTGGCTACTGATCTGGCTCTGGTTCCTGGTCGTCATCTTCTGGATCTTCATCCGGATTTTCATCGATATCTTCCGTCGGGAGGATCTGTCGGGCTGGGCGAAAGCCGGGTGGGTGATTCTCATCGTGCTGCTGCCGTTTCTAGGCGCATTGATCTATATCATCGCCCGTCCCAAGATGACGGAGCAAGACAAACGGGAGATGGAGGCCTACGAGCAGGTTCAGAGGCGCGCGGCCGGCTATTCCTCAGCCGACGAGATCACCAAGCTAAAGAAGCTGCACTCCGAGGGAACGCTGTCCGACGAGGAATACGAGGCACTCAAAGCCCAAGCGATGTAGCCGTCAGAGAGTCCCGAACAGGTCTCCGAGCTCCACCGGCAAGGAGACGACGATGACTGTGCCCACGACAAGGAAGACAGTGGCCACCCCGACCATTATCTTCCGGTTTCTGGGACGCTGCATCTTCGTCGACACGCCGGCGAAGAACAGCACGGACGCAAAGAGGACGGCCGTCAGAACGTAGTCGTCAGAAGTCTGGTTGGCGACGAGCGCCGCGCTTCGGTGCTCGTCGGCCAGTGCTTGCAGACGGTCGGCCTCCTGTGCGGCCTCCAGCTGGTACTCCGGCATCTCGAACGGCGACTTGGGCGCCTCGGGATTGGTCACGGGCTCGAGAGCCAGCCAGGCGTCCATGGCAGGGCGAAACTCGGGGCGAAAGCGTTCGAAGAGAAAGCCCGAGAGAGTGCCGGGCGTGGGTTGGTATCCCTGGCCCGGCTCGACAGAAATCGCGCCAGCATTCAGATCGTCGTTGAGAGCTGCCAGCCAGTTCGTGAAGAGCCCTACGTCAACCTGGGCCTGCTGCCCCGCCAGAGTGTCAAAACGCGTGGACTCGGTGCGGGCTGTTCCGGCCGAGTTGAAGTCGATCGACATGACACCACTCCATTTGGCGCTCTGGAACGCTGACCAAGCGGTTAGGACCGCCGCAACGGCGAGAATGATCGTGGACAGCAGCTCCACCCGGTCGGTGGCCTGAATCCCCAGAAAGGAGACTCCTTCATCCGGGGCGCTCTGCGCCGGCGGCCCGGGACCTGGCTCGGCCTCGTCTGAGGCTGGTTGGCTTTCGGCGGCATCGGACATGGCGGCTGGAGGATAGTGGTCCCGCGGGTGGTCCCCGATGGAGGGCCGTCAGCCTCCGTAGATGCCCGAGATCACCATGGCGTACTTGTCAGTGACCACGTTGCGCTTGACCTTCAGGGAAGGTGTCAGCTCTCCGCCCTCGATCGTGAAATCCTCGGGAAGGATACGGAAAGTTCGGATTGACTCCGCCCGAGAAACGGCCTTGTTGGCCTCATCAACCGCGACTTGAACAGTCGCAATCAGGTCCTCGTCATCGACCAGATCGGCGACCGTCTTGCCTTCCTTCTCTGCCTGAGCGGCCCAAGCGGGGAATGCCTCCTCGTCGATCGTCACCAAGGCCGCAATGAAGGGCTGGCCGTCACCTATCACTACGCATTGGCTGACCAGAGCGTGAGCCCGCAATCGGTCCTCTAGAACCGCCGGTGCCACATTCTTACCACCAGCAGTGACCAGGAGCTCCTTCTTTCTGCCAGTGATCCGGAGATAGCCGTCTTCGTCCAGCTCCCCGATGTCACCGGAGCGGAACCATCCATCTGATGTGAACGCTTCTTGCGTGGCGGTCTCATTGTTCCAATACCCCTGGAACACGCAGCCCGCCTTCAGAAGTACCTCGCCGTCCTCTGCGATCTTGACGGCGGCGCCAGGCAGTGGCTTCCCAACGGTGCCGACTCGAGTCTCCGCCGGTGTGTTGAGGGTGATGGCGGCAGTGGTTTCGGTAAGTCCGTATCCCTCGAAGGTCGATATCCCGATGCCTCTGAAGAAATGGCCTAGTCGCTCACCGAGGGGAGCGGCACCGGATATGGCGTACTCGAGATTGCCTCCCGTGACGTCGCGAAGCTTCGAGTAGACAAGCCGGTCGAAGATGGGGTGAAGAATGCGCGTCTTTAGGCTGGGCTTGTCTCCTTGCTGAGATGAGTCGATGGCCACCTGAGCCGCCATATCGAAGATCCGCCCCTTGCCTTCGGCATCGGCCTTGGTCTTGGCTCTGTTATAGATCTTTTCGAAGACCCTGGGTATCGAAACCAGGTACCCGGGCTTGACGATGGCCAGCTCCTCGACGAGGTTCTGTATCCCAGTCGTGTAGGCGATCTTTACCCCACCTGTGAAGCTGGCAACGACTACGACTCTTGCCAAGACGTGCGCAAGCGTCAGGAATTGGTAGGTCACTCGACCGGGGGTGAGTAGGTCAGGAAGGGAACCAATGGTGTGGCGGACCTCCCAGATGAGGTTGCCGTGGGTGATGATGCACCCTTTGGGACGCCCAGTGGTTCCCGACGTGTAGACGAGGGTCGCCAGGTCGGAGTGCGAGATCGCCGCCCGGCGTCGATCAGCCTCGGCCTGCTCCGCGTCGCCGGCAAGACCCGAGATCTGCTCGATCGCACCGTTGTCGATAACGAACACGTGCTTGCAGTCCGGCACTCGGTCTGCGACCTCCTCGTAGACCGCTCTGAGGTTGTCGTCTGCGCAGATAAGGGCAACGGCCCCGCTGTCGCTGAGGATCCACTCGACCTGCTCCGCCGAGTCTGTTTCGTAGATTGTCACGGTCGCGCACCCCACCGCCAGAATGGCGTAGTCGACGTAGGTGAACTCCACGCGAGTAGGGGAGAAGATGGCGATTCGGGACCCGGGCTCGATGCCCAGCGCCACGAACCCAGCCGCCAGCTCTTGCACCGTGTCGGCAAACTCCGAGGTGGTCACGTCCTCATAGGCGTCGCCGCGGCGAAACGCGAGCGCGGGCACATTGGGAAACCGCTCGGCTCGATCGAAAAGGGCAGCCACGACGTTGTCGCCTCTATCGATCGTGAGTTCGCCCGCTTCCGTGTATTCCTGCATTTAGCCCACCCCTGGCTCGCGTCGGCGGGGAGTCTAACGAGGGGGTCGAGAGCGAGGCCGGCCTAAGCGGCCGTGCCGAGATGAGTCTCGAGAATCGACCAGACGCTGGGGTGAGAGAGCATGCCGTGCATCGACTCGAGCGACCCGATAAACGAGGAGACGGCGGCGTCGGACCGCATCGGGTTGGACCGCATCACGGAGAGCACATCCTCTCCCGGACGCAGGACTAAAACCTTCGAGTCGGGCCAGGCCTGTTCGATGAGCTCAACCTCCTCGGAGAGCCTCTGCCAGCCCGCATGGTCGAGCAGCTGCTCGTAGAGAGCTGCTCCGTTCCTTGTCTTCTCCGCCGCAAGCGGCGCCAAAACGATCACCAGGTCGAGGGGCTCGGGGTTGCCGAGGACGAGGTCGGCATGGGTCCCCGAAGCCACGCCCCCATCAACGTAAGCGCTTCCGTTGATCTCATAGGGATGGAACAAGACCGGAATGGCAGACGAAGCGGCAACAGCTTCGCGCAGCGTGACTTCGGGCGCCTCGTGAGTGCCGAAGGCAACCCGCTTCTTGGCAGAGATGTCGAAGGCGACAATGACCGTCGGCCGAGGTGGCCAACCGTCCACGCCGGGACCGGCCTGCTCAGCCAGCCAGTCCGAAATGCCCGCGGGATCGTAGGGCGCAGGGCAGCCAAGCATCATCGTTAGGCCTGGTCGGCGGAGCCCAGGGATAACCCCATGACGCAGCCAGCGTCCGAAGCCGTTGACCTTCGCCCTGCGATAGACGTGAGAGCGGATCCTCATAGCGATGTCGACGTCAGTGTCGGTGGGGCGGGCGATCGAATCGAGGTGTAGCGCGTCTTCCCTGACAAGAGCGCCTACGTAGGCGCCGGCCGAGGTTCCGACGACGACGTCGGCGGAGTTCGGATCCCAACCGGTGGCCATTTCGATCGCGAACAAGGCGGCTAACTCCCAAGAAGCGCCAGTGACTCCGCCCCCACCTAGGACCAGGCCCACTTTGCTCACAAAACGGCCAGGCTACTTCGGTTCAGCCAGTTTGCGGTTAATGGTTAGCCAAATCGGCGGCCGCAACCCGGGCAGCGGGCGTCGTTCTCGGAAGTGGCGGCGCGACACCAGGGACAGGGGAGATCCTCGGTGCTCTCTTCGGAGACAGGAGCCTCAATTGCCATCGTGAGCGCTCTTCCGCCGACAGTTCGGATGGCGAGAATCGCGCCAGTGATGAACGTAGCGACGATCAACCATTCAGCCACGTCTACACCTCCCTACCGGATCCCGAGGTTAGGAGGTAGTCACTTGACAACGGTGGATTTGAGCCCGGCTGAGCCGCGTTCTCCAGCGCTCAGGCGATTCCGACTGATTGCTGACGGCTGATAGCTTCCTACCCGGATCCCGCCAAGGCAGCTTCCAGAGTCGCCACGATCTCCCGAAGGTGATCCAACCGCCCTTCCTGCGTTTCAGCATCGTGGAGCAGGCTTTGGGCGGAGTGATAGGCGATCCAGGCGTCATATTGGTCCGTCGCCATATCCCTTCCGTATCCCTCCTGAAAAGCGGCCATCCCGGCTTCGCCCATGTCGATTCCGACTCTCCATGATGCGTAGCTCAGGTCCCACTCGGGAGGCGCGAGTGTGGCCCAGCCCCATCCAACGAGTGTCACCTGCCCGTTCTCGGAGACGATGAAGCTCTCAGTTCCTGGACGAGTGTGGGCCGCGCGGGCCTCCGAGGCCTGTGGGGGAGCGGTCGCTTCAGCGGCTTGAAACACATCAGGGGCGATTTGGAGCTTTCGCCGATAGCGACCCAGCCGCTGAAATGTCGTTACGAAGTCAGCGGCGATGGTGTCAGCGTCCATGCCTCCGGAGAGGTTGGTCAAGTCACCAGGATCGGCGTCGTGAATGCCGCGCAGGACTTCTCCGGCGCGACCCGCCGCGTCGAGATTGCCGGTCAACGTCGCCAAGCTCCAGCTGCCCGCGTCGGCGAAGACCACCCATGGATGTTCAGCATCCGACTTACGACCTAGGACCCGAGGAATCCCGTGGACGCCCCCAAGCGCGTCAAGGGCGCGCTTCTCGCGCCGCTCCCTGCTCTGCGAGGCGTATACCTTGACGATGGCCGTCTCGTCCTCACGCCAGACGCGGTAGACATGGTTGGCTCGGTCGGAGACCAACTTGACGTTACCGCCTTTGGCAATCGCCTTCGCGATCTCAGCCGGTTCCATTTGGAACTCCGTGGGGTAAATCGGGCGTACGAGGCCCGGGCCGCCTATACCCTATTGTCTTCAAAGCTACGACATAGAGGCCGAAATGTCACTCAACTACGAGCTGCCAGACGGCTCCGTCATGGAGCTGACACCCGGGACAACCGGCCTCGAAGCCGCGGAGCAGATCGGCCCCCGGTTGGCACGGGCTGCTGTAGCGGTCCGTCTCGATGGGGAGCTGCGTGACCTCACGCTTCCTCTCCCAGAAGGAGGGAACCTCGAGATCCTCACCATCGATAGCGAAGAAGGCAGACACGTTCTGCGCCATTCCGCCGCCCATGTGTTGGCTCAGGCCGTGCTCGACCTGTTTGAGGGAGCCAAGTTCGCCATCGGACCGCCGATTGCCGACGGCTTCTATTACGACTTCGACATCGGCCGACCCTTTACGCCGGACGACCTGGAACGGATTCAGGAGCGAATGAGCGAGATCGTCGCCGAAGATCAGCCTTTCGTGCGCGATGAGATGAGCCGCCAGGAGGGCCTGGCCCTCTTCGAGGACCAGCCCTTCAAAGTCGAGATCATCGAATCGGTGGACGAGTCAGAGGTACCCGGACTCGATACCGTCTCGGTGTACCGCAACGACGGCTTCGTGGATCTCTGCCTCGGACCACATGTGCCGTCGACTGGGCGCATCGCCGCCTTCGAGTTGCTACGGAGTGCCGGCGCTTACTGGCGCGGCGACGAGAAACGTCCTCAGCTTCAGCGGATCTATGGAACCGCCTGGGAGACCCGGGCCGCCCTCGAGGGCTATCTGGAGCGAATCGAAGAAGCGGAGAGGCGCGACCATCGACGGCTTGGTGCGGAGCTGGACCTCTTCTCCTTCCCGTCCGAGTTAGGAAGCGGTCTGGCGGTCTGGCATCCAAAGGGAGCCATCGTTCGGCAGGTGATCGAGGACTACTCCAGGCGCGTACATCTCGATCGCGGCTACGAGTTGGTGGGTTCGCCGCATGTCGCTCGGGCCGGGCTGTGGGAGACCTCGGGCCATCTCGACTACTACTCCGACAGCATGTACCCGCCGATGGAGCTCGGAGAGGGCGACGACTACTACGTCAAGCCGATGAACTGTCCCTTCCACATCCTCGTTTTCAAGAGCCGGAGCCGCTCCTATCGGGAGCTACCGATGCGATTGTTCGAGCTCGGCACCGTGTATCGCTACGAACGTTCGGGGGTAGTGCACGGGCTGATGCGGGTGCGTGGGTTCACGGTGGACGATGCCCACATGTTCGTCCC
The DNA here is from genome assembly GCA_046759765.1 of Acidimicrobiia bacterium. Classification (GTDB taxonomy): domain Bacteria; phylum Actinomycetota; class Acidimicrobiia; order Spongiisociales; family CAZKJJ01; genus JBHICV01. The sequence goes on from JBHICV010000017.1 coordinate 14,307, forward strand.
GCGGTCTGAGTTGGGAGATGAGCTACGCGAAGTCTTGGATCTCGCCATGGGAATGCTGTCCGACTTCGGGTTCGACACCTTTGAGGCAAGCCTGTCGACTCGTCCGGACGAGTTCGTGGGCGACGCCGAGCTGTGGGACGCGGCCACCGATGCGCTCAGGGAGTCTTTGGAGGCTACCGAGGTGCCTTATGAGGTGGCCGAGGGCGAAGGCGCCTTCTACGGCCCCAAGATCGACCTGCATATACGGGATGCACTCGGACGCCGTTGGCAGATGACCACTATTCAGGTGGACTTCTCCTTACCGGAGAAATTCGACATCTCATACATCGACTCGGACAGTGCCAAGGTCCGGCCCGTGATGATTCACCGTGCCCTTCTTGGCTCCGTGGAGCGGTTCATCGGTGTGCTAGTCGAGCACTACGCCGGTGCGCTGCCGGCCTGGCTGTCGCCTGTTCAGGTGACGATCGTTCCGGTAGCTGATCGGCACGCAACCTTCGCCGCCGAGGTGGCAGGAGAGCTCGGGGCCCGGGATCTGAGAGTCGAAGTGGACGGCTCGGATGCGACCGTTTCCGACAAGATCCGTAGGGCACTGGCGGACAAGCATCCGGCCGTCCTGGTTGTCGGCGACGAAGACGTGGATCACGGAACAGTAGGTGTGCGAATGCGAGGCGATGATGTGGAGGAGAGAGCCGTTCCTATTGAGGATGTAGCAGAACGTTTGGCTGAGCTAGCCCGGCAACCTCGATAGGAGTAGCTAGGGACATGCCCTCGGTCTTCACTCGGATAATCGACGAGGAGCTCCCGGCTCACTTCGTCTGGTCTGACGACCTGTGCGTCGCCTTCCTCAGCGCCAATCCTCTCCGAGCCGGGCATACCTTGGTCGTGCCGAGAGCGGAGATCGATCATTGGTTGGATCTCGATTTGGAGACAATGTCCCACCTAATGGAGGTGGCACAGAGGATCGGCAAGGCCATTCAGAAGGCGTTCGAGCCGACGAAGGTGGGGTTGATGGTGGCCGGCCTCGAGGTTGCCCATGTTCACTTGCATGTCAGCCCGATCGACAGCGTCCATGACCTGGACTTCGGCAACGCCGCACGGGATCCCGACCCGGCCGAGCTGGAAGATGCCGCCAACCGAATTCGCGCGGCCCTCGAAGCGACGTGATGGTCGAGATCCCGCGTGATGTCGCGTCTTCGGAGGGTGTCCCCGATGATCTCGACTCCGCTTCCGTTGGTCCTTACCAGTTCCCGAGCCCGAGGCGAAGGAGGATTGCCGGCAGCCTCTATCTCGGAGCGGCGGCGCTTATGGCCCTAGGCGCCGCCGTCGGACTTCCCACCGGTCTATGGATAGCGGCAGGCGGATTGGTTCTGCTGGCCTCCTATCACTTCGCCACCGCGTGGAAGGTGACGATCGACGAGAGGGCGGCCCTTCAGACCGCCGGCAGCTCAGTTGACTTCGCCGTCGGTCATGCTTCCGCCGCATTGCGGTTTGAGGGATTTCTTTCGAGACCCGTTTGGAGCGTAATTCTGTACTCGGCCAGCGAGCCACCCACGAAGCGAGCCCTAGTGCGAATTGATGCACGAAGCTCGACGCTGCGGGCGGAACCCTACGTCGAGGAGATCGAGACCCCTTAACGATCGGCTATGTCGACGTAGTCGCGGGCCTGCGGGCCCACGTAGAGCTGTCGTGGCCGCCAGATTCGAGTGCCCGGATCTTGATTCATCTCCCTCCATTGCGAGATCCAGCCTGGCAAGCGACCGATGGCGAACAGTACAGTGAACATCTCGGTGGGGAACCCCATGGCTCGGTAGATGATGCCCGAGTAGAAGTCGACATTCGGGTACAGCTTGCGCTCTACGAAGTACTCGTCTGCAAGGGCAGCTTCTTCGAGCTCGAGCGCGATGTCGAGCAATGGGTCCTTGGCCCCGAGCCTGTCGAGTACTTCACTCGCCGTCTTCTTGATGAGCTCGGCCCGAGGGTCGAAGTTCTTGTAGATTCGGTGGCCGAACCCCATCAGCCGGAACGGATCGTCGCGGTCCTTGGCGCGATCGACCCAGCTCTGCACCTCCCTGCCCTGTTCTCGGATCAGGCCGAGCATTTCGACGACTTCCTGGTTGGCTCCCCCGTGGCTGGGTCCGGACAAGGCGTGAATTCCGGCGGCCATAGAGGAAAAGATGTTGGCCTGGCCCGATCCGACCATTCGCACCGTCGACGAAGAACAGTTCTGCCCGTGATCGGCATGGAGGATGAACAGCTGGTCCAGAGCCCGTGCGATCACCGGATCGACCTCAAAGGCCTCGGTCGGCAGTGCGAACATCATGTTGAGGAAGTTGGTCGTGTATTCGAGATCGTTGCGGGGATACACGTACGGCTGGTCCATCGAGTGTTTGTAGGCCCAGGCCGCGATCGTCGGCATCTTGGCTATGAGCCTTGTGGTGGAAATGGCTATCGACGACTCATCGAAGGGATCGAGCGCATCCGGGTAATAGGAGGCGAGAGCGGAGGTTGCCGACGCGAGGATCTGCATCGGGTGGGCGTCCATCGGAAACGCTTCAAAGAGGTGTTTGGCGTCCTCCCGTAGCAAGGTGTGGCTGGAAATCGAGTCTTGGTACGCCTCCAGCTCGTCCTTAGTCGGAAGCTCTCCGTGGTAGAGCAGATAGGCCACCTCGAGGAACGTGGACCGTGCGGCCAGTGCCTCGATCGGGTAGCCGCGGTACCACAGAATTCCTTCCTCCCCGTTGATGAACGTGACCTCGGAAGCTGTCTCCGCAGTGTTGGCAAAGCCCTTGTCAATCGTCACGAGGCCCGTCTCGGAGCGAAGACGCGAGATGTCGACTCCCTTCTCGCCCTCAGTGCCTGACAGCACCTCAAATGTGGAGGTGTTGCCTTCGTAGTCAAGTGTTGCCTCTGTCACGGCTCTCTCCTTCACTCCTGCGCCGCCCGCGCTGCGGTGATGATCCGAGTCGACTCCTGGTGTGGAACGGGCTCATAGCGATCGAAAACCATCTCGAACGTTCCTCTTCCTCCGGTCATGGAGCGGAGATCGACTGCATAACGCTGCACTTCGGCCAGGGGTGCTTCGGCCGTAACGACGCGAGCCTTGCCATCGGTGTCCATCCCTAGGACCGCGCCTCGCTTGGCGGAAAGATCACCCATGACGTCGCCGGTGGCGTCCTCCGGAATCTTGATCTCGAGCTTGACGATCGGCTCGAGCAGGACGGCTCCCAACGAAGGAGAGGCTCCGCGGAACGCGAGGATCCCCGCCATTCGGAACGATGTCTCGTCGGAGTCGACCGAGTGGTATTTGCCGTCATAGACGGTTGCCCTCACGTCCACCACCGGGAAGCCCGCAACGGGTCCACGCTCCATTGCTTCCTTGACGCCCTTGTCAACTGCGGGAATGAACCCACGCGGGATGGCGCCGCCCTTGATCTGGTCGACGAACTCATAGCCGGTGCCACGGGTTAAAGGCTCGAAGCGAACCCATGCCACCCCGAACTGTCCCCTGCCACCGGTCTGCTTCTTGTGTTTACCTTCGGCCTCGGCGCTGGTCGTGATGGTCTCGCGGTAAGGAACCAGGGGCACAGACGTAACGGCCTCAGCACCGAACTTGCGAGCGACCCGGGCCAGCGTCACGTCGAGGTGCGTTTCGCCCATCCCAGACAACACCGTCTCGCGCGTCTCTTTCCTTCGCTCCAGCGCCAGGGTCGGATCGTCCTCCGTCGCCCTTCGAAGTGCCAGAGAGAGCTTGTCCTCGTCAGCCGAGGACTTCGGCGTCACCGCGACGCTCATGAACGGACGTGGGAACGGTACCGGCTCGAACTGGAGCCCTGATCCGACCGTTCGGAGCGTGTCGCCCGAGAAGGCCCCTTCCAGCTTGGCGACGGCCGCAATGTCGCCCGTTGTCACGTTGGTGGCATCCTGGTGCTCCTTGCCCTGCATGAAGAAGAGGTTGTGCATCCTTCCTCTGGTGCCACGTCCGGCGTTCTCGACCTCCGCATCCTGGGGGATCGCGCCCGTGAACACTCGAAACAACGAGATCTGTCCCACGTACGGGTCTGCAACTGTCTTGAAGACATAGACCGCCGCGGGTCCGCCGGGGTCGACCTGCGTCAGCTCCCCCGCCAACAGCGGGGGAGGCTTGCGCTCCAGGGGAGTGGGCGCGAACTCGACTAAGAAGTCGGCCAGGATGTCGATGCCGATCAGGTGCGTCGCCGAGCCACACAGAACAGGCACGATCTCGCCGTTGATCATTCCCGAGTGGATAGCGGCTACCAGCTCGTCGGGCGTCGGCTCGTCACCATCGAAATACCGTTCGAGAAGCTCGTCGTCGGTCTCGACGGCCGACTCGACCACCGCGGTGCGGACCTCTTCTAGCTCCGGTGCGATATCATCTGGGATCTCCGCAGCTTGGCCGGCCGGATCCTCGGGCGCGTAGACGAAGGCCTTCGAGGTAATCGCCCGGACCAGGCCTTTGAACTCATGCTCGGCACCGATCGGGACGTGGATGGGAGCGATCTCCTTGCCGAACCTCTCTCGCAGCTCCGCAAGGACGCGCGGGAACGAGGCCCGCTCGCGATCCAGCATGTTTACGAAGACCGCCCGCGACACTCCCTCTTCGACTGCCGCCTCCCATAGGAGCTCCGTCTGGACCTCGACGCCGGCGACGGCGTTGACTACGAAGAGTGCTAGGTCGGCGGCCCGGAGGGCGCTGCGCGCCTCCCCCAGGAAGTCGGCGTACCCGGGGGTATCGATCAGGTTGATCTTGATGCCCTTCCGCTCCAGCGAGGAGATCGCCAGGCTGAGCGACAGGCCTCGGTCGACCTCTTCCGGCTCGAAGTCCATGGTTGTGGATCCTTCCTCGACCCGTCCTAGACGCGTCGTAACGCCGGCGGAGTAAAGCAAGGCCTCAGCAAGTGACGTCTTGCCGCTGCCGCCGTGGCCCACCAAAGCGATATTGCGGATCCCTTCCGGTTCCACTCACCGTCCCTTCGCGCCTTGTGATCGAGTGTAGTGAGGGTGGTTCAAGCACCAACCGGGTGGTACTTTTCGCCCCTCAGGTGTTGACGTGATCGAAGTTCGGGCCCGCAAACAGGCCGAGAGGCTGGTCGCTCCCATTGGCCGCTTTCTCGCTCGAATGCATGTCTCTCCCGCGGGAGTGACGCTCGCCGGGCTGGTTATCACGATCGGGGGGGCCGTCCTGGTTGCCGTCGGACAGCTGGCTGTTGGCTCGTGGATAGTGGTGATCGGATCGATTGTCGACAGCCTCGACGGTGCGGTGGCGAGAGCCACGGGAAAGGTGACTGACCGGGGAGCCTTCGTCGACTCCGTGGCCGATCGGATGGGCGAAACCGCCATGTGGGCCGCCGTGGTAGTGGCGGTCCCAACCCAACCAGTAGCGGTGTTGTGCGTCCTGGTCTTGGGAGGCTCGCTCCTAACGTCCTATCTCAGGGCGAAGGCGGAGAGCGTTGGGATCGACGGCACCGGGGGGGTGTTCGGGAGGGCAGAGCGGATCATTCTCTACACAGTCGGGCTCACATTCTCGGGCATCCTCGTGCCCGTCCTTTGGATACTCGTCGTGGGTACCTGGGTGACCGTCGCCTACCGCTTCTCCATCAACTGGCGCCAGCTCCGCGAGTGAGTGACTGGCCCCGATACGTAGCCTTTCGTCTGGCGTCGGGAGCGATCGGTCTACTCCCCCTATCTGTTGCGGCGCGGGCCGGCGATCGTGCTGGCCGCGTCGTCTACCAGTTGGACCGACCGCGGCGTGAGATGGCCCGGCGTCACATGCATCGTGTCCTCGGCCCCGAGGCAGATGTCACGAAAGCCGCGAAGGGTGTCTTCGGTGCCTACGGACGGTATTGGAGCGAGGTCTTCTGGTTCAGGCCGCGCCGCAAGTCCGAGCTGTTGCAACAGACGAAGGTAGAGAACATCCGTACCGCCCTCGACATCCACGATCGAGGTGAGGGCATGGTCTTAGCCCTGCCCCATATGGGTAACTGGGAGCTGGCGGGCACGGAGGCGACGAGGCACGGCTTGGAGGTGATCGCCGTGGCCGAATCACTCGGTAACCAGCTGATTGCCGACTGGTTCGTTTCGCTGCGGGCGCAATTCGGGATCGAGGTCCTTCTGATGGGTTCAAAGGCCAACCTGACAAGACAGCTGGTGGAGGGACTCAAACGCGGCGCGGCCGTGGCGCTGGTCGCCGACCGTGACCTCACCGGCCGGGGCATATCGGTGGAGTTCTTCGGAGAGAAGACCACCCTGCCGGCGGGACCGGCCGCGCTGGCTCTCCGGGCGGGAGTCCCGCTACTCCCCATCGGGACGTACTTTCGCGGAGCGACCGGTCACCTCATCGTGGTGGACGACCCCATTCCGGTGCCACAGGGCGTCGAAGCAGACCAGGTGGCGGAGATGACCCAGGCGCTTGCCAACCGATTCGAGAGCCTCATACGCCGCCAACCTGAGGACTGGCACCTGGTTCAGCCCAACTGGCCGTCCGACAAATGAAGGTCGCAGTCGTATCTCCGTACGCCCTGGATCGTCCGGGCGGAGTCCAACGTCAGTGCTCCGGGTTGATCACTGGATTGACGGAGGCCGGACATAACGCGTGGTTGGTCGGACCCGGTCGCTCCGGACCTGAAGGGAGCAAGCTGATCTCGAGCAGTACTCCCGTGCCCGCCAACAGGTCCGTTGCTCCTATTGGCCTCGACCCGCGGCTGGGAGCGAGGTTGCGAGCTGCCATCGACGGCGCCGACCTCGTGCACGTGCACGAACCCCTAACGCCGTTGGTCTCCTGGGCCGCGCTCCGCGCTGCCGTTCCGCTTGTCGGCACGTTTCATGCTGATCCTCCGCCCTGGGTACGGGTCATCTACCGAGTTGGCAGACTTGCAGTCGCCGCCGCCATTGGGCGCCTCTCGGCGGCCACAGCCGTGAGCAAGGTTGCGGCCGAGGCAGTTGCCGACTTGACCGATCGCGTGGAAGTCATACCCAATGGCGTGAGCACAGCTGCCTTCAGGCCCGGCGACCGCGGCGAGCAGAGAGTCGCCTTTCTGGGGCGCGACGAACCCCGCAAGGGACTCGATGTGCTCCTGGAGGCGTGGCCGGTCATTGCGGCAGCCAACTCAGAGGCAGAGCTGGTGGTCATGGGAGCCGTCCGAGCATCAGCGCCTCCCGGCGTCAGGCTTCTCGGTGAGGTCGACGAGGACCGAAAGCAAGGCGAGTTGGCGCAGACCGATGTGCTGTGCGCCCCTAATCTGGGCGGAGAGAGCTTCGGGATAGCTGTCGTCGAAGCCATGGCGTCCGGGTGTGCGGTGGTGGCCTCGGACCTTCCGGGCTTCAGAGATACGCTCGGTGGCGCCGGTCTGCTGGTTCCTCCGGGTGACCCGCAAGCGCTAGCCGCCGCGGTCTCCTCTCTCCTGCAGGACATGGACCGGAGGGCTCGATTGCAGGAGGCGGCGCGAACGCGCGCCAAGGAGTTCGACTGGAGCGTCGTCCTCCCGGCCTACGAGGCCGTCTACGAGCGGGTACTTCACGGAGGCTGACCACGAGGCGCGTTCCTGTCAATCTCAGCCGCGGAAAGCGCGGTTCAGATTGACAGAAACGCGGCCTTAGGCCTCTGAGGGCTGGCCCACGCCATCGCTACACTCAGCCGCGTGGAACGCGGAACCGACACGGTCAAACGAGGCCTTGCTGAGATGCTCAAAGGCGGCGTGATAATGGACGTTGTCTCGGCTGACCAGGCCAAGATTGCCGAAGAGGCCGGCGCCGTCGCTGTAATGGCGCTCGAACGGGTCCCGGCCGACATTCGGGCCCAGGGCGGTGTCGCACGGATGGCAGCCGTCCAGAAGATCGAAGAGGTGATGGCGGCCGTCACGATCCCCGTAATGGCGAAAGCTCGAATCGGTCACTTCGTCGAAGCCCAGGTTCTCCAGGCGCTCGGTGTGGATTACATCGACGAGAGCGAGGTGCTGACGCCTGCCGACGAGGCCAACCACATCGACAAGTGGGCATTCACGACACCGTTTGTGTGCGGCGCCCGAAACCTGGGGGAGGCGCTGCGCCGGATCGGTGAGGGCGCCGCGATGATCCGGACCAAAGGCGAAGCCGGAACGGGGAACGTTGTCGAGGCGGTTCGGCACATGAGGGGCATTACGGACGAGATTCGGCGCCTCACCACATTGGGCGACGACCAGCGGATGTCGGCCGCTAAGGAACTGGCAGCTCCGTTCGAGCTGGTCCGGGAGGTGTCGCAGCTGGGAGCGCTTCCAGTCGTGAACTTCGCGGCGGGAGGCATCGCCACGCCGGCGGACGCGGCGATGATGATGCAGCTCGGCTGCGACGGTGTCTTCGTTGGTTCGGGGATCTTCAAGAGCGATGACCCTCCGTCGTATGCACGTGCGATAGTCGAGGCCGTGACCTTCTACGAGGATCCAGAGATTCTCGCCAAAGTGTCGCGCGGGCTCTCCGAGGCGATGAAGGGCCTCGAGATCTCGGATATCGAGAACCGCCTCCAGGAGCGGGGCAACTGACAGTGCCCCGGATCGGAGTGCTGGCTCTCCAGGGAGACTTCCGCGAGCACTCGCGCATGCTCGAGGCGCTGGGCGCGCAGCCACAGATGGTCCGCCGAGCTGCGGACCTCGACGAGGTCGACGGGCTGATCATCCCCGGCGGTGAGTCGACGACCATCGGACGCCTAGCCCGCCGATACGGACTACTCGAGCCCCTGAGAGCGCAGATCGTGGCCGGCCTGCCCACGTTCGGCACATGCGCCGGCCTCATCTTCCTGGCCGAGCGACTCACCGAGGGAGACCAGGTTCTGTTGCAGATCCTGGACGTGACGGTGCAGCGCAACGCCTTTGGAAGACAGAACGAATCCTTCGAGACCCTCTTGTCGGTTGCTGGTCTCGACGACCCGTTCCCCGCCGTCTTCATCAGAGCACCCTGGGTTGAGAAGGTCGGAGCCGACGTCGAGATCCTGGCCTCCGTAGACGATCATCCCGTGCTAGTCCGGAAGGACCGAGTACTGGCCTCTTCCTTCCATCCTGAGCTGACGGCTGACGGCCGACTCCATCGCTTGTTCCTGGAGATGACGAGCTGATGTCCGGTCACTCGAAGTGGTCGACGATCAAGCGCCGGAAAGGAGCCCAGGACGCCCGGCGCGGCAAGCTATTCGCCAAGCTCGTTCGGGGCATCGAAGTAGCGGCGAGGCAAGGTGGAGGCGACCCGGAGGCCAATCCCGCCTTGGCCACGGCCATCGACAAGGCAAAGAGCAACTCGGTTCCACAGAGCAACATCGAGCGGGCGATCGCTCGGGGAACCGGGGCCGGCGAAGGTGCCTCCTCCTACGAGGAGATCTGGTACGAGGGATACGCGCCTGGCGGCGTGGCCCTCTACGTCCACGTCCTGACCGACAACCGTAACCGGGCTGCCTCGGATGTCCGGTCCACATTCACTCGGAACGGTGGAAACCTCGGCGAGCCGGGTTCGGTGGCCTACCTGTTCGAGCAGAAGGGCTATCTGCTGGTCAGCGGGGACGAGGACGTAGTCATGGAGGCCGCGCTCGACTCGGGCGCCGAAGATCTCCGAAGCACCAACGGGTCTTTCGAGGTGATTACCGATCCGTCTGAGCTTCAGAACGTTCGGGAGGCAATGGCAACCGCGGGCCTGTCGCTCGACGTGGCCGAGGTTACCCAGCTGCCGAAGACCACCGTGCCGGTCGGAAAGTCCAACGCGGGGAAAGTTCTGCGGCTCGTCGACGTGCTCGACGACCTCGACGACGTCCAAGCCGTCTACGCGAACTTCGACATTCCCGACGATGTGATGGAGTCGGTCCAGGCATCGGCCTAGAGGTAATACGTAGTGGGCGACGGCCCCAGCGTTAGGATCGTACATATGTTCGTTTTGGGGATCGATCCCGGGTTGGCTCGTACCGGCTATGGACTCGTAGGGTCCGAGGGCGGCACGGAGCGAGTCGGCGCGGCGGGAGTCGTGCGAACGAACCGTGAGCAGAGCGTCTCCTCCCGACTCCGGGAGTTGCATACCGATATTCGGGACCTCATTCGCGATTATCAGCCCCACGCGATGGCGATAGAGACGCTATTTGTAAATCAGAACACCCAGACCGCGGCCAGCGTCGGGCAAGCCTCGGGTGTCGTGATGCTGGCCGCCGCCGAAGAGAACCTGGAGGTCTTCGAGTACACCCCTTCCCAGGTAAAGGCCGCGGTGACCGGCTACGGGAGCGCTCCGAAGGAACAGGTCGCCAGGATGGTCGCGCGGTTGCTCGGCCTGGAGGATCAGCCGTTCGACGCAGCCGATGCCTTGGCCGTTGCTCTCTGTCACGTCCAGACTGCCGGCCTGAGAACGGCCTTGGAGCGGTCGACATGATCGGACGCCTACGCGGCACGTTGGCCTCCGTCCATCCCGATGGCGTGTTGCTCGATGTCGGAGGAGTCGGATATGACGTGAAGATGACTCCGGCCTCGATGGAGCTGCTCCCAGTGGTGGGGGAGGAGGTGGTCGTCCACACGCACCTCCACGTCCGCGAGGACGTCCTTGAGCTGTATGGCTTCTCGAACGAGGGCGACCGGTCCTTGTTCCGCATACTGCTCAGCACATCCGGTGTGGGCCCGAAGCTGGCCTTGGCCACCTTGGGGACCCTCGGCGGCGACGGCCTTCGCAACGCGATCACGACCGAGGATGTCGAGGCGCTCTGTCTCGTCCCAGGGATTGGCAAGCGAAGCGCCCAGAAGTTCGTGCTCGAACTTCGTCCGAAGCTGGGCGCCGGTGACGCTGAGCTTCCGGCCGGTCCGGGTTCTATCTCCGAAGTCCGCGAAGCCCTGGAGGGTTTGGGGTACCAGCCGACGGAGATCAGGGACGTGCTGGCGTCGCTTCCGTCGGAGGAGCCCGCGGAGGGGTTGCTTCGCTTGGCCTTGCAGGAGCTGGGTCGCAGATGAGGGAAGAGTCCGTCCCGTCATTGCTCACTTCTGATGTCCTTGATGACGAGCTCGAGCTGGAAGCTTCGCTGCGGCCAAGACGGCTCGACGAGTTTGTCGGACAAAGCAAACTGAAGGAGCGGCTGTCGGTGCTGATCGAAGCGGCGACGGGTCGCAACGAGCCGCTCGACCATGCCCTCTTCTCGGGTCCTCCCGGCCTCGGCAAGACCACCTTGGCCGGAATCCTTGCCAACGAGATGTCGACACGGCTTCGCCCCACCTCCGGCCCGGCGCTCGAGAGGCCCGGTGACATCGCAGCCATCCTGACCAACCTGGAGGACGGCGATGTCCTGTTCATCGACGAGATCCACCGGACGCCCCGAGCGGTCGAGGAGGTCCTCTATCCGGCGATGGAGGACTTCCAGCTGGACATCGTTCTCGGGAAGGGGCCCACTGCCCGCTCCATCCGGCTGGATCTACCTCAATTCACCCTGGCCGGTGCCACGACCCGGGTGGGGAAGGTCGCGGCTCCGCTGCGGGACCGGTTCGGGTTCGTCGAACGTCTCGACTACTACGAGATCCCGGAGCTCGAAACGATCGTCAAGCGCTCGGCCGGAATACTCAGTGCGGAGGCAACCGCCGACGGGGCCGGGATCATCGCCGCCCGTAGCCGAGGCACACCCCGAGTAGCCAACCGTTTACTGCGAAGGGTCCGCGACTTCGCCGAGGCCCGCGGCGAGGGGATCGTTGATGCGACCACGGCCGAGCGCGCCCTGGCGCTGTTCGAGGTCGACGAACTGGGCCTCGACAAGGTGGACCGCGCCATTCTCGAGGCAGTTGTCAGCAAGTTCGACGGGGGACCGGTCGGGCTATCGACGCTGGCTATAGCGGTCGGGGAGGAGCCCGAGACTGTCGAGGACGCATACGAGCCGTTTCTCCTTCAGCAGGGTCTTCTCAAGAGAACCCCTCGAGGCCGAGTGGCCACCGCGTCGGCCTACGATCACCTCGGGGTGGCTGCTCCCGTAGGGGACGGCTCGCAACAGCCTTTGCTGTAGATCGTCGCTACGTTCTCCGTGTGAAGACGGACGGCTTTCGCTATCAGCTGCCTGAGGGTGCAATTGCGCAGCAACCGATCGAGCCCAGGGACGCAGCCCGGCTGCTCGACACCCGAGATCTGAGTGACCGGCGCTTCTCGGACCTGCCCAACCTCCTACAACCGAGTGATCTCCTTGTCATCAACACGTCACGTGTGCGCGCGGCTCGTCTGCTAGGCACGAAGGTCGGAACAGGAGGCGCAGTCGAGCTGCTTCTCCTCTCCGATCTCGGGGACGGACGGTGGAGCGCTCTGGCCAAGCCCGCACGGCGTCTTCGGGAGGGCGTCGCGATCGACTTAGGCAACCTGCAAGCCGTCATAGAGCAGGGTCCGAGAGACGGGAAAGTGGTGGCCGCTCTCTCTTCCCGCACGGGGTCGGTCGAGGAAGCAATAGAGGGCGTTGGGAGGCTGCCCCTGCCGCCGTACATACGAAGCGAACTATCGGACCCGGAGAGGTATCAAACGGTCTACAGCGACAAAGTTGGGTCGGCGGCGGCGCCGACTGCGGGTCTGCACTTCACGCCGGGGCTGCTCGACGGGCTGGCGGACAGGGGAGTTTCGGTGGCGCACATTGATCTCGAGGTGGGGCTGGACTCTTTCCGACCGATTGCGAGCTCTCGGATCGAGGACCACGCCCTGCACGCAGAGCGGTACAGAGTCCCGGCAGAGACCGCAGCCTCGATCTCCGAGACGCGCAGGCACCAGGGGCGGGTCGTGGCGGTGGGAACAACTGTCGTCAGAGCGCTCGAGACGCAAGCTCGCCGCGGTGGCGACGTCGAGCCGGGTGCGGGAAACACGTCCCTCTTCATCAAACCCGGCTACGAGTTCCGGGTCGTGGACGCGCTGGTCACCAACTTCCACCTCCCGGCCTCGACGCTCATAGTCCTAGTGGCGGCGTTCATGGGAGAGCCCTGGCGCAAAGCCTACGAAGTGGCGCTTGATCGCGGATATCGGTTTCTGTCTTTTGGGGACGCCATGTACGCCGAGCGAGCGTCATGACACCGGTCTCTTTCGAGGAACAGGCGCGTAACGGCTCCGCCCGGACGGGAATGCTCTCTACTCCGCATGGAGCGGTACCAACGCCCGCATTCATGCCGGTCGGGACACAAGGCGCCGTCAAGGCGGTCGACAGCCGCGACCTCAGAGACGTCGGCGCCGACATAGTTCTCGCCAATACCTACCACTTGATGCTCCGACCCGGCTCCGACCGTGTCGCGAATCTGGGCGGACTCCACGACTTCATGGCGTGGAATGGACCGATCCTGACCGACTCGGGTGGCTTCCAGGTGTTTTCCCTCGATCCGGCCATCACCGAGGAGGGAGCCGAGTTCAAGTCGACTTACGACGGCTCAGTGGTACACCTAACGCCCGAGGACGCGGCTCGACACCAGGAACGGCTGGGATCCGACATCGCCATGGCGCTCGATGTTTGCGTCGGGCTTCCGGCCCCGCGGGGCGTCGTGTCCGAGGCAATGCATCGGACGCTGCGGTGGACGGAGCGGTTTCTCGACGCTCACCAGCGGTCAGACCAGGCCGTCTTTGGGATCGTGCAAGGTGGTGTCGACGTCGAAATGCGGGAAGAGAGCGCGAGAGGAACCGGCGCCTTCCCGGTGGATGGTTTCGGCATCGGAGGCCTGTCGGTGGGCGAAACTACGGCCGAGCGACGAGCTGCGCTCAAAGTTGTGATTCCCGAGCTCCCGCCGGACCGGATGCGCTATGTGATGGGCGTGGGCGACCCCACTGGAGTCCTCGAGGCCGTCGCGCTGGGGGCAGACCTCTTCGACTGTGTGTGGCCCACGCGGCTGGCACGCCACGGGAAGGTGCTGAC
>JBHICV010000018.1:0-27039 GCA_046759765.1 Acidimicrobiia bacterium
CGAAGCAGTGAGGCGGCACCGACCAGGATCCCAGTTTCAATCGATGCTTCGTCGACGTCGAAGTTAGAGGCGTGGAGTGCCCGTCGTTCGGTCAGCGCGGCTCCAAGTCGGACCATGGCGCCTTCCGCATGATCCAGGAACCGGGCGAAGTCCTCGGCTCCGAGGCTCGGCTCGGTGTCCGAGACGGCCTCACCACCGAGGGCCTCGACGACTGCGAACTCGACTTCGGCGATGACCTTGGCTGAGTTGATGACGGGCGGGATCCCGCGCTGGTAGTGAACGACGGCTTTCGCTCCGGTCGGCGCAACCACGTCGTTGGCCAGCTGGTCGACCAGACCCGGCAGCTCCTCCCACAGCTTCCGATCGAGCGCACGCGCGGTTCCAGAAAGCTCGACTCGCGCCGGGATCACATTGTCGGCTGTTCCTCCGTGCACTTGGCCGAAAGCGACCGCCATCGGTCGGCGGGAGTCGACCAGACGCTGGAGAAGCGCAGGAACCTGGGTCGCGACGAGCGAAGCCGCGTAGATCGTGTCTACGGTCTCGTGTGGGCGGCCCGTGTGCCCGCCGGGGCCTTCCACGGTGATCTCGAATCGGTCCGACGAGCTCGTGATTGCGCCGGTTCGCAATCCAATTCGCCCGGCCTCGAGGCTCGGGTCAACGTGGAAGGCAAGAATCGCCCCGACACCTTCCATAGCCCCCTCGGACACCATGTCGGAGGCGCCGCCGTGAGTTCCCTCCTCGGCATGTTGAAAGATGAAGCGGACTGAGCCATCAATTCCCAGTCTGTTCAAAGCGAGCGCTATGCCGACGCCGATGGCGGCGTGGACATCGTGTCCGCAGGCGTGCATTCGTCCCGCGACCGCGGAGGCGTAGGTAACCTCGTTCGCTTCGTGGATGGGCAGACCGTCCAGGTCGGCTCGGAACGCCACGATGGTGTCTCCGCCTCCGATGTCGGCGAGCACACCAACACCGGCTTCGCGGATTCGAGCTGGAATCCCAGCTTCGTTGAGGGTGTCGGCCACCAGTCTCGACGTGGCGTATTCCTTGTTACTGAGTTCGGGACGGCGGTGGAGAGCGCGGCGAAGCTCGACACACGCGGGCGCGACGCCCGCCACCACGCGTCGAAGCTCTTCTGTGCTGGGCATTCTCACCGTCCGACTGGACCGCGCTCGATGCTAACGGACGGGCCTACTACGTAGGATCGGAGACGATGCGATTGCCAGGTAAGACGGCACTCATCACCGGAGGAAACTCCGGCATAGGGGAAGCAACCGCACGGCTGTTTGCGGAAGAGGGCGCATCCGTGGCATTGGCCGCAAGAGACGCGGACAAGACGGCCAGAGTTGCCGCAGAGATCGAAGCCGGCGGAGGCCGGGCCCTTCCGGTTCGTTGTGACGTCCGCTTAGTTTCCGACTGCGAAACGGCGATTACCGAAACGGTGGCCGAGCTCGGCGGGCTCGACATTCTCTTCAACAACGCCGGGGTCATCTTCCGGGAGAAAAGCGCGCCCGAGACCTCGGTGGAGGAGTGGGACGAGACCATGGCCATCAATGCTCGAGGAACCTTCTTGATGTCCAAGTACGCCGTGCCATACCTGGCCGCGTCGCGCGGCGTGATTATCAACAATGCCTCCTACTTCGGTCTGGTCGGCGGACGCGGTACGGCCGCTTACAGCGCCTCCAAGGGAGCCGTCGTGGCCTTGACCAAGGCCATGGCGCTCGACCACGCCGCAGCCGGTATCAGGGTCAACTGCATCTGCCCCGGCAGCGTCGACACGCCGATGCTGCGGCAGGAGATCGAGGAGATGGGAGGCGAAGCGAACGTGCGGTCCCAGTTCGAGTCCAAACATCCGATCGGACGGATATCGACGCCCGACGAGGTGGCCCGCGCGGTGCTGTTTCTGGCGTCAGATGATGCCTCATTCATCACCGGCGCCGCAATCCCGGTCGACGGGGGAATCACGGCCCAGTGAGCCGTTTCCCCCTCCCCTCAGGAGGGGGTTAAGGGGGAGGGTTCGCCGCTACTGCGCGGTGTAGCCACCGTCCACCGTCACCAGAGCTCCGGTCATGTAGGAGGCGTCGTCGGAGGCGAGAAAAGCAACCACCCTTGCTACTTCCTCCGGCTCCGCCAACCGCTTCAGAGGGATGGTCTCGTCGGCCAGTTGCTGCAGGTCGTCCGCCGTCAGCGGCCGGGACCTCTCCGCGACGAGCATGGGAGTATTCACCTCTCCCGGGCACACCGCGACGACGCGAATGCCGTCGGTGGCATGATCGAGAGCCATTGCCTTCGTTAGCTGATGAACAGCTCCCTTCGTCACGCAATAGGCGGCATGTCCGGCCATCGCTACCGAACCCCATATCGAGCCGAAATTGACGATCACGCCGCTGCCTTGGTCTCTCATCTGCCGGACGGCGGCCCGGCTTAGATAAAAGACGCCGTCTACGTTGACAGCCATTGCGCGGCGCCACTGCTCATCGGTGGTGTCCGCCGCGGACGCACGGACAATGATCCCCGCGCAGTTGACGAGCACGTCCACGCGTCCGTGTCTCCTTACGGTCGTCGCCACGGCCTCCTCGCAGAACGCGGGACCGGCGACGTCGCCGATAAGGGGAGAGCCCGCGTCGAGCTCTCCGGCGATGTCGTCCGCGCCCTCAGCATTGATGTCGAGCAGGACCAGCTGTGCTTTCCTGCGACGAAAGAGCCGCGCGGTGGCCGCGCCGATACCTGAGGCCGCCCCTGTGATGAGGGCGACCTTGCCCTCCAAAGTCATCCGCAGCGAGGTTAGAGCTCTAGCTCGAGTCGAGGACGGTGAAGCCGGATGGAGCCGGGTTTCCATCCAGCGGTTCGAGCGTCACCCAGAGCCTCGGAACTTGAGACCGGGGAACACCCGACCATAGAACGACATCCTCACCGCTGCGGAAGCTTCCGGCCGAGACGATCCTGTCCGGCGCTGACAGCCACAACTCGTAATAAAAGCCGTCCGGAGCTGCAGGGAGAGCAACGGCCTCGAGCTCGATGCGGCTTCCGCCGTCGGTGTCCCAGCCCGAAACGGTCGCAAACGCACCGGGAGCCCCGCCTGTTCCAGCCATGACGACTTCCCAGTCTGGACGCCCGGCGGTCAGCGCCAACGTAGTGACGGCGGCGGTGGCCGCGATGAGAGCAACCGCGGCTGCCGTCCACATCCACCAGCGGCTCCGTGTGCTCCGTTCGGGGTGGCCGGCTATCTCGTCGACGATGAGGGTCTCCATCCGTTGGTTCGGCTCCTCCCAGATCTCCGGCTCAGACAGCACAGAACGGATCTGATCCAGCCGCGGCAGCTCAGCCCGGCAATCGGTGCAGTGTCCGAGATGGGCACGTACTGCCCTGTCGTCACCGGCGAGGTATTGAGCTTGGAACTCTTCGCAATTCATGCGGTTGCCTCTCTCGTGTGGGCCAGAAGGTCGGCGAGCTTCTGGTAGGCGCGGTGTGATCGCGACTTGACCGTGCCGACTGGAATGCCGAGGTGTTCTGCGGCCTGGGCGTGAGTTAGTCCCAGATAGTGAGTAGCTCGGACGACCTCGCGCTCGTCAGGGGGGAGACGGTCCAGCGCCACTCTCACTTCCCAGACCTCCCAAGTGTGCTCGAAGGTGGTTGGGAGCGCGACAATCTCCGGCTCGTCCTCCATCGGGTCGGCCCGGTGCTTTCGCTCCCGGCGGTAGACGTCGACGGCTACCCGTCGGGCGATGGCATATAGCCATGGGTCCAAGGGGCGGTCGGCGTCGAAACGAGAGGCGGCTCGCCAAGCCTGGAGGAATGTCTGCTGAACGGCCTCCTCCGCCAGGCTGCGGTCGCCGAGGGATCTCAGTGCCAATGCAAAGATGGCGCGGCCATATTGGGCGTACAACTCTCGAACTGCGTCAGGGTCTCCGGCGCGAAAGCGGCGCGCCAGACGTTGGGAACGAGTGCGGTCTGACCGAGTACTCAACTGTATGAGGATACGGGGAGCCGGCTCGGGCGGTTCCACCGGGGTCGATGCGACGCTCCTCGATACACTCGAATGGATGCGATATTTCAGGATTGCAGGTGGGCAGATCAACCCGACCGTGGGAGATCTCGACGGCAACGTCGAGCTCATCTCCGGGGCGATGCGGTGGGCGGACAACGCCAACGCGGATCTTCTGTTGCTTCCGGAGTTGGCCGTGTGCGGATATCCGCCCGAAGATCTCGTTCTGCGCGAGAGCTTTGTCGCTGACAATCGGTCGGCTGTTGAGGAGCTTGCGCGTCACTCCGGCTTCACCGTCACGGTCGTCGGCTTTGTCGATCGCGCCTCAGGTTCGCCAAGGGGTGCTGTGGATGCGGTCGATCGCCACGTAGCCAACGCCGCGGCAATCCTCTGCGAGGGCGAGATTCGGGGCATCTACCACAAGGTGCTGCTTCCTAACTATGGGGTGTTCGATGAGGACCGCTACTTCGTTCCCGGCAACGAGCCCGGCGCGGTTTGGAGTATTGGCGGAGTGGTGGTCGGGATCTCCATCTGCGAGGACATTTGGGTCCCGAAGGGCCCGCCCGCCGAGCAGACGGAGGCAGGCGCCGAGCTATTAGTCAACATCAACGCCTCGCCTTATCACGTCGACAAGATGAGACAACGCCTCGGGCACCTACGTAACCACGCCCTCGGCGGAGATGTTCCGGTCGTCTATTTGAACCAGTTCGGCGGCCAGGACGAACTGGTCTTCGATGGTTCGAGCGTCGCGCTGGATCGGAAAGGTGAGGTTGTCTTCCGAGCGCCCGCATTCGAGGACAGCCGCTTCCTTCTCGATGTCGAGATCGCTGATAGGCCGGGCGAGCACGCGGCTCGCCTCGTTAGGAAGGAGTCGCAGGACGAACGTGCTCCCTTGCCGGAGCCCGCCACGGAACCTGACCTGGAATCGGAGGAGGAGATCTATCGAGCTTTGGTGACGGGTCTTAGGGATTACGTTCGCAAGAACGGCTTTGAACGAGTGATCGTCGCCGTCTCAGGTGGCATCGACTCC
The DNA here is from genome assembly GCA_046759765.1 of Acidimicrobiia bacterium. GTDB lineage: Bacteria > Actinomycetota > Acidimicrobiia > Spongiisociales > CAZKJJ01 > JBHICV01. Next base: position 5,013 of record JBHICV010000018.1, read on the forward strand.
GCCCTCACCGCCACCGTGGCGACCGATGCGCTCGGACCGGAGGCCGTTTGGGGACTCTCGATGCCTTCACGCTTCAGTTCCGAAGGCTCGGTGTCGGACGCCAAGGAGCTGGCGGCACGGCTGGGCATCCAGCTCGACATTCTTCCCATCGAGGGCATCCACTCTGCATTGGGGGCGGCGCTCCAGCCCGTGTTCGAGGACACGGAGGTCGGTGTCGCGGAGGAGAACCTGCAGGCACGGATCCGAGGCGGCCTGCTGATGGCCATCTCGAACAAATTCGGAGCGCTTGTCGTGGCCACAGGCAACAAGTCGGAGATGGCGGTCGGCTACGCCACTCTCTACGGAGACATGGTGGGCGGCTTTGCGGTTCTTAAGGACGTGCTGAAGACGACTGTGTATCGCCTCGCCGAGTGGCGAAACCGGCAGGAGGAGGTCATACCGGAGGCCATTCTCACCAAGCCCCCCTCCGCGGAGCTGAGACCCGATCAACTCGACACGGACACCCTGCCGCCGTATGACCTGCTCGACGAGATCCTGGTGCGATATGTCGAGCGTGACCTCTCAGTGGACGACATCGTTGCGGACGGCTTCGATCGCGAGACCGTCGAGCGGGTAGCCGAGATGGTCGACCGCAACGAGTACAAGCGCCGCCAAGCCCCGCCCGGCGTAAAGATCACGGAGAAGGCCTTCGGCAAGGACCGCCGGCTTCCGATCACAAACCACTACGGCCAGAGGTAAGTGGAGTCCTTCGTTCTTGTGTCGTTTGAGCACCGTAGAGGTAGTTGAGCGTCACGAGAACGAATTGAACAGACCGGCCAGGGCTAGCCTTTTCACCGTGCCGGTTCTCATCGACGGCGTCCCTACTTCGGATCCGACCATCTCGGTTGTGGATCTGGCCGTTCTGCGCGGCTACGGGTGCTTCGAGGTGCTCCGTTCCTACGACGGGCGGCCTTTTCGGGTCGGCGACCATGTCGAGCGCATGGCCCGTAGTGCGGCGCTTCTGGATCTGGCGATGCCCGACCGCGGCAGCGTCGAGGAGTGGATCAACGAGGTGGCCAGGGAAGGGGGCGATGGCTTCGTCCGAGTGGTCCTCAGCGCAGGCGGGACCGATACCACCGCCACCCCTCCGAGGACGATCGTGATGTGGGAGCCCAGGCTGCCGGAGCCCAACGAGGTACGACTGAAAGAGGTCGTCGCCCCCTGGCACCCGGCGGGCTTCCCATGGGAACTGACCGGCGCCAAGACCTTGTCCTACGGGCCCAACCTTTCGGCCACTCGCGTTGCACAGCAGGCCGGCTTCGACGATGCGTTTCTCCTCAGCCGGGAGGGCTACCTGCTGGAGGGCCCGACCTTCACGGTTGCGTGGGTGCTCAACGGCACACTCGAGACTCCCGAGCTCGGCCTCGGCATTCTGGAATCGGTTACCAGGCGGGTGGCTCTATCTGAGGCCCAGAGGGAGGGAATCCCCATCAGCGAGGGCCGTTTCGCCCTCGATCGCTTGGATGATGCGTCCGAGGTTATGGCCATGTCCACAACTAAGGAGATCCGCCCGGTCACTGCTGTGGGGGATCGGGCTTTCGCTGAAGGGCCCGTAACGCTCCAACTCGGGCTGGCCTTCGCCCGCCGTGTGGCCGAGGAGCTCGGCTAGAGGTTTCTTGTCAATCGCAATGTCGCCTGGCGGCACTCAGATTGACAGAAACGCGTAGACCTCAGTTCTCTAGCTGACGACCGAGTTCCCGGGCGCCGGCGTTGGCGATCGCCAGGTGATGGTTGTGCCACCTCCGCAACCGGCCCAGCCGCGTCGACGAGAGGCGGCCGCAGGCGTAGTCCCAGTGGAGAGCCACATCGTCCCCGGAAGAGAACTCGCTCCCCACGCCTCGCTCCACGATCTCAGTCCGCGGGGCTCCCAGGGCAAGGTTTCGCCCATCCCAGTTCAGACGTTGCGAGCGGACCTCCATAGCTCCGTCAGAGACCGAGACGACTCGGCCCCAGCGAATTCGGCAGCGATCGAGCACGTGAAGGGCCTGGTCCGTGGCACCGGAGCGCAGAAGGCCGACCCACGGGTAAATACAGAAGACGTGGAAAGCATGATTGGGGACGCCGCCCCGGGCAATCGCCTCCGACAGCTGCGGCCACTCCCATCCCGCTCGTCGGCGGAAGCGCTCGTCAACCGAGTTGCCCCAGGTCCCCTTGTCCATCCGGGACAGGAGGGGATGGCCGATCCAGTAGGCCTCGACAACGGTGGCGTCGAGAGGATCACGTTCGGCGATCGCTCCGATCAACTCCAGGTAAGGCCACGCGCCGGCGAACTCGCCCGCGACTCGTCGCAGGTCATCTGACGCCTCCCTGCCCGCTCGCACAAGCTCACCGAGCAACGTGCCATCCGACGGTCCGCAGTACCCCAGCAGGTTGGGTGGGTAAGCAAAACGGGCAAATAGTTCCGGGCCTGTCACGCCGGTTGCGGCGCTCGCCGCCATTTCGACCGAATCAGCACACTGATTCCAGCCACCAGCAGCCCAATACCCGCCAGGGAAGGCAGAGCTCCTCCGGCCGCAGTTCGCAGCAGGGCTGTGATTATGGCTCCACCCACCAACACAGCGGTGACGTCGACTGCCGGCGCTCGCGCCAGTGCAGCGAACCAAGTACCGACGTAACCCGCCAGGAAAACGCCTGTGACGAGAACCCAAGCTACGTGCTCGATCGTTACGCCGGACAGCTCGGCAAACGCTCCCCGGGCGAGCCCGTAGGCGACCAAGAGGGCCACGCCGCCGGCCATCCGGGCGACGCCGACCGTGAACGATGACACGTCCGCGAGTAGTCGCTTGGCCAGCACGACCTCGGCGGCCCAGAGCAAAGTAGCGACCAGGATCATCAACTCACCGCGACCAAATGCGAGGTCACCGATGCCACCGACGAGCGCCACCTGTCCGATCAGCAGTAGCCCGATGGCGGCCATATGAGGTAAGCCAATCCGCTCGCGAAGCAGTGCCACGGCGAGGATGGCGACCCAAATGACCAGGGTCTTGTGGATGAAGGCGGCCTGCACTGAAGAGGCAAGGGCCAGGCCTTCGAAGAAAAGCACGAAGGCCACGCTTCCGCCGACAACCGCCACTGCACCCAGCCCGAGCCGAGTCACCCTTCCAGTCGGGGCGACGGGACGGAAGGTCGAGGGAGACCTGCTCGCTGCTCCCAACGCGCCGATCAGGATTACTGCTGCCACAAGGTTTTTCAGCGTCGTATACGTCGTCGGGTCCGAAAACTGTGACCAGGCGCGCACGCCGTAGCCGTTGACGAAGACCGCGAAACCGCTGATCAGCGCGGTACCCAGTGCAAGCAGGAGGCCTTTCCGGTGCACGCTCATCGCCAGGCAGCGTACGCCGATCCCACCGACCCGTGACGAGTCCAACGTCGGAAAAGCACGGTCGATCGTCCCTGACCTCACCGAGCCGGCGGAACTATCGTCACGCGCGTGGAGGCGCGCGCCCTCGACCGATCCGAGTTCGGCCAGCTCTTCTCCGCCCTATCGGGAGCCGGCTACAGCATCGTTGGGCCCAGGGTTGCGGAGGGAGCAATCGTCTACGACGAGTTGAGCTCTGTCGCCGATCTGCCGATCGGCTGGACGGATGAACAGGAGGCCGGCACATACCGGCTGGTCGAACGCGGCGACCAAGCGCTGTTCGGCTACGCGGTTGGACCCCACTCCTGGAAGAAGTACCTCTTCCCGCCGAAGGTGACCCTCTGGAGAGCCGAACGAGAGAACGGGTCGTTGAAGTTCGTCGAGGGAGATCCTCCTCGGCGGCGCCTTGCCTTCCTCGGTGTGAGAGCTTGCGAGCTTGCGGCGCTCGACATTCAGGACAAGGTTTTTCTCGGCTCGGGCGCCCAGGATCCCACTTACGGGACTCAGCGAGGTAACGCCTTCGTGATAGCTGTCAACTGCGCGGTGGCCGGCGGTACTTGCTTCTGCGTGTCGATGGAAACCGGGCCGGCGTGTGAGGATGGCTACGACCTTGTCGTCACCGAGATCATCGACGACGAGCGGCACGACTTCCTCATCGATGCTGGAACCGAGGCCGGAGAGCAGATTCTCGGAGAGCTCGGCGGGAGTCCCGCCACCGAGAGCGACGCAGCTCGCGTGGACCAGATCCTGGCCCACACGGCTTCATCGATGGGAAGGGCCATGGATACCGAGGGCATCTACAGCGTCCTCATGGACAATCTCGAGCACCCGCAGTGGGACGACGTCGCCGAACGCTGCCTGGCCTGCACGAACTGCACGCTCGTATGCCCGACCTGTTTCTGCTCGACGACGGAAGACGTTGCGAATCTCGCGGGCGAAGCCGCGGAACGATCTCGACGCTGGGACTCGTGCTTCACGCTCGATTTCTCCGGCCTCCATCAAACCCCCGTGCGGCCCTCGATCCGCTCCCGCTACCGCCAATGGCTGACCCACAAACTGGCCACGTGGTATGACCAGTTCGGTTCGTCAGGGTGCGTCGGATGCGGCCGCTGCATCACCTGGTGTCCGGTCGGAATCGACCTGACTGCCGAAGTCGTGGCCTTGCGGGAGGAGGTGCCGGCATGAATCTCGAGCCAATACGCGAGAAGAGCAACCTCCTGGCCCATCTACCCGGGCCTGAGATGCGCTTCTTCGAATCCGTAGCCACAGAAGCGACCTTCGAGGCGGACGCTGTCCTCTTCGACGAAGGGTCGGCCGCCGACATGTTCTACATAATCGGGGTCGGCAGGGTCGCCCTTGAGATCGCGAGCCCCGGCAAGGCTCCGATCGTCGTCCAGACGCTAAGCGACGGCGAGCTGGTCGGGATATCGTGGCTGCTCCCGCCCTACCGGTGGCAGTGGAGGGCGCGGGCTCTCATTGGTACGGACGCAGTTGCTTTCGACGCCGCCGCCGTTCGGAAGGAATGCGAACTCGACAAGGAGCTGAGCCTTCGAGTGCATCAGGCCGTCGCCGCCGAAGCCGCCCGGCGGCTCCATCACACGCGACTCCAGCTGCTCGATCTCTACGAGAAGGTGTAGATGGCTTCGGCTGATCCCATGCTCCCGCGGACCTTTCGAGTCACGAACCGCCGTCAGGAGACACCTGAAGTCGTGACTCTGACTTTCGAGCCGGCCGACCACGGTTCGGCGCTAGGAGGCGACCCTGGTCAGTTCACAATGGTCTACGTGTTCGGGATCGGCGAGGTGCCGCTCTCTGTGGCAGGGGTCGAGAACGGCCGCCTGATTCATACTGTGCGGCCGGCGGGCGCCGTGACCAAGGCGATCTGTGCGCTGGAACCGGGAGAGCTGGCCGGGGTCCGGGGCCCGTACGGGGCCGGCTGGCCCCTCGCCGAAGCAACCGGGCACGATGTCGTAATCGCTGCCGGGGGGTTGGGTCTAGCTCCGCTCCGTCCGGTGATGACGGCTCTGCTCGAAAACCGGACCGACTTTGAGTACGTATCCCTCGTCTATGGGGTGCGATCTCCGTCGGATCTCCTGTACGCCGATGAGCTCCATCAGTGGCGCTCCCGCTTCGATGCTGAGATTGAGGTGACCGTTGACCGATCCGAGGCCGGTTGGCTCGGCGATGTCGGAGTCGTTACGACGCTGCTGGGACGAATCCCGTTCGACCCGGCGAACACAACGGCGATGGTTTGCGGTCCTGAGATCATGATGCGAGTCACTGCACGTGAGCTTGCTGATCGGGGCGTGCCTGGGTCATCGATTCATTTGAGTCTCGAACGCAACATGAAGTGCGCGATCGGCTTCTGCGGCCACTGTCAGTTCGGGCCCGACTTCATTTGTCGGGATGGCCCTGTGCGCCCCTTCGACTTGGTGGCCAACCGGATGCGGATTGCTGAGCTATGAGCAACCCCAAGCTGGCCGTTTGGAAGTTCGCCTCCTGTGACGGGTGCCAGCTGACATTGCTCGATTGCGAGGATCAGCTCCTCGACATAGTCGGTGCGGTCGAGCTTGCCTACTTCCCCGAAGCCACCCGGTCCGAGATCGAGGGACCGTATGACCTGTCGCTTGTGGAAGGCTCTATCACCACCGCCGACGATGCTCGCCGGATAGTTGAGATCAGAGAGATGTCGGAAGTGTTGGTCACGATCGGAGCGTGCGCCACGGCGGGCGGGATCCAGGCCCTTCGGAACTTCGCCAACGTTGATGACTACCTCCGGATCGTTTACGCCGAACCCTCCTACATCTCAACGCTCGAGACCTCGACCCCGATCACGGACCACGTAGCGGTGGATTTCGAGCTGCAAGGCTGCCCGATATCCAAGCCGCAGCTTCTTGAGGTCATTGATGCCTATCTCCGGGGCAGACGGCCTGCGATTGCGACACACAGCGTCTGCGTCGAATGCAAGATGCGGGGCACCCCTTGCGTGATGGTGGCGCAGGGCATCCCGTGCCTGGGACCGGTGACGCAGGCCGGATGCGGTGCAATCTGTCCTGCCTACAACCGCGGGTGCTATGGATGCTTCGGCCCCGCCGCTCAGCCCAACATGGAGTCTCTCTCCAGCTGGTGGGGAGGTCTCGGAGTTACGCCCGCCGAGGAAGTTCGGGTGCTGCGCACGTTTAACGCCTACGCCCCCGAGTTCAAAGAGGCATCAGATGGCCGCTGACCGGGAGATTGCGGTCGACTATCTGGCCAGGGTCGAGGGTGAAGGCGCCATGTACTTGAAGCTCGAAGGCGAGGAGGTGGTTGATCTTCGCTTCAAGATCTTCGAGCCTCCGCGATTCTTCGAGGCACTGCTCGCAGGACGCCACTTCTCCGAAGCCCCCGATCTGACGGCGCGCATCTGCGGCATCTGCCCAGTCGCTTATCAGGTCAGCGCCGTCAACGCGATGGAGGATGCGGCTGGTGTCGATGTCGGCCCAGCCCTCAGAGACCTCCGCCGTTTGATCTATTGCGGGGAGTGGATCGAGAGCCACGTCCTTCACATCTTTCTCCTCCACACGCCCGACTTTCTTGGCTACGAGGGGGTGGCGGAACTAGCCGCCGACTTTCCGGAGCAGGTAAAGATGGGCCTCCGTCTCAAGAAGGTCGGCAACCTTCTCATGAGCGTTATCGGGGGACGAGAGATCCACCCGATCAATGTCCGTGTGGGTGGCTTCTACCGGCTGCCGACTCCAAAGGAACTACAGACCCTTGTCAGTGAGCTGGAGTGGGCCCGCGACGCAGCCGAGGCCACGGTCCGATGGGTTGCCGATTTTCCGTTCCCAGATTTTGAACGCGACTACACGTTCGTCGCGCTCCGGCACCCCGACGAGTATGCGATTGCCTCGGGACGGGTGGTCTCCAACCGGGGTCTCGACGTGTCCGTCCAGGAATGGCCCGAGCACTTCGAGGAGACCCATGTTGAGTGGTCCAATGCGCTCCATGCTCGGCTTCACGACGGCGGCTCGTATCACGTCGGAGCTATGGCCCGCTACAGCCTCAACTCGGAGCAGTTGAGTCCCCTCGCACTGCGTGTGGCGGCCGAGGCGGGCCTCGGAGAAACATGCCGGAATCCGTTTCAGAGCATCGTCGTCAGAGCGGTCGAGGCTCTCTACTCGGTCGAGGAGGCCCTCCGCCTCATTGACGGCTACACGCGCCCGCCGGAGCCCTACGTCGAAGTGGAGCCGCGCTCGTCGGTCGGCCACGGGGCCAGCGAGGCGCCCCGAGGTCTTCTTTACCACCGATATGACGTCGACTCCGATGGACTGATCGTAGAGGCACACATCGTTCCACCTACCTCCCAAAATCAGCTCTCGATAGAGGACGACCTGCGGGCCTATGTTGAAGGAAGAACGCACCTCGACGACACCCAGCTGCGGTGGCAGCTGGAGCAGGCCATTCGCAACTACGACCCCTGCATCTCATGTGCCACACACTTCCTCGACCTCACTGTCGACCGGGAGGAGGCCTGATGGCTCGCCTCGTCGTAGGGCTCGGGACCGATGATCGGGGCGACGATGCTGCCGGCCTGGAGGTCGCTCGAAGAGTGCGAAAGGCTGAGGGCAGACCAACGCCGAACCCACTTGAACTCATCGATCTTCTTGAGGAGTGGGAAGAGGTGGTGGTTGTCGATACGATGCGGTCCGGTGAGGCTCCGGGCACTATCCGCAAGTTCAATCTTGACGACGAGTCATTGCCCGGCCACCCGTTCGTATCGAGTCACTTGGTAGGCCCGTTCGAGGCGCTGGCCCTGGCCCGCTCTCTGGGCCTCTCACAATCTGGCCTGGTGGTCTACGGAATTGAAGCCGAGAACGTCGAGGTTGGAGAGGGTTTATCGGCCCCGGTCCGTGAGGCGGTTGAGGCGCTGGTGAAGGAGATTGACAGTGCATGAGCTCGGCGTGGTGCGGGACGTGCTGAAGAGGGCCAGTGAGAGTGCGACCATCGAAGGCGGTCAGCTCGTGTCCCTTCGTGTACGGATCGGCAACCTGTCGGGCGTCGATCCGGGCTTCTTCCGTGACCAGTTGTCTCTGCTGGCTCCTGATGTGGACCTGGCGATCGAGCCGGCAGACGATCAGCGCGTGAGTCTGGTGTCCGTGAAGGTGCGGTAGCCATGTGCGTAGCGCTCCCAGGCAGGGTGACATGGGTTGGACCCCGAAGCGAGAGCACAATCCCGGCCCGGGTGGAGCTACCCACCGGAGTGGTCGAAGTCGATCTGGTGTTGGTTCCAGACGCTGAGATCGATGACTACGTCGTGGCGCATTCCGGGTTCGCGTTGCGCCTCATCTCGCAAGACGAGGCGGAGAGAACCCTTGAGCTAGCTGGATTCTGACGGCACTGACTTTCGGCCCTGGCCGGCCTCTCCATCGACGAGTATCAAGTAGGCGAGGCGCATAGCAACCGGCCGCGTCCTGTTGCGCAGCAGGTGACCCTCCAATGCTGAGCCATCGCGACGGGCCTGCGGCCGGGCGCCGTCTCGGGAGAGATTCGTGTCAATGCCCGCGTCGGAAAGCGACGTGTCGATTGACAGGAACGGTGCCCTACGCAGCCAGGTCGTCGTCGCCGATCTCGGCGGCGATGGTGGTAAGAGCTTCTTGCGCGAGCTGCCTTACACGCTCGGGCGTTAGCCCGACGCGCTCTCCGACCTCGGCCAGAGTCCAAGGACGCCCGTCCTCGAGGCCGAATCGGAGCTTGACGATCTCGGCTTCCTTATCGGACAGACGCGCGATCGCGTCATGGAGCGCACGCCCCTGTAGCGCTCGGTCCGTGGCCTCGAACGGGTCCTCAGCACCCTCATCGTGGATGAAGTCGGCCAGCTCCGCGCCGTCCTCACCGACGGGCTCGTCGATCGAGACGATGCTGCCGACGCCCAGCGCCTGCGACACGGCCTTGGTCTCGAGCCCGGTCTCGGCGGCGATCTCTTCTGCCGTGGGCTCTCGGCCGAGCTGGGAGGCGAGATTTGCTCGGGTAGCGCGGACCACTCCCAGAATGTCGTGGAGGTGGACGGGCAGCCGAATGGTGCGTGAATGCTGCGCCACCGCCCGCTGCAGTGCCTGGCGAATCCACCACGTTGCATACGTGGAGAACTTGAAACCCTTGCGCCAGTCGAACTTCTCGACTGCGCGGATCAGCCCGAGGTTCCCTTCCTGGACGAGGTCGAGGAGATCCATGTCCGAGTGGCCGACATACCGGCGCGCATTCGCGACGACGAGGCGAAGATTGGCAGCCACGAAGGCCTGCTTGGCCACCTCACCTTCGGAGGCCGCCTGCTCCAACTCTCTCTTCTCTGCCTTGGACTTGAAGTCCGAGGCGTCCAACCGCTTCTGTGCCGCCAGTCCGTCTTCCATGTGGCGCGCCAAAGCGATCTCCTGCTCGGCGGTCAGGAGCTCGTATCGACCGATCGCGTCGAGATACTGGCCGACGGAGTCGGTCAGTACGCGCACGTCGGACTCCGGGCGTCTTCCAGTCATGCCGCTACCTCCAGTATGTCGAACAAACGTTCGGTGGCAAGTATTCCCAGAAGTTGGGACGTTCTGCCCTGGCTCCACACAGGGAGCAAGCATACGTTGGGCGCGAAAGGGGGTGTTATGGCGATTGCACGCTGGACACCTTTCGGCACCCTCGCCGCGTGGGAACACGACATGGAATCCATGCTGGACCGCTTCCTCGGTAGGGATTGGTTCAACGGCGAGCGGCTCGGGTGGAGGCCACGGGTAGACATGTTCCGCCAGAAGGGCGACCTCATCATCCGTGTGGAGCTACCGGGAATCGATCCCAACGAGCTCGACATCCAGATGGAAGGCGAGGTTCTCCACATTGCAGGTGAGCGCACCTTCGACGAAGAGGTCACTGAAGAGGACCGCTATATGAGGGAGCGCTTCTATGGCCGCTTCGAGCGCCGCCTGATGCTTCCCGAAGGCACTGACGCCGATCAGCTGGAGGCCACTTATACAGACGGCGTCCTCACCATGAAGGTTCCGCTTCCGGCGGAGGTGCTTCCCAAGGCTCGCAAGATCGCGGTCCACACGGACTGATCTGCGAGATGCACGGGCGAAGGGGGCGGGGGGTCGACCCCGCTCCCTTCGAGCTCGAGACGCGGCTGGCTCTGATTAGGTTGCCTCGTGTCCGGAGAGACCCGGCAAAAGATGCCGATGCAGTTCCTTTTCTCCTTGCCCACTGGACGCAGCCATAGGAGCATGTCCGGCGGGGGAGGAGGGGATCTGATCGGGGAGGCAGCCATGACCAGCGAGGATCTGAACCTGCTGCACGCGGTCCGGGTGCAATTCGAGCGAGCCGCACCGTTCGCAGGCGACCTCAATGGTTGGCGGGGCATATCGGAGTGGCTCTTCCGACCCGAGCAGACAGTCAAAGTGGAGCTACCGGTCGTACTGGATGACGGCTACGTCCACATGTTCACCGGCTATCGGGTGCTGCACTCGACGCTGCTGGGTCCGGGAAAAGGAGGGATTCGTTTCCATCCTTTGGTTGATGAGGATGAAGTCCAGGCGCTCGCCGCATTGATGACGTGGAAGTGCGCTCTGGTCGACATTCCGTTTGGAGGCGCCAAAGGCGGCGTGCAATGCGATCCGACGAGCCTGACGCTGTCGGAGAAGCGGAGGCTGACCCGGAGGTTCATCGCCGCCCTGGGGGACAACATCGGGCCTCACACCGACATCCCCGCTCCAGATCTCTATACCGACGAAGGAATCATGGCGATCGTCTATGACACGTACGCCATGCTCCACCCGGGCGAGAACAACCTGCCCGCGGTCACGGGCAAGCCCGTGAACTTAGGCGGCTCGTATGGCCGGGCCGCAGCCACCTCCCAAGGCCTTGTATACGCCACCGAGCACCTGCTTGGCGTTGGAGGTGTCCCGGGCATGACCAGCCTCCAAGACGTGGAGGTAGCGATACAAGGCTTCGGTAACGTCGGCGGCAACTCCGCCCGATTGCTGCACGATGCGGGCGCGTCCGTGGTGGCGGTCAGCGACAGCTCTGGTGGGATCTACGACCCCGACGGTCTCGACATTTCCCAGGTCGCTTCCCACAAGGAAAAGACGGGAAGCGTGACCGAGTTTCCGGATTCCAAGCCGCTGGCGCCGAGGGAGATCTTCGAGGTGCCCTGTGACATCCTCGTCCCGTCTGCGATCGAGGGTCAGCTCACGTCAGGAAACGCCCATCTCGTCCAAGCCAAGCTGGTGGTGGAGGGGGCTAATGGACCAACAACACCCGAGGCAGATCTCATTCTCGGCGAGCGGAAGGTCGCGGTTTTGCCCGATCTGCTCGCCAACGCCGGCGGAGTCATCGTCAGCTTCTTCGAGTGGGTTCAGAATCTCGATAACCAGCGCTGGGAGGACCGACAGGTCGACGAGCAGCTGCGTGACAGGATCCACTCGGCCGTTGATCACATCGTCACGCGCAAGGCTGCACTGATCGAGGGGCTCGATGGCTATCGGGCAAGGTGGAGAGACGCCGTGCCTGACGCTCAGGAGTTGCCCGCGCCCGACTTCCGGACGGCTGCCTATTCGATTGCACTGGAGCGACTACGGCTGGCGATCGATCAGCGAGGCGTCTGGCCCTAGACGCGAGAGCAGCTACGGCTGAAGGTATCTGACGAACCAATTCGTGGCGAGCTCGGCCACCTCGTCGAGTGTTCCGGGCTCTTCGAAAAGATGGCCGGCCCCGGCGACTATCTCGAGCTCGACCTCGGCGGTCATTTCCTCCATAGCCATCTTGTTGAGGTTGATCACCTGCAGGTCGCGGCTTCCGACGATGAGGAGCGTCGGCGCCGTCACCTTGGAGAGATGCTCTCCCGCCAGGTCGGGTCGCCCGCCCCGGGAAACCACTGCGGCCACGTCGGCGGCATCTGCTGCCGCAACTAAAGCGGCGGCGGCGCCGGTGCTGGCGCCGAAATAACCGACCGGTCCTACCAGCTTGTCGCCGAGCCAGTCGGTTGCCTCCCGAAGGCGTTGAGCTAGGAGAACAATGTCGAAGACGTTGCGTCGATCCTGCGCTTCGGCGGGGGTGAGCAGATCGAACAGAAGAGTTCCGAGTCCGGCTTCTGACAACACATCTGCGACGGCCTGGTTGCGTGGGCTCAGCCGGCTACTTCCACTTCCGTGCGCGAACACCACCGCACCAAGGGGGTTGTCGGGAAGGGTGACCAGACCGGCTAATTCGGTGTCAGGCGTCTCAATAATCACCTCTTCCATTCCCATGATCCAAGCAGGATCAGTGCCGCCGAGTGCGGCTAACCACGGGATGACTGCGCGCGGCACCTCTACGATGCCGCGAGGAGGAGCGAGATGAGGCTGGCGCTGGCGGGTGACACGATGCTCGGTCGAGGAGTGGCCGAAGCGATCGAAGCGAAGGGTCCGACGAGCCTCTTCGCACCCGGGATAAGGGATCTCCTCTCCGATGCCGACCTGGTGGTTCTGAATCTGGAGTGTTGCATCTCGAATCGCGGCGAGCGATGGCCGGACCCCCGCAAGCCGTTCTTTTTCCGGGCTCCCCTGACTGCCGCCGAGACACTCCTCGATCTTGGTGTCGATTGCGTCACGCTCGCCAACAACCACGCCCTGGACTTCGGCGTGGAAGCCCTGGCTGACACTCTGGAGGTTCTCTCTGACGCCGGGATCGCGACAACAGGTGCCGGTCGAAACGTGGAAGAAGCACGGCGGCCGGCGATTCTCGACGGCAACGGCCGACGGCTGTGCTTCGTCGGTGTGACCGACCATCCGGCAGACTTCGCCGCTGGGTCTCGGCCCGGTGTCGCGTTCGCCGACCTACAGGGTGGCCAGACCCCGACCTGGCTGACCGATCTCATCTCGGATCTGGCCGAGGACTGTGACGATGTGATCGTCACCCCCCACTGGGGTCCCAACATGACGACTACGCCTCGCAGTCACGTACGAGCGGCGGCGCGATCCTTCCTAGAAGCGGGGGCGACACTGATTGCGGGACATTCCGCCCATGTCTTTCATGGGATTGATTGGCCGGTGCTATACGACCTTGGGGACTTCGTGGACGACTACGCCGTCGATCCGCAGCTCAGAAACGACCTGGGCCTGCTTTGGCTGGTGGATTTCGATGCGTCTGGACCGAAGAGAGTCGAGGTTGTTCCTCTGGCCCTCGACTTCTGCTTCACGAGACTCGCCAATGATGATGAGTCGGCATGGATCGCCACCCGGTTCCGCCGCGCCTGCGCGGAATTCGATACAGAAGTCCACGAGACCTCGACCGGGAGCCTCGTGACCGGGCCCATTTGATGATCCAGGGGCTTATCACCCTGGCAGCGAGCCTCAACAGATGGCAGAGTAGGGACGGAGGTGCAAGCGAGACGTCGCCGACTGCAGTCGTTCTGTCCTCACCTTTCGTGTCCTTCGTCGCCTTCCGCCCCACGGAGATGATTTGATTTTCGACGACCACGCGTTTGGGCGCCTACTTGCCAGTACGGCGTTCCCCAAGGTGTCCCTGTTGATGCCCACACACGGAGCTCAGGCCTCAGCAGCACAGGATCCGATCCGGTACGAGCACCTGGTACGGGACGCGGAGCAAGAAATGCACATCGTCGGCACCGATCGGGATCTCATCCGTCAACTCGGCCGCAATCTGCGCGGCCTGGTCAAGCCGGGCGGGTTCTGGCGAGCCCAATCCGCCGCGCTGGCCGTGTTCACCTCGCCCGAGGGCACACTGTCATACCGGATCCCACTGAAGGTAAGTGAGCTGTCGATCGTCGGGGTGGAGTTCCAGCTGGCTCCCCTGGTCCCGGTAGCGCGAGCGGCGCGTTTCGCGGTCTTAGCGGTGAGTCGGGCCGCGGCCCGTCTATTCGAGGGAAACCGCTTCGAGCTGAGGGAGTTCGAACTCAAGGGTGCGCCAAGTGGACTCGACGACATCACGCAGTACTACGAGCTCGAACGCCAGCTTCAGTTCCGTCAGGCCTCGACTGCCGGGAGAGGAACTCAGGTGGCGATGTTCCACGGCCACGGGATCGGAGAAGGACGCGGCAAGGAGATGGTCCTTCAATACCTGCGAGCAGTCGATGAAAGCGTGCGGAGGGCCCTTCCCTCGGGCAGGGTTCCCCTATTAGCTGCAGGGCCGGCCGAGCTCCCCGCGCTCTACGGCCAGGTCTCGACCTATGGCTCTCTCCTGGATAGGCATCTGGAGCTGAACCCGGATGGGCTCGATGAGAAGACGCTCCGCGAGAGGGCTCTCGAACTGATCATGCCCATGCTGAAGGAACGGGTGCAGGAGGCCGTGGATCAATATCTGGCTTTGGCCGGCACGGGCAGAACCTCTACCAGCATCCCGGAGCTGGCCGCAGCTGCCTTTCAGGGCCGAGTAGACACGCTCCTCGTGAGCGACCTGACCCCGGTCTGGGGAACTTTCGACCCTGAATCCTCGAAGGTCGAGGTGCACGACTCCCGGCAACCGGGCGACCGAGAGCTGATCAACTTGACCACCGTGAACACTCTGCGGAACGGCGGAAGCGTCATACCGGTAACGCCTGACGCCGCTCCCGAAGTGGCCGCCGTTTTTCGTTTCTAACCGGGAACTGAACCCTCGGAAGGTCCGTTAGTCGGGCAGTGACAGGAGCTACGGTGTCCACCATGCCCCGCGTTGCGGCCACCCTCGTACTCGGGCTGATCGCGTCGGCCTGTACCGCAGACGAATTGGCGAAACCGCCTGCCACCACCGCAGCCGTTGTCACGACCGCTGCCCCTACGACGACGCTGGCTCCTACGGCTTCGGCGACGACCATCAGCTTGCCCACCAAGACGATTCCTTCGTATCAGGTAGTCGAGAGAGTTGCGGGCACCGAAGGAGACGTCCTCATCGTGCTGCTGGAGGAAGGAACGTACGACGACCTCGATATCGAGAACCTGATGCTCCATCTGGTCGATGAATTCGCTCCTTTCGGAATCCACGTCGTCAATAACGAGGCCGCGGTTGAGCTGGTGCTGGCTGAGGATATGGAGCTCGATGACCCAGTATTGGCCGAGCACTACTTGGCTCGGCTGGAAAACGGAAACAAGGTTGTGTTTGCCGGTCCGCTCGCCGGAGAGGGCTGGTTCCTGGTCGGCTCCTGACCCAACGCCCTAGGTTCATCTCCACAGATCAGAAGGGGAAGATCGATGGGCCACTATCACGACCTACAGAGGGCGCTGTCTGCTTCAGGGCGGGAGCTCCGAGGCCATATTCCCGGCGTGTACGAGGGGTACTCCCAGATGAGCCGGAGCGCTCTCGAAGACGGTGCTCTCCCCGGCCGCGTAAAGGAGCTCATGGCACTCGCCATCGCAGTGGTCGAGGAGTGTGATGGTTGTATCGCGGCGCATGCCCGACGGGCGGCGCGGCGTGGCTCCTCTCCCCAAGAAGTGGCGGAGGCGCTGGGCGTTGCGATCTTGATGTCGGGAGGGCCCGCCACCGTCTACGGACCCCGAGCCTGGGACGCCTTCCAGGAGTTCAGTCAATGAGGGTTTCTGTCAGTAACGGGCGCCCCTGGCGGGACCACGACTGACACGAACGCGTCCTAGCCCGGGTAGGGCACTAAGGACTCGGCGACGGCCAATGCACGGGCGAGGTCGAGCCCTGACTCGATCCGAGCGGTTACCCCGTCCCGGACGAACAGCAGCGTGTTACCGACCAGACGGGCCCGGTCCTCTCGGATCTCTCCCGAAGGGTCGAGCACAAACAAGACATGGTCTCCTTCGACCCAGAATCCCGAATCTCCACCGACGCTCACGACAGTTACGCTGCCCTCCGGGCCGACCGCTTTCTCGAGGAGCCCCATGTCGGTCTGACCAGACATCTGAGTGATGACGAGTCCGTAAGTGCCATCACCCGATGAGTAGGCCAGCGTGACGAGTCCGCCGGCAATGGATTGGTCGAGAAAAACGAGGTCTGGCGGGCCCGCGGCCTCGGGCACCAACAACTCGAACTTCACGGCTGACTGGGCTTCCTCGAGGCTCGCAGGCTCGCCCGTGAACTCAGATGCCGCCGGAACGGCCGGTAGTTCAGGAAGGATCGCGATGCTCACGCCTCCGATTCCGAGGAGTTCGGCCACCGCCCTACGGGGACCGGGCAAGGCGACGACCAGGGCGACGACAAGCGCGACCGCCACGGTGGCGATCCTGAGCAGCCGGCGAGGTGCGCGAGCGGGGGGCCGAGAAGGCAGCCGGGCCGTGACCGCCTCGGCTAAGTCGGGCGTTGCCGGGAACGCCACGTCGCTGCCGAGATCGAGCAGCAGGGCCTCCAGCCTTCCCTCATCCATGACCGTCACCTTCATCCATGGCTACCCTCAAGCGACCGAGCGCCCGGGACAGGCGCGATTTCACAGTTCCACGAGGAATCCCCACCACCCTGGCCGTCTCGTCCGTGGTCAGCTCGAGGAAGTATCGAAGTCCCACGATCATTCTCTCCCGGTCGGGGAGGTCATTGACGGCTTGGAGCAGGGCGCGTCGAGTCTCCGCCTCCTCGAGGACCACCTCGGGGGACGGGACCGCGTCCCCCGAGGCGACCTGCCGTCCTGCCTTCGTCTCATAGACCAGGCGGCGGCCCGACGACCGGCGTCGATTCTTTGCCTCGTTGGCGACGATCCGTAGCAGCCAAGGACGGAAAGCCGATCCGGCTCGAAACCGATCAAGGGAAGAGAAGGCCTTGACGAATGCCTCCTGGGTTGCGTCCTCCGCCTCGGCTGCCGAGCCCGTGATGAGGTAGGAGACCCTAAAGGCGATCTCACTGTGTAGCTCCACGAGCTCGGCAAAGGCGGCACGATCTCCCTCCTTGGCCCGGGTGGCCAACTCTGCGTCGCCGAGTGGTCGGTCCCCCACCCTGATGTTCGTTTCACGGCACGCTTACGCGCCGCGGGCGCCTCCTCGTCGCCCACCAGACGCCTGCACCGCTCGCAGCCACGATCAGGATGATTACCGGCAACCTCGGGAATGCAGGAGCCGAAGCATCGGGCACGGCGAATTCGGTCGCTTCAGCAGCCGGCGCATCCCTCGGGGCCCCTTTCGGTTCGGTCTCGACCGGTATCGCGGTGGAGGCTCCAATCACGGGAACGCCGTAGGAAGCCATAAGGTCCAGGAGGGTCGGTTCGGCGGCGAACCAGCCCCCAACCGTCTCGGTTTCGAAGTCCTCGATTGTGATCCCAGGCTCGACGAAAATAAGAGGACCGCCGTCGGCGCGGGGATAAACGTTCGCCTCGATGCGGTTCCGCAGTAGATGCCAGGTGACGACATAGGCGGGTCCGAGGTCGGTAGATGGCGGTGCGGCAACCGTCTCTCCCATCTCAGAGCGGATCCCTTCGGCGCCGAACACCAGATGCCAGAAGCCGGTTGCCTCGATGAACTTCGAGAATTCACTTCCGTTGGAGAACTCGCCGGATCCTCCGATGACGATTGGCTCACCAATACCGGGTCCGGTGATAGTTGCTCCCTCGGGTCCTTTGGCCCAAGCAACTCCTGCCATAGCCGATAACAACAGCAGTATGACAAGGGTCGGGACGACAAGACGTTTCCGCATAGTTACTCCTACATAGTGGCTCAACGCTCATACACCGCTCGAGCCGCCCGGGTTCACGAATTTCGTCGGTACTCAGAGGAGAAGCGTGGCGACGAGGAGGAAGCCACCGAACCCGACGAGATCGGTGATCAGGGTCAAGAAAATGTTGGAGGCTTGCGCCGGGTCCCGCCCTAAGCGCCGAAAGACGATGGGGATTCCCGCACCGGCAAATCCGGCAATCGTCATGTTCGCCAATACCCCGAGGCCGACGACGACGCCAATCCGGAGGTCGGTCAGCACCGCCGCGATCAGACCCGAGATTGCACCCATCGCCAGGCCGTTGAGAGCGCCGATGATTGTCTGGCGGCCGATCACCGACCACTCCCGATTCGGCGGTACATCTCCGACCGCCATCGCCCGGATCACAACGGCCAGGCTCTGGGCGCCAGTATTCCCTCCCATTAGAGCCACCACCGGCATTAGTGCAGCCAGGATCGTGTTGGCTTCTATCACCCCGGTCTGACGCTCGACCACCACGGCGACGATGGCTGCCAACACAAGATTGACCGCGATCCAAGGAAGCCGCATGCGAATCGAACGAGGAACAGGGGTGTAGACGGTCTCGGTCGCGCCGGCACCAACCGCCTGGGCGAAGTCCTCCGAGGCCTCCTGCTGGGCGGCCTCTATGGCTTCCTCAACGCTGACCATCCCGAGCAGGCGGCGATCATCGTCGATGACCGGGAGGCTGAACAGGTTGTAGCGCTTGATGAGATCGGCGACTATCTCGCGGTCGGTCTCAGCCGTGACCGCCACCGGGTTGTGAACCATCACCTGGTCTAAACCCGTGGCCGGTCGGGCAAAGACGAGCTCACGAAACGAGAGCACTCCCACCAGCCTCTCGCCCTCGTCCGTGATGTAAACGTAGGAGAGGTCGTCGAGCGTCTCGTGTAGGCGCCGAAGTGCCTCAACTGCCTCCCCGACATCCATGCCGATCGGCAGACGAGCGACGGCGGTCTTCATCATCCCGCCCGCCGAGTCGGGCGGATAGGTCAGAAGCTGTTCGATGTGGGCGATGGCGTAGTCGTCCATCTCGGCCATCACCGCCTCATACATCTCAGGCTCGAGCTCGGCGACCAGATCGGCGGCCTCGTCGGCCTGCATCTGTTCGATGAGGGCGGCGGCAGCGGCGGCCGGCAGCTCCGCCAGCAGATCGGCTCCCATCTCGGGTCGCATCTCGTCGAGAACGTACGCCGCGCTCTCTTCCTCGAGCTCAGTGATCAGGCCTGCCGCCGCTTGGTCGTCCAGCTCCTCGAGGATGTCGGCGGCGTCGTGAGGATCAGCTTCCGCCAGTTCCTCCCACTCACCGGTGTGCTCGTCGAGGTACTCCTCTACCTGCTCGGGACGGCGACGCGCCAAGTCGCGAAGGCGCATCGCGAGCTCGCGGGGCCGTCTCAACATGGCGACCAACCCGTTCTTGTGACGTTTGAAGACCGTATGGGTAGTTGAGCGTCACAAGAACGTAACGGCCCAGTTCGTGTGTCGTTTGAAGACCGTATGGGTAGGTGAGCGTCACAAGAACAAAGGGTCGACATCTGGAAAGCTCCTGATGGCCGGCGACAGCGTACCGGGCGGCTCAGCCGTTGAAGGGTCGCACACCTCGGACGGTGACTCGAAACGTCCCGCTAGGGGCCTCGTAGGAGACGACCTCGCCCACTTCGGCACCGAGGACAGCTCGCCCGATCGGGCTGGTGGGGGAAGCGAGAACATAGCCGGGGACCTTGTTTTCGGTCGGTGCAACGAACAGCTCCATCTCGCTTCCGTCTTCGTCGCTCAGTGTCACGACACACCCGATCTCGACTCGTTCGGTGGCCTCTGGCGTGCTGATCTCAGCCTGGTCGAGTAAGCGCCGGATCTTGCGAATACGAGCTTCGAGCAGGCCCTGTTCGTCCTTGGCGGCTTCGTAGTCGGCGTTCTCCCGGATGTCCCCGTGCGAACGCGCCTCGGCCAGCCGGTCAGCCGCGTCCGCTCGTCCTTCTGTCTCGAGATACTGCAGCTCCTCGATCAATCGCTGGTGAGCGTCGGGCGTCAGCCAGGTGGTGTCCTCAGTCACGGCGGGGCAGGATAGCTCTGTGCAGCAGCCGGCCTCTGCGGACCGAGACCCAGACGCACGCGCGGCCCGTGGGGTGGTTCTTTCACTCCTCGCCGCGTCGCTGTGGGGCGTAAGCGGCGCCATCGCAGCAGGTGCCTTTTCTTCGGTGTCACCCTTTCGAGTGTCGCAAGGGCGGTTCGTCGTCGCGGCGCTCGTTCTGGTCCCGTATGCCGTCTGGCGAGGTGCCCGTGTACCTCAAGGAGAAGCAACCCCACTCCTGGTATTCGGCATCAACATGGCTCTGGTTACCGGTGCCTTCTACACGTCGATCGATCGGCTGGGCGTGGGTCCGGGAGCGACGATCCAGTTCCTCGGTCCGATCCTGGTTCTGTTCTGGATGAAGTATCGGCAGAAGCGACGGGTCTCGGACGTCGTCTGGGTCGCCGCCGTCCTGGCCCTGATAGGGACAGCCTTTCTCACGCAGGCCTGGGACTCGGCTTCCCTCGACATGTTGGGCCTGCTAGCAGGACTCGCCGCCGCGGTGCTGTTCGCCTCCTATCTGCTCATTGGAGAGGCGCTCAGCCATCGCGTGGGACCGATGACTGCGGTAACCGGCGGCGTGGTTGTCGCGGCCGCGTTCTGGCTCCTCGCCGTGCCCTTCTGGCAGCAGACCTACGCTCTGTCCGCTGACGTCTGGGCGGCTCTCTTATGGGTGGGGATTGCGGGAACCGCCCTTCCCTTTCTTGCTGAGCTGGCTGCGCTGCGGTATGTCGCCTCCGGAGTCGTGGGGGTGATCGCGACCGTCGAACCCGTCATCGCCGCGATTGCAGCGTGGGTGCTGCTCGAACAGATCCTCGAGCCGATCCAGATCATCGGTGGTCTTCTGGTGATCGCGGCAGTGGCCTCTGTTCAACGGTGGGGGCTGCCCCAAATCGAAGTGCCGATCGATGCCGGTCGCTAGGGCCGTAACATTCCCGCCCCAGTGAACGGAGCGAGCCCTTGAGCCTTCCCGAGATCGAGACCCCGCGCTCGGATGTTGTAGATGACTATCACGGCACCGTGGTCGCTGATCCATTCCGGTGGGCAGAAGACATGGATGCTCCAGAGACGGAGAAGTGGGTTGAAGCGCAGAACGAAAGGACTGCGTCTTATCTGGCGGACACCTCCCAGGCTGAGATCCGAAGTCGCATCGAGCAGTTGTGGGACTTCCCGCGAACGGCGGTTCCGCGCCGGCGCGCAGACTGGTACTTCTTCACTCACAACGACGGTCTGCAGGACCAGCCGGTGTTGTATCGCCGCCGCGGCCTCAACAGCTCGGACCACGTGGTTCTGGACCCGAACACTTTCAGCGAGGACGGGGCGGTGGCACTGGTCGACTACTCGGTCACGGACGCCGGGTCCCTGATGGCCTATACCGTGGCCGAGGCGGGTAGTGACTGGCAGACCGTCCGGGTGTACGACCTGGAGCAGGGCCGTGAGCTGCCCGACGAGCTCCACTTCGTCAAGTACACCTACCTGCCTTGGCTTCCGGACGTGTCTGGATTCCTCTATGAGCGTTTCCCGGAGCCCGGCCCGGACGTCCGTCCCAGCACTGACCAGAAGGTCTACTTCCACACTCTCGGGACTGATCAGGATGAGGACGTCCTCGTCTATGAACGGCCCGACGACCCCGACCTCGGCTTCATCACCACCATCTCTGACGACAAGGAGTACCTATTCCTTTACACGTGGCGTGGTACGGAGCCGCGCAACGGTCTTTATTATCGGTCGCTCGCAGACGATGGCGACTTCGTCCGGCTTCTGGAAGACGGAGAGGCCAAGTACGAGCTGGCAGGGAACGTCGGGAGCCGAATATTTCTTCTAACCGACCTCAGCGCCGATCGGGGCAAGATCATCGCCATCGATCTCGAGGACCCAGCTCGCGAAAACTGGGAGCACGTTGTCCCCGAGGGTGACGACACTTTGCAGACGGCGGTGATCGTCGGCGACCGGATTCTGGC
>JBHICV010000019.1:0-26784 GCA_046759765.1 Acidimicrobiia bacterium
GGTTTGACGTTCAGTTTGGAGGGGGTGCCGCCTGCGGGGGCGTCGATCGATCCGGTGTCGGGGGTGTTCTCGTGGACGCCGTCGGAGGCGCAGGGTCCGGGGGTTTATCCGGTCACGGTGCGGGTGACTGACGACGGCACCCCCAGTCTGTTCGACGAGGAGATCGTGTCGGTGACCGTCAATGAGGTGAATGTGGTGCCGGTCCTGTCTCCGATTGGGGCGCAGTCGGGTGATGAGGGGACGTTGATCACGTTCACGGCGACTGCCACTGATGCGGATGTTCCGGCTAACGGTTTGACGTTCAGTTTGGAGGGGGTGCCGCCTGCGGGGGCGTCGATCGATCCGGTGTCGGGGGTGTTCTCGTGGACGCCGTCGGAGGCGCAGGGTCCGGGGGTTTATCCGGTCACGGTCCGGGTGACTGATGACGGCACTCCCAACTTGTCCGACGATGAGTCGTTCACCGTCACCGTCAACGAGATCAACCAGGCCCCGACCGTCGGCCCAATTGCCGATCAGAGCACTGATGAGGGCGTTCTCGTAAGCGTGCCGGCCAGCGCCTCGGATCCCGATACACCCGCCAACACGCTGACTTGGTCGGCGACCGGTCTGCCGTCAGGTCTGTCGATCAACCCTTCGACCGGCGAGATATCAGGAATAGTCGACTACACAGCCGCGGCCGGCTCTCCATATTCGGTCACGATCATTGCTACCGACGACGGAACTCCCAATCTCAGCGGTCAGACTTCCTTCACGTGGACTGTCATAGACAATCTCAACCCGGTGGCCAATCCCGATATCTACAACCTCACAGAGGGCACGAGCATCACGATCTCCGCTCCTGGCGTTCTCGCCAACGATGTTGATCCGGAGAACGACCCGCTGACGGCGTCGCTCGTCGCCGCTCCGACCGAAGGGACGCTCACGCTCAGTTCCGATGGGTCGTTCACCTACGTTCACCAGGGCCCCGGTTCGACCGACGACTCCTTCATCTATCAGCTCAGCGACGGAACCGGGAACTTCTCGGTCGGCGTGGTCACTCTTGAGATTGACGAAGCGAACTTGGCACCATCACCAGCGGACGATTCGTTGACAATCAACGAGGACACGCCTATGGAGATACCCGTCACCGCCAACGACACGGATCCCAACGGTGATCCGCTCACGGTGACGTCGGTTACCCAGCCTTCCGCGGGCGCGGCGGTCATCACGAGTACCGGAAGCGTTCGCTATGTTCCGTCGGTCGACTACTGGGGCACGACCAGCTTCACGTATACGGTGTCAGACGGCCGCGGGGGGGAGGCCACTGCCACCGTCAACGTAAATGTCCTGGCAGTGAACGACGTGCCAGTTGCGTTCGGGGAGGACTTCAACCTTACGACCTACGTAACCAGTGAATTCGGTGTCCTCTCCAATGACTGGGACCCTGACGGTGACCCACTGACCGTGGTCATCGGTGACGAACCGGAGTTCGGTCAGGCCACTACCGACGGCAGGCTGGTTTTCTTCACTCCCCAGAGCGGATGGGTGGGAACCGTTACCTTCACCTATCTGGCGATGGATCCGAGTGGAGCTCGCGATGCTGCGACCGTATCCGTCACGGTGTCGCAGGCGGTGCTGACCGGAGCGGAGCAGCTTGCCGGCCAGCTTGGGGTGGCCGCGGTTCCCTTTGAGTCTCCGGCCCCAATCTTCGATACGACAGAGCTGGTCATGGCGCCCGCCCAGAGCATCACGCTTATCGCGGACGCCTTTTACCAGACTGTCCAGGCCCTCCGCCTTCCCCTGTCCTTCCTGGGCCTTGCGCTTTTGATGCTCATCGGCCTGGGAACCGCGACGCGGGTCCCGTTCATACTGGCTGGTGCCCGTCACCGATTCTGGGCCGTAGTTCTCCTCGATAGGGAAGAGGTCCTGCCGGCCTACTCCGAGCCGGGCGGGACAAAGCTCATCTACAACTTCGATCCAACGATGTCCGAGATCGTCAGTACGGGCAAGCCGAGGCGGATCGGTGTTTCCCAATGGCTCCCGGTGGACACTCCCAATGGCGAGGGGTGGGTAGATCGTCAATACCTGACCGAGCAGGTGGACCTGCATGCGTTCATGGCAGATCCACGACCGGCGGAGCTCGTCGATCGCCTGGCCAAGCAGCTGCGAACCGGCGGAGACCTCACGTCTCTCATCGCCGGCAGGGGTCTCGTAGTTGCTCTCACCGGTCCACCAACCCGGATTCCACCGGAGCGGCTGGCCGGCCTGCTGGGCGAGTCACAGCTCCGTCGCCTGCATACGGTGGCCGGGACGCTGGACGCCGAAGACGATTTCCGCGTTGCCGTCGCGGAGCCATTCCTGGAGGCATACCACGGGACGAGTGCCGTCAGCGCGGAGACTCCGCACTCACGCACGTCCCTGATCCCGACTGAACTCTGGAACTTCCCGTACCTGGCGTTGGGTGAGCAGGGCGTCCAGCCTTGGCTCGTGTTCTTCGAGTACAGACGCGGCAGGGCCTGGATCGCCGCGCTCGGAATCGACGAGTAACAGCCATCTTTCGTGTCAGGCTGCGCGCCTACAGTGCAGGCGTGGATCCCGTCGACGTTCCCGTCGAGATTCCCCTATTGGGCGATGCCCGGCGCAAGAACTGGGCGAAGGTGGTGTACGGCGTGGACGAGGACCGCTCGACGGGCTGGGCATTCGAGGGAGCGTTCATCGCCACGGGCGGCGTGCAAGATGTACCGATCGGCTCCGTCATCGTCGTATACGGCGAGAAAGGGTCCCGCGACAACCCTCAGATCGAGTCGCGGGTCTACACGGCGAATGCCGACGGGACGCTGACACATCACAAGACCGCCACCGGCCGGGCTTGGGCCCGCACTTTGAGGGACCTCGTTGTCGATCTGATGGCCAATCAGGAGGACCTGACAATGTCGCCTCTCGAGTGGAGCCCGGAGCTCTTGCGTTACTCGGATGGGGCTCTCCTCGAAGAGTTGCGCCGCCGTGGGCGGGAGATTTAGAGACGACCGCCCTTCATCCCCGACCCACCTACAGTGGAAGAGAATGCACATCGATTCATATCGCCACGGACGAATGGTCATCGACGGGCGGCCAGAGACGCGTGATCTCATCCTTCTGGGTGATGAGGTAAAGGGAAATTGGTGGAGAGCAGAGGGGCATGTTCTCTCGCCCGACGATCTCGTCACTGTCTGGGAGCATCAACCGGAGCGGTTGATCGTCGGAACTGGCAGCACAGGCCTTATGCAGCCCAGTCCGCTTCTGGCAGGCGAGCTCGCCCGCCGCGGCATCGAGCTCGAAGTCATGCCGACGGCAGACGCAGTGGAGAGGTTCAACGAGCTGTCGAAAGACCATGGCATCGACGTCGCGGCTGCGTTCCATCTGACCTGCTAGTGGCCACAGCCGAGCAGCTCGACGAGCCTGAACCGATCGAGCAGCGGCCACTACGGACGGTGGACCATTCCGATGTCGCTGCGGGCCCAGGGGAGGTTCTAATTGAGGTCGGAGCCTGCGCGGTATGCCGCACCGACCTCCAGATTGTCGAAGGGGATTTGCCCGCTCGGCGACTGCCGATCATTCCCGGCCACCAGGTGGTGGGGTGCATTCGAGAAGTCGGCGAAGGTGTGGCGGACCGATTCATCGGACAACGGGTCGGAGTCGGCTGGCTGGCCGGAACGTGCGGCGTGTGCGGCTTTTGCCGGACTGAGCGCGAGAACCTCTGTGAGCAGGCGACTTTCACCGGCTGGGACCGCCCCGGTGGGTACTCCGATCTGATCACTGCCCGGGCGGACTTCACGTATCTGCTCCCGGAAACCAAGAGTGACGAAGATCTCGCCCCGTTGCTGTGCGGAGGCGTGATCGGATATCGAGCGCTGCGCCTGGCCGGGATTCAGGCCGGCGGTCGGCTGGGACTGTTCGGATTTGGAGCGTCAGCTCTGCTGGTGATTCAGGTAGCCACCTATTGGGACTGTGAGGTGTACGTCGCTACCCGCTCGGAAACGGAACAACAGAGAGCCCTCGACCTCGGGGCGGTGTGGGCGGGCTCGTACGAAGACGATATCCCGGCCCCTCTCGAGGCCGCGATCACGTTCGCGCCGGTCGGTGACGTGGTCATTGCCGCCCTTCGGTCGCTGGACCGAGGAGGAACCGTGGCGATCAACGCTATCCACCTGGACCGGGTGCCCGAGTTTCCCTACGAGCTGCTTTGGTGGGAGCGACAGCTGAGAAGCGTGTCGAACTTCACGCGACGTGACGCAGAGGAGTTCCTCGCACTGGCGGATGAGATCCCGATACGAACCGTGATAGACGGGTATCCGTTGGCAGACGCCAACGAAGCTTTGGCGGAGCTGAAGCACGGCCGTGTCAATGGCGCGGCAGTTTTGTCTCCGTAGGGGTCAGTGGGCACCTCCGATCAGCTGCTGGGCGGCTTCCTGTATATCGCCGGCGACGAGATCGGGCGGCGGGTAGGCCGGGTTCGGGAAGACGCCCGGCCGGGTCACGAGCAACCCACGGCACCCGGCTGCCATCGCGCCGGCAACATCCCAATCGTGAGCCGCCACCATCCACATGTCGGCCGTCGTTACGTCCAGCTCGGAAGCCGCCATCCGATAGGGCTCGGGCGCGGGTTTGAATCGGTGGACGCTGTCAACCGAGAGCGTCTTCTCGAAGAAGCGGATGAGGCCGGCGGAGGCCAGCTGGGCACCTGCGATCACGGGAGGTGAGTTTGTAAGCGCGGCCATCCGAAAGCCGGCTTCCTCCAGGGCCGAAAGCCCGGGACCGGCATCAGGGTAAGCAGGGAGGGATCGCATCACAGCTATCAGCTCGTCTGCGTCCTCGTCGGTCAGCGTTACGCCGTGTCCGGCGGCAACCATCTCGAGGGATGCCCGGCCCAGCGCCCCAAAGTCCATGTAATTGCCGGTGAGGGAAACCGTCATCGAGGCCTGCAGCAGTCGCCCGAACCACTCCCGCGTGACACTCGCATCTCCGAATAGTCGGTCGAAGACAGGAAAAAGGGCCCTTAGATCGAGAAGGGTCTGGTTGACGTCGAAGACGACGACTCGACTCACTTGCCTACCTCCGTCGGAACGTGGACGACCCGCGCCATCTGGCTCGACCGGGCGAGGTCGACGAGCGCTCGGACCAGCTCCGCGGCCTCGCTGCTTTCGCGCCGCTCCGGTAGTGGCAGCGTCTTCGGGCGGGGGAACACTGTCAGCTTGACTGTTTGGTCTACTGGAATCTCGACTAGTTCCTTGGCAAGCGCAACGGCACGTTCGAGCCCTCCCAGCTCGTCGACGAGCCCGAGCCGGTGCGCGTCGCGGCCGGACCAGATCCTCCCCTTGGCCACCTCTTCGACCACTTCGAGGTCAAGAATGCGGCCTTCTGACACCCGTGCTTTGAAATCGTCGTATACCGCGTCGAGGTAAGCATCGAACCGTTCTCGCTCTGCGGCCGTGTAACGGCGGTCGGGGCTCGAGAAGGTGGCGTTCTCGCCCAGATGGACCTCGTCCCAGGAAACTCCCAGCCGTCCCCAGGCCGATCTCGTCACGAGCTTTCCGTACACAACGCCGATCGATCCTGTGATCGTGCCCGGCTGTGACACGATCCGGTCAGCGGCAGCAGAGACCCAATAGCCGCCGCTGCCCGCCACATCCCCCATAG
Source organism: Acidimicrobiia bacterium (assembly GCA_046759765.1). Taxonomy (GTDB): domain Bacteria; phylum Actinomycetota; class Acidimicrobiia; order Spongiisociales; family CAZKJJ01; genus JBHICV01. The sequence continues at coordinate 5,656 of JBHICV010000019.1, forward strand.
ACACGACAACGGGCTTGCCGGCCTCCTTGGCTCGGATCGTCTCGCGTCTCACCACCTCCGAGGCAACAGCCGACCCCCCGGGTGAGTCGACGCGGAACACGATCGCTTTGACTGCGTTGGAGTCGATCGCCTTGCGGAACGCGTCGGCTACCGCGTCGGAGCCCATCGACGAGCCCCTAGTCAGCGGATCGAACCGGGGGCTCCCTCGCTGGATGGATCCCACGCCGTATATAAGTGCGACAGATGCGCCGCGGCGGTGAGGCCGGCCAGCCCGTTTGAGATACTTGTCAAAGTAGATCAGCCGGCCGCCTTCCTCGCCCTTGGCGGCTTCGTACGCTTCATCCCGGTAGGACAGCTGGTCGACGAGCCCGGCTTCCAGGGCCTGATCAGGGAGCAGAGGCGCCTGGTCAATGAGTGCGCGAACCCGCTCCGGCCTGAGGTCCCTAGCCTCGGCAATTCCGGTGACGATGTCCTCCAGCTGCGAGTCCATGACAGCCAGCGTTGCTTCCGCATGTGGCTCGGTGTAGTGGTCCTCCGTCAATAGATACATGGCCGCCTTGTACTCGCGCCGATGGTCGAGGTCGGCTCCAATGCCGAACTTCTCGAGAAACTGCTTGAAAAAGGGGTTGCGGCTTATCAGGCCGCCTATGTTCAGCTCGCCGTTTGGCTGTAGATGGATCTCGTCGAATGCCGTGGCGAGGTAGTACGGGATCGTGGCCAGCCCGCCCTCACCGAAAGTCTCTGCGTAGACGATGGTCCGCTTGCCGGCGTCCGAGAATCGACGCACCGCATCCCTCAGCTCCTGAGCTTGTGCGAGTCCGATGTCACCGCCGCCCACTCGGGCGACCGCGCCGACTACACGGGCATCACCCGCTCCGCGATCCAGCGCTTCGACGACGTCCCGTAGCGTCACCGCACCGGAAGCCAACGCGCGCCCGATGGGCTCGGTTGGAACCTTCTCCACAATGCCCTTGTCCAGATCGATCTCCAGGACCGTCCTGCGCGGTATGTCGCGGCGGGCCACCCGCAACACCAGGAGCGCAAGCAGACTCGCGATGACGAGTATGAGGAGCGCTAGCGGCCGGATGAGGAAGCGAACGACGATGACCAGCAGTGTTACCACCGTCAGCCCGGCAAGTCCGTAGGCGATTTTACGGATTCGATTGAGCTGTTTCACCTTCCCTCCTTGAGAAGCGCCTTCGAGCCTAGATGCGGCGGCTACGGTCCTCGCCATCGGCTATCGCATTCTGCTCCGAGGTCGACCTGGGATCGGCAAGACCACCATCGCGCGCCGAGTTGTCGACGAGCTCTTTCGCATCGAGGCGACTGTGACGGGTTTCTTTACCGCCGAGATCCGGCAGGCCGGCGCCAGGACCGGGTTCGAAGTCGAGGCCCTTTCAGGAGCGAGGGCCATACTGGCGCATGTGGACCTCCCCGGGCCACCACGGGTGGGTCGGTACGGAGTCGACCTCGATGCCTTCGAGCAGGTGGCGCTGCCGTCGATCTCACCGCCCTGGGACGGAGTGGTTGTCATCGACGAGCTCGGCCCCATGGAGCTCGCCTCCGACCCATTCATCTCGGCCGTCGTTGGTCTCTTCGAGGCGGAAGAGGTTCCAGTGCTGACGACCATTCACGCCAGGCGGCATCCTTTCACCGATCTGCTTATCGGACGTAACGACACCGACCTGGTCGAAGTAACTCATGAAAACCGGGACAAACTCGCCGGTTTGGTCCTCGACAGTCTGACGGCTGAAAGCTGACAGCTGACGGCTTAATCTGTTCCTATGGTCACCGTTGGTCTTCCGGCCGCCATGACCGGATTCATGCTGGAGCCCTTCGAGCCCGCCTACATGCGGACCTGGCGCGAGGAGGGCTTCGGAGAGCGGGTAGCCCGCGCCCAAGAAGAGCTGGCCGACTGCAAGGCCTGCCCGCGTGATTGCGGCGTCAATCGGCTGGCCGACGAGCGCTCGATCTGTCACACGGGCCGCAACCCTTACGTGGCAAGCGCTTTCCATCACTTTGGAGAGGAGGACTCGCTTCGTGGCTGGAACGGCTCAGGCACGATCTTCTTCACTTACTGCAACTTGAAGTGCGTCTTCTGTCAGAACTGGGACATCTCCCAGGAGGAAGCGGGACGCGAGTGTTCGCCGGCGGAGATCGCCGCGATCATGCTGCAGCTTCAGGACGAGGGCTGCCACAACATCAACTTCGTGACCCCCGAGCACGTGGCGCCCCAGCTGGTCGAGGCAATAGCAATCGCAGTTCCGGCCGGCCTGGAGTTGCCGATCATCTACAACACCTCTGCCTATGACGCCATCTCGTCGCTTCGGCTGATGGAGGGCCTAGTCGACATCTATATGCCCGACTTCAAGTTCTGGGAGCCACAAACATCACGGAGACTGGCCCGCGCGCTGGACTATCCCGAGCACGCTCGGGCAGCCATCTCCGAGATGCACCGCCAGGTGGGCGAACTCAGATTCGGTCCCGACGGCCTGGCCCGTCGCGGGCTGCTGATAAGGCACCTGGTGATGCCCGGCCAGATCGAGGAGGCTGCCGCGATCTTCGGCTGGATCGCCGAGGACCTCTCGCCCGACACCTACGTGAACATCATGGGTCAGTACCGGCCTGAGCACCGGGTTCCGGGCAACCAGCGGTACGAGGACATCGATCGGCATCCAATCGGCTCCGAGATGGAGGATGCATTCGCGTCGGCCCGAGCGGCGGGCCTATGGCGGTTCGATGAGTGCTGGCTGCGTCCCAGTCAGATCCGCTGGGTCTCACCGGACTGGGTTCCTGTCAATCTGAAGGTCGCTCAGCGCAACTGAGATTGACACGAACCGGACCTAGGCCGCCAGCTCCTTCTCCATATCGGGCGTGTAGCTGCCCGACCGTGCCAGCCCGTTCATCTTGGCCCGGTGATAGAAAGCCCGCTGGGCGGCCTCGAGCTGATCCTCGCGGCCCGCCCAGGCGCGGAGAGCGGACTGCTGCAGTGCCCGCCCGTAGGAGAAGCTGAGTTCCCACGGCTGCGGTCCCAGACGGTTCATGGCGTTCAAGTTGGCGGTCGCCTCCTCCTCGGATTGCCCTCCCGACAAGAACGCGATCCCCGGCACGGCTGCCGGAACCACCTCGTGGAAACAGTCGATCGTCATCTCCGCGATGTTCTCCGCCGAGGCTGGTTGAGGAGACTTCTTTCCCGGTATGACCATGTTTGGCTTAAGAACCATTTCGTCGAAGCCGACTCCTGCGGTGGCCAGCTCGGAGAACACGGTCCTGAGCGTCCAATGCGTGACCTCGTAGCAGCGCTCGATCCCGTGTGCTCCGTCCATCAGCACCTCGGGCTCGACGATCGGAACGATCGATTGCTCCTGACAGAGAGCCGCATACCTTGCTAGAGCATGTGCATTGGCCCGAACCGCGTTGGTGGTCGGGATTCCATCCGCGATGTCGATCACTGCCCGCCACTTGGCGAAGAGCGCTCCTAGCTCGCGGTATTCGGTGAGACGTCCACGAAGGCCGTCGAGGCCCTCGGTGACGACCTCACCCGGCGAACCCGGGAGCGGATGGGCTCGGGTATCGACCTTGATACCGGGGATGATCCCTTTCCGGCTCAGTATCTCCGGGAACGGGGTGCCGTCTGCCGTAGCTTGGCGGATTGTCTCATCGAACATGATCACGCCGGAGATGAACTTCTCGGCGCCGTCAGTCGTGAAGAGGAGTCCGCGGTAGGTCCTGCGGTTCTCCTCCGTGGACTCAACGTTGATCGAATCGAGACGCTTTTTGATCGTGCCGCTGCTCTCGTCGGCTGCCAGGATTCCCTTGCCCGGAGCGACCATCGCACGGGCGGTTTCCCGCATCGCTGTCATCTCTCCTCCACCTCACCGGGAAGATTACTGGTCGGATGCCATTGCTCTCCCACCGAAGCGATTGTCTCTACGGAGGCGCCTCCCGAAGAGGAGGCGGTGCCGGCTTCGGGCTCCGGGCCGCCGCCGTCACTATTACGAACACGGCTGTGACGATGAGCGCTCCCCCCAAGACGAGACGTGCGTCAAGCGGCTCGTTTCTGAGCGCCGTGCCCAGCATGACTGCAATCACCGGGTTTACGTAGGCGTAGGTCGAGACGAGAGAGGTTGGAGCTGCGCCAAGAACCCAGATGTAGGCCGGGAACGCGATCATCGAGCTGACTACCACCAGGTAGAAGAAGGCGACGACCGAGGACGTGGAGAACTCTCCCAACTGGACGTCCTCTACCTCTCCGACCATAACGCCCAACAAGAGCATCAAGGCGCCGCCGGCGAGCATCTGCATTGACACTGCCAGGAGCGTGCTTGAGGGAGCCTCCAGTCGCGGGGAAAGGATGGAGCCGGCGGCCCAGGCGATGGATGCGATTAGTACGACAGACACGGCCAGAAGGCTCGCCCCCTCGGCCGGCCGGCCGACCAAAACCACCACGCCGACGAAACCCACGCCGATCCCGATCCACTCGGCTCTGCTTGTCCTGGTGGAGAAGAAGACACTCGCGCCGAGCACCATCCAGAACGGGACTGTGGCGATAAGAAGAGACGCCAGACCGGACGGAACGGTCTGTTCGGCGACGGAGAGAACGCCGTTCGCTCCGACGAGAAGCCCCCCGACAACGAGTGCGCTTCGCCAATGGATGGCCTTCGGAGCCTCGTCGGCGCGCCATCGGACGAGCAGGTAGAGGAGAGCTCCGGCGAGAACGAAGCGGGCGCCGGAGGAGAGCAGAGGCGGAATCGTCTCGACCGTTACGGCGATGGCGAGGTAGGTAGAGCCCCACACGACGTAGATCGTTCCGAGTGCGAGCCATACCCGCGCGCCAGGCGTGTTGGTGGTGGGAGGGCCCGACATCAGAAGGGCGGGACTCTACCGGCTCCCCGAACCATTCCTGTGACGCTCACCTACCTATACGGTCTTCAGACGCCACAAGAACCAAACGCCCCCGTTCTTGTGACGCTCAACTACCTATACGGTCTTGGAACGACACACGAACGCTTACGCGCGCTGCCGATACTGGTGCAGTGCACTGCTCGCCCGCAGGAAGCCATCGGTGGTCGCGGGCGCCGTTCGGATCATCACCTCATCAGCCGCGGCTTCATCGAAGCCGGCTAGCAGCTCGGCTAGATCACTGCTCGATGCGTCGACGTAACGCTCCACCCTTGGCGGCTCATCCGAAAGATCTGGATACCACACCACCAGCTCGGCGGTGGCGGCGATCGTCGCCGGGTCTCTCTCCGCGTCCTCGCACGCCTTCTTCAGAAGACCACGTTTGTCTTCGAACTCGTTCGGGGCGCTGACGTCCCCGCTATTCCACATATCCGCGTGGCGGGCAGCCAGACCGAGCATCCGCTGACCGGTAGAACCGACCAGAATCTTCGGGCCCTGGGGACTTGGGCCACGCGGAGTGATCACGCAGTTCCTGGCTTGGTAGAAGGCGCCATCGAAGTCGACCTTCCCGTCTCGGAGGAGCGGAGCGATGATCTCGATGGCTTCCTCAAATCGGGAAACGCGGTGGTCCCATGGGAATCCGAACGCATCGAACTCCGGGCGATTCCATCCCGCGCCGAGACCGAGAGTGAAGCGGCCTCCCGAGACCTCGTCCAAGGTCGCCGCCATTTTGGCCAGCAGCGTTGGGCTTCGGAACTGCGTACAAACCACCAGGGCACCTATCCCGACGGTGGTGGTGGCCTCAGCCAGAGCCGCGAGCATCGTCCAGCACCCCCAGATTCCCAGGGTTGACTCGTCGTCCCGATAGAGAAGATGGTCGTATAGCCAGATGCCGTCCCAACCGTTGGCTTCGGCAGCTAAGGCCCGAGCGCGAATCTCTGAGTAGCGCGGTGCCGAACCAGGGCCGACTTCCCTGCGGTCGGAGAGCATCACGACGAAGGAGACCCGCACGGCACCGGACAGTACCGTCGCTGGGTTCAGACCGAGCTTCCAGGCCTAGTCCGTCCGCACCCAGTCGATATGGTCGAGGTCGACGTCACTCCACGCGGCTCCGGCCAGCAGCCTGACCTCACCCGGTTCGGACAGCTCGCCGCCGTCCCGCTCCAGGACTGCGGTGTGCCCGTGCAGAACGAGGCTCTCGCCTGGTGTGGTCGCCAGGGTTACCTCAATCGATCCATCGAATTGGCTCAGATATTGGATCAGCTCGGCAGCCGTCATCAAACCTCCCCCAAGAGGGTCACTCCCGGCGGGGAGTCTGGCACGTCGTGTCGGCCTCAGCTCGCGAAACCGAGACTTATTTTCAAAAGGTGCAGGCTGGGAAGGTTGCCCTAGAGGACGTCCTTCAACGCCCGGGCTAGAAGCTCGTACTGGGCTGGTTCGTTGTAGAGCTGGGCCGAGATCCTGACCAGACGCTTGGGCCACGCAGGCCAAGGGACCAGAGGAACTTCGATCCGCCAGCGGGAGAGGAGATCGTCCTGAAGCGGATCGCCGTAGAGCGACGACTCCGGCGGATCCGCGTCTTCGGCATCAGGAAGAGGCACGCTCGCCATCGAGCCGATCATCTCGTCCGGAGCCGGATCCTCGACGCCCAGGGACTGGGTAACGATGTCACGGCCAGCCAAGGCGAGTGTCCGGTTAGTGTCCATCACTTCCGCCCAGCCGCCGGGTACCAAGTCACTCATGAAGTCGAGCGCGGCGGGTACGGCCAGCATCGGCGTGGGATCACCTGTTCCGGTCCAGTCGAACAGGAGCCGAAATCGGGAGCGGTCCTTGCGCGGCGAGTTCGCTCCGTGGCTTATCGCGGTCGGGACAATGCGGTCCTGGAGATCTGGTCGGACGTGCAAGAACCCGGCTCCCTTGGGGGCGCATAGCCACTTGTGGCAGTTGCCGGTGTAGTAGGTGGCATTGATCTTGGAGATCTCCACGGGGACCATTCCCGCGGCGTGAGCTCCGTCGACGAGCGTGTCGATACCGCGTTCGGCCAGCTCAGCGACGATGCGCTCGATCGGGAATATCAGCCCTGTGGGACTGGCGACGTGATCGATCAGCGCCAGGCGGGTTTGGGGGCCCGCGGCCTCGAGGATGCTGTTCAGGACCTGATCGGGGGACTCAAGCGGGAACGGGACTCGGGCGACGACCACCTCAGCGCCGCTTCGCGCGGCCACGTACTCGAGGGCGTTGCGACACGCGTTGTAGGCGTGATCGGTAGTAACTAATTCGTCGCCGGGCCCGAACTCGAGGGAGCGAAGAACTGCATTCACTCCTGCTGTGGCATTGGGCACCCAGACCAGGTCAACCGGATCGGCTCCGAGAAAGGAGGCCAGCCGCGCCAGAGCCGAGTCCAGATGGCCTTCGATTCTTCGCACAAAAAAGTCCACCGGCTGAAATTCCATTTCCGACCGCCAGCGTGATTGCTCGTCGAGCACAGGCCGCGGGCAGGCCCCGAAGGAGCCGTGGTTGAGGAAGACCAGGTCGGGGTCGAGATCCCAGTGTTCAGCCAACGTTGTCACGGGCTGATGGTTAGCAGGACCGGCCCGAGCGTGTTGGGCCTAACCCTCCTCGACCGGCTCTCCGACGTGCCCTACGAAGAGGAGCTCTCCCGTGCCGTCGTGTTGGATCAGGAAGATGAAGGGGCGGTCGAGGGTGAGCGCCGCTTGTGGAAAAGCAGCCGTGAGGCCCATCACCACCCCGGTGGCAGCCGCCGCCTCGGTGCCCTCTTCGTCCACTGCGACGAAGGCCTCATGAACGACGTCCTGGATGTAGAGCTCGGGTGGGGGAGGCGTGATTCCCGTGAAGTCTGCCGTGCCAAGACCTGGGGGTGGTGCGAAGGATGCTTCCATTCCAAGACCCGTGAGGATTTCCTTCATCGCCAGCGACGACCGGAAGGAGAACCTAGGCATTTCGAGGTCGACGTCGTGGACCAAAAGGCTGCCGCGCACCTCGGCCAACAGTTCCGAACCGAGATCGAAGCCCTCGAAGTCTTCGGGCAGGATCACGAGCATCGAGGCCGGGCCGGCGTACCGCAGGCGCACCGCCTGGTAGCCGGCGCCCTGGGCGTAGTCGACCCTGGCGTTCTGCTTCATCATCGGTACTGAAACCGTCCGGCTATCCCGTGTCGTGAACTGACCGTCAAACGTGTTCCCTCCGTCGAATGGGGATAGCCAGCTCGCTTTGAAGTAGACCGCGTTGACTAGGACTAGCCGAGTGAGAGTGCTGATCAATCCCTGCGGGATCAGGTCTTCGATTCGTCCCTCCGTGTCGATCGACACGGATTCGTTGATGGCCAGCCGCGCTCCTTCCGGATCGCCGGCGAAGTTCACGAGGTTCATTCCCGCGTCGTAGTGGAGGGCCAGAAGCTCGAGAAAGGCCGGTACAAAGTCGTATCCGTGCTGGCCCCACAGGCTATTGACGCTCCGAAACACGAATGGATCCCAATCGCCGGGCGGCAGCTCGGGTCCGGGGTCTCCGAGCCGGAGGTTCAACTCATTGCGGCCTGGATGGACGCGGTCGTCGGTCAGCCCGAGCTGAAGTATCTCCCTCATTTCGCTGGCTGTCTCGCCATGAGCACCCGCGTAGGTCATCGTGAGTGCTTCCGCCGCGCTGTAAGGAGAGAGGAAGACGTTGAGTTCATCCCGAACTGCCCCATAGAGCTCGAGTGCAAAGTCGGTGTTCCCCGCCACCAGGTCGGAAAGCTCTACATCGGTTACGTCGGTTGACGTGATGCGGGGGAGATCAGCCTTCATTACCTGAGGGCCGCCCAGAGGGTCAGGTGTCGGCAAGCTAGATGTCGCCGTCGGCTGTGTTGAGGGGGGCGACGGTGGGGCCCCTTCGGGCGGCACGGCGCACGACAGGAGCGCGACAAATGCGACGACCCCGGTGGCCAGAACTCTCACAACAGTGAGACGGGCCAGGGTTTGCTCTTGGTTCCCGCTACGGCTGTAGGTCTACGAGAAGAAGTCGTTCACGGCCTGCGTGTCGTCGGCGAAGCTCCACCGGTGGGTGATCTTCCCTTCGTCGTCGACGTGGTGGATCTCGACGGTCTTGTAGTTGAAGATGTCGTCGCCCTTCTTGCCGACCGCTTCGGTCAGTGCGACCAAGTGCTCGTCGTTGGCCAGGACGTCGTGCACGCTGGCGGTGATCTCCCATTTGCCCATCTGCTTCTCGAAATGGGCGAGGAGGTTCTCTTTGCCTCTGATCGGCTGCGACCCGCCAACTTCCCACCACTCGACGTCGTCGGCCAGTGAGTCGATGAAGGGCTGGAAGTTTCCCTTCTCCATATCGTCCGCCATGCGCCGATACCGCTGCGCGTGTGGATGTTCTCCCATGTGCCTCCCTCTCTACGATCGACCAAACGATAACTGTTGTGGGTGATGCCTAACCCCTGCTTGCGAGAATCAGACGAATGGTCGAGGTCACCAACCCCACCAAAGTGATCTTCCCCGAAGCCGGCCTCACCAAGGCCGACCTGGTCGGTCACTACCGGCAAGTGGCCGAGAGGATGGTGCCGCAGGTGGCCGGCCGGCCCCTGACGTTGCAGCGGTTTCCCAACGGTGTCGGGGAGTCCGGTTTCATGCAGAAGAATGCTTCCGAGTACTTCCCCGAATTCATCGAGCGGATCACCGTCCGCAAGAGCGAAGGCACGGTCACCCACCCTGTGGTGAGAGATCCCGAGGGCCTCGCCTATTTGGCCAACCAGGCGACCGTCACATTCCACGTATGGACTTCGACCGTCGACGATCTCATGCGTCCGAACCGGGTGATTTTCGACCTCGACCCGCCTGAAGGCGACGTTGATGCAGCTCGGTTCGCGGCCCGCGCGGTGGGCGAGCAGCTCGACGTTTTGGGGCTGGCGGCCTTTCCGATGACCACCGGTTCGAAGGGATACCACGTCGTAGCGCCATTGCTACCGCAGGTGGAGATCTGGAAGGTCGACGAGTTCAGTCAGGGCTTCGCCGCGCTCCTGGCGGCCCGCCACCCCAATCGCCTGACGCTCGAGTTCCGCAAGCGGGAGCGGCGCGGGCGGGTCTTCTTGGACTGGCTCCGTAATCGCTACTCCGCTACGAGCGTTGCTCCCTGGTCGCTCAGGCCACGGCCCGACGCGCCCGTGTCGGTGCCGATCTCATGGGATGAGCTCGACGAGATGGCCCCCGACCATTGGAAGCTCCCTGGAGTTTTCAAGCGACTGGCCCAGCCGGATCCGTGGCAAGGGCTCGAGGAGGCGGCCGTCGACCTTCGGCCGGCTGCGGAAGCCGTGGCCGAGCTCGTGGCGGAGGCCGGTATCACCCTGGAGACATTCGACCGCTTCCGAAGCTGAGCCTTGTTGCGTTCCTGTCAGTCGACGCGTCGGAAACCGACGCGGGCATTGACACGAACCGGCGGTCACCCGCCTTTGCGTAGCGCCCGGACCGCGTCGATCGTGTCTGTCTCATCCGCCGCCTTGTCGTCGCGGTAGCGCTTGACTCGGGCGAAGCGAAGTGCGACCCCGCCCGGATACCGAGGGCTGCCCTGCACCCCGTCAAAAGCAACCTCAACAACCTGCTCCGGGCGGACATAAACGACCCTGCCGTCCTCGCGCTCCTTGAGCTGGAGAAATCGCTCCGTCTGCCACGCCAGCATCTCGTCCGTCAGACCCTTGAAGGTCTTACCGAGCATGACGAAGCCACCGGTGGTCGGGTCACGCGCACCCAAATGGAGGTTGGAGAGCCAACCTTCGCGTCGACCGGAGCCCCACTCGACACCAAGAACGACGAGATCCAGCGTGTGGGCAGGCTTCACCTTGAGCCACGCGGCACCCCTTCTGCCCGCCTGGTAGGGAGCGTCGAGGTCCTTCACCATCACTCCTTCCTGTCCCTGGGCCAACGCGTCGTCATAGAAGTCTTTGGCCTCTTCCGGGTCGTCCGTGGCGAGTCGACTAACGACCAGGTCTCCGGCGACCGCCGCCAGCTCACTGAACCTCTCCCTGGAAGGCAGATCGATGAGATCACGACCATCTAGGTGCAGGCAGTCGAAGAACACCCCTACCAGGCCGCCACCTGATTCCTGCTGGGCGAACCGACTGATTGTGTCCTGAAACGCTTCTGGGGTTCCGTCGCTAAAGAAGGACATGGCCTCACCGTCCAAGATCAGACTCTCTGCTTTCAGCTCTCGAACGGCTTCTGCCAGCTCGGGGACGGAATTGGTGATGTCCCGCAGGTTGCGCGTGTAGACGGCCACTCGATCGCCGTGCCGATGAACCTGGACGCGAGCTCCGTCATACTTGGCCTCCACCGAAGCGGCCCCGATCTTCGACAGTGCCTCCTCGACGGACCCGGCGGTCTGGGCCAGCATCGGCTTGATCGGAACGAACAGAGTGAGCCGGAATCGGGCCAACGCGGTTTCTCCTTGTCGCAACGCGGCCGCGCCGGCTTGCGGGAGGCTCCCAGAGAGCATCAGGGCTCGGCGCACGGCGGTCGCGGAGGCTCCGGACGCGGAGGCGATGGCCTCGACCATCACCCCTTCCAGAGCGCCTTGTCTCAGCTCACCGAGTATGAGCCCGCGGAAAAATGCTTGCTCGGGTTCGGTGGCGCGCCCGAGCAGTTCCTCGAGTAGCTCGGCACGTCGGCTCTTGGACCCCGGTCCTCCGACACGCGTGAGCTGCTGGAAGGCGTCGTCTACCACTGTCAAGGTCAAGGTGGGCCGGCCCGCCGCCGGAACAGCTGTGTCGTAGAGCGTGCGGTAGCCGACCCCGAGCCGACCTTGTCGTGGCTCTCCGGCCAGGAAAGACACGCCGATCTCGATCTCAGAGTCGTCCAGCTGTTCGAGCCGAGAGGCCAACAGTTCGATTTTGGCCTTCCTTGACCGCGTGTCCCGCACCGCATCCCAGGTATCAACGAGCTCGGCCAACAGCATGTAGGAAACGTAGCGAGTAGGCCAGGCTTCGCTAAACGGTCCGGTGGGTCGGGATCGGGCAGGTAACGTAAGCCGGCTGTGCCCACGCCACTCGTTGAAGCTCGTCAGCTCACCAAACGGTTCGAGGATCTCACCGCAGTCGACGCGATCGACTTCGTCGTGAACCATGGCGAGGCATTTGGATTCCTGGGTCCCAACGGAGCCGGGAAGACATCGACGATGCGGATGATTGGGGCTACCTCACCGGTCACCGAGGGCTACTTGGAAGTGCTAGGGATGGATCCTGCCACACAGGGCCGGCCGATCCGGGCCCGGCTGGGCGTCGTGCCCCAGGAGAACAATCTCGACACGGAATTGACCGTCTTCGAGAACCTCTATGTGTACGGCCGCTACTTCGATCTCCCCGGAAAAATCATTCGGGAACGCGCTGAGGAGCTCCTGCAGTTCGTGCAGCTGTCAGAACGCAGCGACGACCGGGTCGAACCGCTGTCCTCAGGCATGAAGCGCCGCCTGATCATTGCGAGAGCCCTCATCAACGATCCCGACGTTCTGATCCTGGACGAGCCGACCACCGGTCTCGATCCGCAGGCCCGCCATGCGCTCTGGGATCGGCTCTACAGGCTCAAGCAGCGGGGAGTCACGCTCATCATTACCACTCATTACATGGAGGAGGCTGAGCAGCTCTGCGACCGACTCGTGGTTATGGACAAGGCGAAGATCGTGGCCGAAGGTTCACCTCGGGAGCTGATCGCGACCTACTCGCCGCGCGAGGTAGTCGAGTTGCGTTTCGTGCCCGGGGAGCAGGAGGAAGCCATCGCGCAGCTCGACGGCATCGCCAAGCGGGTTGAGGTGCTTCCCGACCGCGTTCTTCTCTATACCGACGACGCCGACCAAACCACGCTCGATTTGCATGAGCGCGGGATCTTCCCCGAGGCGCTGCTCGCACGTCGCAGCACGCTCGAGGATGTCTTTCTCCGCCTGACCGGCAGGACGCTGGTCGACTGATGGCCACTCCACTCGTGCTCAGGGTGGCCGAGGGCGACGCCCGTCGATATCGGCGGTCATGGCGGGGAAGTGTGATCACCAGCTTCGTCAATCCGGCGCTGTACCTGGTGGCGATGGGCCTGGGCCTGGGGACGTTGGTCGATGCGGGTCCGGCGGGGTTTGCGGACATCACGTATCTCGAGTTCCTGGCGCCAGGCTTGCTGGCCGCAACCGCGATGCAGACCGGCGTGGGGGACGGATCTTGGCCCGTCCTGGCCGGTCACAAATGGCTGAAGACCTACTACGCGACGCTCGCGACTCCTATAACCGTCCACGGCCTGGCCACCGGACACCTCGTTTGGGTCGGAGTTCGCGTGGCGTTCGTTTCGCTCGTGTTCGTTGGGATGATGGCCCTCTTCGGTGCCACCAGCGTGTGGCTGGGATTGCTAGCTCTCTTTCCCGCGCTGCTGACAGGGCTCGCCTTCGCCGCCCCTGCGTCCGCGTACGCGGCTTGGCTCGACGACGCACCCGGTTTGGCCACATTGTTCCGTTTCGGAGTCGTTCCCATGTTCCTCTTCTCCGGGACCTTCTTTCCGATCACCCAGCTCCCCGCGTGGCTACAGCCGCTGGCATACGTCACGCCTCTATGGCACGGCGTTGCCTTGTGTAGGGCGATCGCGCTCCAGGTGGAGCCGCCCCTCGCCTGGGGAGTACACGTCGCATACCTGCTGATGTGGGTCGTTGTCGGCCTCGGGCTGGCGTTCTTCTTCTTCCGTCGGAGGCTGGTCCATTGACGACCGAGACCACGCTGCTCGGGCGGGTGGTGCCGCCTGGTCTCATGGGTGGACGTAGGGCGCGCTATCTGCTGGAGCGGAACGTCAAGGTCTACCGGCGTTTCTGGCTGGTCATCTTCTCCGGGCTGTTCGAGCCGGTCTTCTATCTGTTTGCCATCGGAGTGGGGATCGGCCAGTTGGTGGGCGACCTCGTCGCACCGGACGGCAGCCCGGTCTCCTATGTCGCCTTCGTGGCGCCGGCCATGCTGGCCGCCTCGGCGATGAACGGCGCCGTTTATGAGTCGACGTTCAACATCTTCTCCAAGTTGCGTTGGGAGAAGACCTATGACGCGGTGCTCACAACGCCTCTGAAGCCGGGAGACATCGCCCTGGCGGAGATGACCTGGTCGCAGATGCGCGGCACGGTTTACGCCACGGTGTTCCTGGGCGTGATGCTGGTGATGGGGCTGATCGAATCGTGGTGGGGAGTCCTGGCGCTGCCGGCGGCGGTTCTGATCGGCTTTGCGTTCGCGGGCGCCGGGATGGCCGCCACGACCTTCTTCCGAACCTGGCAGGACCTCGATCTGGTGACGTTGGTCACCTTGCCGCTCTTCCTCTTCTCGGCGACCTTCTATCCGCTCGAGGTTTATCCGCCGGCCCTGCAGGCGATCGCGCAGCTCTCTCCGCTCTATCACGGCGTGGTACTGATCCGGTCGCTGACCCTGGGCGTCGTCGATCCATCGCTGTGGTGGAACGTCATCTACTTGCTCGTGATGGGCGCGGTGGGGTTTCTGATCGCCTCGCGTCGGCTGGGCAAGCTGCTCCTCCCTTAGCAAGGGCTTCGTGTCAATCTGAACCGCGCTTTCCGCGGCTGGGATTGACAGGAACGCGACGCCCGCGGTTTCAGTCAATCTGAATTCCGCCAGGCGACACTGAGATTGACAGGAACGCGGCCCTAGAAGCGGTCGATCACCGTCACGCCGACACCGGCGAAGGAGCTCATTCCTTCCAACTCGGCTGAAGCCTGATCCAGAGCGACGGTCTTGGTGACGAGCCTTCCGAGGTCCATCCCGGTTTGCGAGATCAGCTCGAAGACACGTGGATACTCGGTGGCGGGTAGCCCCCGGCTGCCGATGATCTCCAGCTCCTTCATGATGATCGGCTCCATGGCGATCTCGATCGATGAAGCGTCCTCGTACATCAGGCCGACCTGCACGTGGCGGCCGTGCTTCCGAAGCGACCTGATCGAGTTCGATGCGGTGGGCGCACTACCCAGGGCGTCGATCGACACGTGGGCGCCGCCCGTTGCTTCGTGTATGGCCCTGCCGACGTTGCCGACCTCGGAGGCGTCGATCGCAACCTCAGCTCCCAGCTCCTCGGCCAATGCCCGCTTCTCCGGTGCAATGTCGACCGCTATGACCCTGCCCCCGAGAGCATGGCCGATCATGATCGCTGAGAGCCCGACGCCGCCGCAGCCGTGGACGGCGAGCCAGTCGCCTTCCTGCAGACGACCCTGATCGACGATGGCGTGAAAAGAAGTAATGAAACGGCAACCCAGCGCGGCCGCATCCACTGAGCTCACCTCCGCGGGCAGTGCCACCAGGTTGACGTCGGCGTGGTCGATCGCCACCAGCTCGGCAAAGGATCCCCAATGGGTGAACCCCGGTGTGAATGGCCGGTCGCAGGTGTTGAGGTAACCAGCGGCGCACGAGGCGCACATGCCACAGCCGACAGAGAATGGGACGGTGACGCGCGCTCCCGGCTTCCAGCGGGTCACCTCGGCTCCAACGGTTTCGATAACTCCTGCCATCTCGTGGCCCGGCACATGAGGCAGCGCCGGAAGGTTCTCGTGGCCGATCCAAGCGTGCCAGTCGGATCGACAAACACCGGTTGCCAGCACCCGAAGGACTACTCCGTCCGCGGAGGGTTCCGGATCGTCAACTTCGATCACCTCGAGGGGCTGGCCGAAGGCGGTTATAAGGGCGGCGCGCACGTCGCTCGACCCTACTGCGGGAGTTAGCGTCCCGACGGTGCTTAACCCCAGCCTCCTCCATCTCAGGTGTTTCTCCTGTTCCACCCGGTATCGCCCTGAGAGTTGGATCGATGTCTGCCGCCACTGCGGAGGCACGCTCCGAGTCGAATACGACGCCACCCTGCCGTCCACCGGCTCGGTGCGTTCTCTGTGGAGGTACGACCGCGTACTTCCGGTTCGGCATCGGGATGCAGTCAGCCTGGGGGAGGGGTGGACGCCTCTGGTAGAGGTCGCGGAGAACCTCTGGATCAAGGACGAGGCTCTGAACCCCACCGGTTCGTTCAAGGACCGAGGCATGAGTGTGGCCGTTTCTGCCGCGGCCGCGCTGGGCGCCGGCGGCCTGACCACAGCCTCGGCTGGAAACGCGGCGGAGTCGCTCGCTCGGTACGGGTCGGCCGCGGGAGTGCCTGTATTGGTGGTAATGCCCTCTGACACACCGCCCACGTTCGTTGAGGCCTGTCGAAAGTACCGGGCGAAAGTCGAGCTCATTCCCGGGACGATCTCGGAGGCCGCCGGCTGGCTCGGTGAGCATCAACCAGACGGCTACGTCAACCTCGGGACGTTACGTGAGCCCTTTCGGCTAGAGGGCAAGAAAACCCTCGCCTACGAGCTATACGAGCAGCTCGGTGGGCACCTCCCGGACGTGCTCGTCTTCCCTACCGGCGGCGGTACCGGAATCGTCGGCATGTGGAAGGCCTTCTCGGAGATGGAGCAGCTGGGATGGACCGACTCTTCGCGTCCCCGGCTGGTACTGGTTCAATCGGCCGGTTGCGCGCCGATAGTCCGAGCCTACGAAGCCGGTGACTCTGAGACCACTTCATGGGAGAGAACCGAGGCTGGTGCCCACGGGTTGAGGGTTCCCGACCCCTTTGGCGGTCCGCTCTGTCTGCGGGCCTTGCGCGAGACATCTGGTATCGCAGTGGCGGTTCCGGACGCGGAGCTGTACGGCGCGGCCGAGGTTCTCTCCGCTCAGACTGGGCTGGACATCTGTCCGGAAGGAGGCGGTGCCTGGGCGGCCTTCGAGCAGCTCCGCGACGAGGGCTGGATCTCTCCTGGCGAGGAAGTGGTCGTCTTCAACACCGGTGCCGGTCGGAAGTACTCCTGATCTGTCCCACCGTTAACGTTTCTTCAATGTCGTGGATTCTTCTTACCAATGACGACGGACCGGACAGTCCGGCTCTTGTCCCGTTCGCCCGCGCGCTGGCGCCGATGGGCGAGCTGAGGGTGGTGGTGCCGCGAGAGGAGCGGAGCTGGGTCGGCAAGGCCATTACCCGCTTCGAGCCGGTGCACGTCGAAAAGGCTGACCGGGACGGCGTTTCTATGTGGCTGTGCTCGGGATATCCGGCGGACGGAGTCCAGCTGGGAATCAATGGTCTGTTCAGCGAGCCACCCGAGCTTGTCATCTCGGGGATCAACCTCGGGTACAACCATGGCGCCGGCTACATCCTGTCGTCCGGAACGATTGGGGCTGCGTTCGAGGCGTGGGTAAGCGGCGTCCCCGCCCTCGCTTTCTCCACTGGGACCATGTCCGACTGGAACGAGTGGCGTGCCCGTGCCAAGTCGCCCCAGGCCGCCGACGACTGGATTCGGCTGGGCCGGTTGTGCGCCGACATGACGGCAGAAATCAGAGGTACGACCCTGGCCGACGAAGCTGACATCGTCAGCGTCAACCTTCCGTACGAATCGGACGAGCACACTCCCCGGCAAGTCACCTCCATTGCCCGCGTCGGCTACGACAAACTCTTCCGAGCCGACGGGGAGGGACGTTTTGTCCATTCGTTCGGAGGCGCATTCCGCCAGTTCGACGTGCTGGACGGAACCGATGTCGACGCCGCCCATCGGCGTCAGATATCGATTACGCCTATCCGCATGCCACAGGCTGCGTCCCTCTCGGAGGAAATGATTCGAGAGCTCGAACAGAGCTGACGGCCACGCTCAATCACAGCGTGAAGGAGGGCACCTCCGTCGACTCCTTATCCGAGGCGAGTCTCCTTTCGTGGTCTTGCACGCCGATCATGGCCCGGACGAGGCTCGAAACCGCCAGTGCGATCTCCGGATCGACCTCTCCGGCTTCGACCCTTTCGATCAGATGGTCCAGGTGGCGGTAGAGCCTGCTAAGCCGCCGCGGTCGTCGTCTCGGACGACGCGGTGGCCGTTGAGGATCGTGAGCGGCGCAGAAGCCCGTTTTGCCGAGGATCTGTGAACGACACGGCATCCCGTCCTGCCTTCGACCGCGGCAACGAACGGCCTCAGCGGGCTCTGCCTCCGGCGGGGGAACCGGCAAGTCCTCCTTGAAGTCCTTGAATACGTCATAGGGGACTTTCTCGGCGTCCTTGTCGGAGAGATCGATCGTGAGGTCGACCGGCGAAGGAACGCGTTCCCGGGTCAGCGTCGTTGTCGAGTGCGGTGCGGCTGCCGGTCCGGGCTCGGGATCAAGGGGCTGAGGTGCCGTCAGCCACGTCCATAGCCTGCCGAGCGTCCCCGTGGTCTCGGAAGAACCCAATACCGGTGAGGCGTCGTAGCTGAATCGCACCGGATCGTCGGGAACGAAGTGGGTGGTGTCTTCATCCACCACCAGTGAGAACCGGCCGTCGTCGAGCGCGGCGAGAGCGACCTCAGCCAGTGGCCACGAGCCGAGCTCCTTGGCGCCGGCCGTCACCACCACCCGTTCACCACTTATCTCGAGGACGACTCTGAGTTCAGCGGCTGGATCGTTCGGGACTAGCAGCTGTCCAGCAAACCGCATCGCACTCTTCCTCCTGTTAGCCACTCCCCGTGGCCACTCTCGCGCTCAGAGTGAGGAAAGTCAATAGTGGCCCGGTTTCTGTGACGCTTAGCCATACATACGTTGGTCAGGCGTCACCGTGAAGAAGGGGCGACTAACCGGCGACCCGTTAGCAGCGTAGATTTCGGGGTTAAGGAGGCCGCCATAACCCAGCTACCCACCGGCACCGTGACGTTCTTGTTCACGGATATCGAGGGCTCTACCCGGCTGTGGCAAGAGCATCCGGACGACATGCGAGCCGCTCTCACGCACCACGACGAGATGCTGCGCGAAACCATCACCCACAACGGGGGACATCTCATCAAGAGCACGGGCGACGGCGTCTACGCCGTGTTCGATCGAGCCAACAGCGCCGCGGCGGCGGCCGTTCTTGCCCAGAGCCGATTCCAGGGAGTCGAATTTCCGGGGGTTGGTCGCCTGAACGTGCGCATGGCCCTGCACACCGGCGAGGCGGACGAACGGCAAGGCGACTACTTCGGCCCCGCTCTGAACCGAGCGGCCCGGCTTCTCGGCACAGGCCACGGGGGTCAGATACTCGTATCAGCCGCGACGAAAGAGGTTCTCGGCGAGAATGACTACGACCTCGTTGACCTTGGCGATCACCGCTTGCGTGACCTCGCCCGACCCGAGCGGGTGCACCAACTCCTGTCTCCAGGGTTGCCGGCCGAGTTCCCGCCGTTGGTGAGCCTCGACGCTCAGCCCAACAACCTCCCCTTCCAACTCACGACCTTCGTTGGGCGGGATGCTGAGCTGAGCCAGATCACGCAGCTACTTAGCGAGGCGCGTCTCGTCTCGCTCACGGGAGTTGGTGGTGCCGGCAAGACGCGTCTCGCGCTCCAGGTGGCGGCTGAGCTGCTCGACTCCTTTCCCGACGGCGCCTGGATGGTGGAGCTAGCTCCCATCTCCGACCCTTCCCTGGTCATCAACCAGGCCTCCGAGCCCTTCGGCGTCCGCGACATGGAGACCGACAGCGGGAGGCTACTGGTCGACGTGCTGAGCGACTATCTCAAAGACAAAGAGTTGATGGTCGTCTTCGACAATTGCGAGCACCTCATCGAGGAGAGTGCCGGCCTGGCCGAGACGCTCCTCACCCGATGTCCCCACATCAGGATCTTGGCGACGAGCCGAGAGCTGCTCGGCGTACCGGGCGAGGCCGTTTACCCGGTTCCTCCGCTCGGGTTGCCGGCAGAAGAGCAGATAGAGGTCGAAGAAACCGACGCCGTTTTCTTGTTCACGGAGCGCGCCACCCAGATACAGCCAGGCTTCCGGCTCGACAAAGACAATTCCTTGGCAGTGGCGGAGATCACGCGTCGACTCGACGGCCTGCCGCTGGCCATCGAGCTAGCTGCCTCCCGAACGAACGTCCTGACTCCGCACGAGATCCTTCTGAGACTCGACAACCAGTTGCAGCTGATTGCTTCACGTCGTCGGGGCGGCGGGCGGCACGCAACCCTGGAAGCCGCCATGGATTGGAGCTACGAGCTGCTGTCAGACGAGGAGCAGCAGCTGTTCCGAAAGCTCTCGGTCTTCGCCGGAGGATGGACGCTGGAGGCCGCTGAAGTCATCTCCGCACTGCCGGGGCCTGGTGTGCTCGATCTACTGAGCCATCTCGTCGAGCAGTCGCTGGTGGAGGTTTCCGACACGGACGGTGCCAGCCGCTACCGGCTGCTGGAACCCGTGCGCCAATACGCGGCCGCCAAGCTGTCCGAGGCTGGAGAGGACGACGAAATCCGTCAGCGGCATGCCCTTTACTTCATGGGACTTGCCGAGACGTCTGTATCGGGACTGCGCGGCGCCGAGCAGGCGGCGTGGACTCGTCGGATGGAGATGGAACACGACAACGCGCGAAGCGCTATCAAGTGGTGTCTCAATGCCGATGCGGATGAGGTAGCACTTCGGCTTGTGGGGGCAATGGGCTGGTTTTGGTGGGTCCGGGGCCACTGGAAAGAGGCTCACCGGTGGTTCCGGCGGGTTTACGAGGCCACGCCCGACGCCGACGCCGTTCTCCGAGCCAGGCTCGTATACAAGGTAGCGGCCCTCGAGATCCAGCGAGCCCGGCCCGCCGAGGTGAGACCGCTGGTCGAAGAGGCTCTCGCCACCTTCCGTGAAAGTGGCACCCAAAACGATGTTGCCTGGGCGGCAATTCACCTTGCGGACGCCCGAGGCCGCGAAGCCGGTCTCGAGCTTGCAGCGGAGAGCCTGGGACTCTTTGTAGCGGTAGGCGACAGCTGGGGAGAGTCCTTTGCGAGGTTCATCCACGGCTTGAAGCTGGATGAGCTTGGGGAGGCCAAGGGCCTCAGGCAAATGGGGAAGGCCGTGGATGCGTTGGTCAGCCTGGGGGATCGATGGGCCGCGGGCTGGTTCGCGTTCATTCTCGGACAAGCGTTGGCGGGCAGGGGCAAATACGAAGAAGCGAGGGCGATGATCGAGCGCAGCCAAGAACTCGTCGATGGGACGGGCGACCGGTGGGTGCGCCCGCATTGCCGGAGCCGCCTTGGGTTAGTCGCGGCTATGACCGGCGATTCAGAGGACGCCAAGCGGCTATTTGGAGAGGCTCTTCCGGTCCATCAGCAGATCGGGGACGAGAACTGCACTGCTCTCGTTAACACGTATCTAGGTGAGGTCCTCACCAGCGAAGGCGACTACGTACGAGGCGAGGAGCACCTCGTAGTGGGCCTCGAGGAGTACCAGGATCTCCGCAATCC
>JBHICV010000020.1:0-26621 GCA_046759765.1 Acidimicrobiia bacterium
CTCCCCTTCATCGCCTTTGCGTTCCTGATCCCGTTAGTCGCTTCGGGAGAGACGGTTGAGGTGCTCGGGGTCTCCGTCTCGAGAGAAGGGCTCTGGGGAACCTGGAATATCGTGGCCAAGGCGACGATCGGCGCCACGGCCAGCATCGTGCTGGCGGCGACTACCGAGATCACCGAGATCCTGCGCGGGATGGCGGTGCTGCGGGTCCCGGCCGTGCTGACCTCGATCGCCGGTTTCATGATCCGCTACCTGGAGGTGGTGGCGGACGAGCTGCGCCGTACGCGCATCGCCATGACGGCTCGTGGCTATGACCCCCGCTGGCTCTGGCAGGCACGTCCCATCGCCACCTCGGCCGGAGCCATGTTCATCCGCTCCTACGAACGCGGCGAGCGCGTTTACGCCGCCATGCTTTCGCGGGGATACAGCGGGACCATGCCCGACCTGGCGCCGCGGCGCGCCACGCGGTCGGACTGGCTGGCCGCCGCCCTCCTGCCGCTGGCGGGGATCGCCGTGGCGGTGGCGGCGTGGATGACAATATGACCGACGCCGTCATAGAAGTCAGCGGTCTCCGCTTCACATATCCCGACGGCCGGAAAGCGCTCCGCGGAGTCGACCTTCGAATCGAGCGCGGCCAGTGCGTGGCGTTGCTGGGACCCAACGGAGCCGGCAAGACGACACTGGCGCTGCACCTGAACGGCATCCACCGCCCCGATGCGGGCACCGTCCACATCGGCGGGCTGGCCGTTGATGAGCCGAATCTGGGGGAGATAAGGAGGCGCGTCGCCCTCGTTTTCCAGGACTCTGACGACCAGCTCTTCATGCCCACGGTCTGGGAGGACGTCGCGTTCGGACCCGCCAACCTGGGGCTGTCGGGCACCGGACTGGAAGGTCGGGTGCAGGAAGGGCTGGCCGCGGTGGAGGCCACCGCCATCGCCGGCCGGCCACCGCATCATCTGAGCGCAGGAGAGCAACGCCGGGCTGCCCTCGCCACCGTCCTGGCCATGCGGCCCGACGTACTCGTCCTCGACGAGCCGAGCTCCGGACTCGACCCCGCCGGCCGGCGGGAGCTGGTCTCCACCCTCCAGGCCTTAGCGATCACGCAGCTGGTCATCACCCACGACTTGCCTTTCGCGCTCGAACTGTGCGAACGGGCGGTGATCATGAGCGACGGGCGGGTGGTCGCCGACGGGCGGACTCCCGAGCTCCTCTCCGACACGGAGCTGCTGCGCAGCCACCGCTTGGAGATGCCCTTCGGATACCAGTTGTCGACGGACGGGCCGCGCTAATCGGAGTGCAGCTCGGACGGCGAAGACTCGGTGTGGATCACGCGGTCCTGGTGGGTGTGGCGTCCCGGGACCGGCCGGTGGGCGGGGTCGTCGATGAAAATCCTGTCGTCTTCGTCGACGTGGAGGAGCGCGGCTCCGTAGGCGGCGGTCAGATGGTCTGCGGTCAAGACCTTCGCCGGGGGCCCGGAAGCGACCACCCGACCGGAGAGCAGCAGCACGTGGTCGGCCAGTTGGGCCTCGGAGAGGTCGTGGGTGGTCATGACGACGGTGCAGCCACGGGTCAGCTCGTCGTGAATGACGGCGTCGATGGCCTGAGCGGTAGGCAAGTCGATGCCAGTTAAGGGCTCGTCGAGCAGCAGCAGGTCGTGGTCCTGGGCCAGCCCCTGGGCGACGAATACCCGCTGGCGTTGGCCCCCCGAGAGCTCACGGAGGTGCTTTTGGGCCAGGCCGGAGATCCCGGTCCGCTCCATCGCTTCGGCGACCGCCCGACGGTCAGC
Organism: Acidimicrobiia bacterium; assembly: GCA_046759765.1. Lineage (GTDB taxonomy): Bacteria > Actinomycetota > Acidimicrobiia > Spongiisociales > CAZKJJ01 > JBHICV01. Next base: position 1,784 of record JBHICV010000020.1, read on the forward strand.
GGAATCGAGGCGGCCATACACACCGGAGTCGGGGTAGCGGCCCATCGTGACGACCTCCCGTACCGAGATCGGCAGGGCGTCGTTGACCTTGGTCTTCTGCAGCACATAGGCGATCCGAACTCCGCCCGCCCCGTCGGGGACGACCTCGAGAGTTCCGGCGGCCGGCTCCAGCAGACCGGAGATGGCGTTGAGCAGCGTCGACTTCCCGGAGCCGTTCGGGCCGATCACCACCGTCACCTGCCCGCGGGGCACCGAGAACGTCGACCGGGCGAGAGCAACCTCGGGCCCGTAGGTCAGCACCAGCTCCTCGGCTCGAACCGCGAAAGGACTCATGCGCACCGGGAGCAGTGCCCTTCGATCTCGAGCGCGTGATTCAAGGGAGTGAACGAGACGATGGCGCCGATGTCGTCGACCAGGGCCCGGACCTGGGTCTCGTAGGGAGCCGGTATCTCGATGTCCTCCACCGCCCCGCAGTTGACGCACACCAAATGGTGATGGTGGGCCGTGAGCCATTCGGCCAGCTCGTAGCGGGTGAGACCCTTGGTGGCGTAGTGGGGGACCACCACCCCCGCCTCTTCGAGCAGCGCCAAGGAGCGGTACAGAGAGGACAGGGGCACCACGTCCCCGATCTGGACGCTGAGCTCGGCGGCCGACCGGGGCCCGTCGGCGCGGGCCAATGCCTCCACGACCGCCCGCCGGCCCTTGGTGTAGCGGGCGTCGTTATCACGCAGCCGCTCGTGCACCTGCCGATCCAGGGTTGTCATGCTCCCCCTGTTTTAAGTATGATTCTCATTACTATAGGAACGATTCTCATTATATGCAACTAATGAGAAAAGCAGGCGGGCTGCTCTTGCTGGTGATCATCGGAGCCTGCGCGGCCGCCCCCTCCGACCCCATACCGTCCGGGGGTCTGCGGGTGGTGGCGACCACCGGGATCCTGGGGGACGTGGCTTGGGCCATTGCGGGAGATAGTGCCACGGTGGAGGTGCTGATACCAGGGGGTGTCGACCCGCACGACTACCGGGCCTCGTCCCAGCAGGTGGCCTCGCTGCATGCGGCCGACCTCGTCGTCTCCAACGGCCTCGGCCTGGAAGAGGGACTGACCGACGTGCTGGCGGGGGCGGCCGACGACGGAGCCAACCTCCTAGTCGTGGCTCCGGCCCTGGACCCTGTGCCCTTCGGCGAGGGCACCCTCGACCCGCATGTGTGGATGGATCCCGTCCGGATGGCGACGGCGGCGAGGCTTATTTCAGCGGCGCTGGCCACGGTCGACAACAGCTCCGACTGGGCCGCCGGCGCCGACGCCTACGCCGCGGAGCTGGATGCCGCCGATCGCCGGATCGAGTCGATCTTGGCGGAAGTCACTAGACGGAAGCTGGTCACCAACCACGACGCCTTCGGCTACTTCGCCCACCGTTACGACTTCGAGGTGGTGGGGGTCGTCATTCCCGGCGGATCGACGCTGGCCAACCCCAGCTCCTCGGAGCTCGCCGCGCTGGTGGAAACGATCCGCTCGGAGGGTGTGCCGGCGATATTCGCCGAGACCACTCAACCCGCCCTGCTGGTCGAGGCAGTGGCCGAGGAGGTGGGTAGCCACGTCGCAGTCGTCCAGCTCTACAGCGGCTCGCTGGGAGAACCCGGCTCCGGGGCCGACACCCTCGTGGGAATGCTGCTCACCAACGCCCAGCGGATCGCGGCGGCGCTGTCATGAGCGCCTCTGGCGCCGCCCTCCGGTTACGGTCCCCCCGATGGACTGGCTGACCGCCCCTTTCGAGCTGGGCTTCCAGCAGCGCGCCCTGATCGGTGGATCACTGGCGGCCATCGCCCTGGCGCTGGTCGGAACCTGGGTAGTGATCAGAGGAATGACCTTCCTCGGGGACGCGCTCGTCCACGGTGTCATCCCCGGGATCGCCCTCGCCATCCTTTTGGAGTTCAGCGTGCTGATCGGGGCGGCCATGGCCGCCGCCGTGATGATGCTGGGTATCAACCTCGTCCACCGTCAGACGACCTTCTCCGAAGACACGGGAATAGGGCTGCTATTCGTAGGAATGCTCGGGCTCGGCGTCATCCTCATCTCCCGGACCGCCTCCTATACCGGCAGCCTGACCGGAATCCTCTTCGGCGACGCCCTCGGCGTGACCGGGGGCGACCTCGTCGTTCTCGCCGCGGTGGCCGCTATCACGGGCCTGGTCTCGGCGCTCCTCTACCGGTCCTTCCTGGTCCTTTCCTTCAACGAGCAGAAAGCGCAGCTGCTTGGTCTGCGCCCCCGCCTGGCGCATGCCGCACTCTTGGGTCTGATCACGCTGTCGATCGTGGGGTCGTTCCAGACCGTGGGAGCACTCCTGGTGTTTGGACTCCTCGTCGGCCCCCCGGCGACCGCCGCGCTGCTCGTCCGCCGCGTACCAGCGATCATGGCCACCGCCGCCGGTATCGGCGTGGCCTCGGTGGCGGTCGGGCTGATCATCAGCTTCCACGCCAACACGTCCGGCTCGGCGACGATGGCCGTGGTGCCCATCGTTCTCTTCTTTGTGGTCTTGACCGCTCGATCAGTGACCGGCAGGCGCCTGACAGCCTCGCCAGCAAGGCTCAGCTGATACGTTTCTCATCTGGAAGGGAGGTCCAAAATGGCGTTCATCGGGACGATTCCCGAAAACGAGGCAAAGGAGCGGGTAGCCGGAATCTACGAGGAAGACCGCGAAGGCTGGGGCTTCGTACCTAACTTCACGCAGGTCTTTGCGCTCCGACCCGACGTTTACGACGCCTGGGGGCATCTGATCACGGCCATCAGGGCTGGGATGGACCGGCGCCGATACGAGCTGGCGACGGTGGCGGCGGCACAGCAGCTACGTTCGAGCTACTGCACGATGGCGCACTCGAGGGTGCTGCGCGCCCGCTTCTATGACACGGAAACGGTGCGGGACATAGTCATCGATCGGAACGCCGCCGGTCTCGACGAGGTCGACTTGGCCATCATGAACTTCGCGGAGCGGGTCGTCGTCGATGCCGCGTCGATCACGGAAGAAGACATCAAGGCCCTAAAAGAGGTGGGCCTGAGCGATGGGGAGATCCTCGATGTGGCCTTGGCGGCGGCGGCCCGCAGCTTCTTCGCCAAGGTGCTCGACGCCGTTGGAGCGCCCCCGGACCCGGAGTACCGGGAAATGCTGGAGCCGGAACTGCAGGAGGCGCTGACGGTGGGCCGGCCTATCGAGGACGGCTAGGGACTGGGCCCAGGAAAGTATCCGTCAGCCGAAGTCGGCGTAGGACTCGGTCAGCCACTCGCGTACTTGATCATCGACGTCGTCGGGTTCGAAAAGGTTGACGACGTGGTAGATGCGACGGCCACTGCGCACGGGCTTGCGAGCAATCCTGGAGTGGGCGATCTCTCGGGCCATCGGGAACCACAGCGCCACCCATCTGGTCATCGGGCGCAGCTCGACGAAGCTTCCAGTCGACTTGATGAAGATCCCGACCGACACCGGCTCTACGTGCATCGGGCCGAGTGCCTCCAGATGTCCGAGCACCGACTCGAAGATCGGGCGCTCCCTGGCCGGACCGGTCGAGAAGTACTCCTCGAGGCTCATCGCGGGCTCGCACTCGTGTGTCTGGCCTTGGCGGGCGAAAAGGCGAGAGCAGTCCGGGCAGGTCCAGCCGGCCATAGGGCGATCCTCGCGCACACCGGCGCCCGAAGAGGTTTCCTGTCAATCGCAGCCGCACTTTGCGCGGCTCAGATTGACAGAAACGCGGTACTCAGGCGGGCCCTCGCCACCAATCCGAGCGCAGGCTCGTAACGAATACGGGGAGGTTGTGAGGAGGCAAGACCGTGAATCCAAAGCAATTCCTAATCATCGGCGGGGTCGTGCTCCTAGCCGTCGGCATCCTCGGCTTCGTAGGCGTCATCGGTCCCGAGCCGGAAGACAGCATCTTCGGCGAGACCTGGTACTTCGACAATCCCGAGAACTACGCTCACACCGTCCTGGGCGCGGTGGCGCTGATTGCCGCCTTCACCTTGAACGCGACCTTGCAGCGTTATCTCGTTCTGTTGGTCGGAGTGCTCGGAGTCTTCTTCGCCGTCTACAACCTGTTCTCGGAGATGTTCGCCGGCGCCGAGCTGCAACGGCCGCTCGACACGCTGCTCCACCTGGTGGTGGGTGTTTGGGCGCTGTTCGTGGCCCTCTACCGACCGTCCCGAGTCGAGGCCTCTACGTAGTCCTAGGCGTTTGAGCCCTCGAGCTCCTGGTCGAAGTCAAAGAAGAACCTGAAGCCCGGCCCGCCAGGACCGAAACCGAACAGGCCTCCTCGGCCTTCGGCCAGGGCCCGCATCGCGCTCTCGATCGCCGACCGGACCCCGGCCGGAAGGTCATCGTCGCTCCCGACCACGCTGTCGACCATGGCTTCGACGACCTCGTCGGCATCGGCTCCTTCGGCTTCGGCAATCTCCAGGATGCTGAGGCCGTCTGCGAGTTCGTTGAGAAGCTGGCGGAGCGGAATCCCAATCGTTTCCGCGGCCGCCTCCAGCGGCGAGCCGAAAAGACCTTGCCCGAACAGACTACGCAGGTCGTTGAACCCCTCACCCTCGAAAAAGCCTTCGGGCAGCCCCCCGACATCTGGGAGCTCGAACTCGAAGTCCTCGGGGAGCTCGGACCGCAAGTCCTCCAACCGTTCTCTCAGATCGCCGGGCAGGTCTTCGAGAGCTTCTCTCAAATCCTCCACCTCGGCGGGGGTCATGACTCCGGACTCCACCAGCCCGTCGAGGATTTCGTTGATGACGTCCGTCACGCTCTCCGGGAAAGCCGCTTCGCCATCTTCGAGCGGCGATTCCTCGAAGTCGAGTGGCTCCTCGATCTCCTCCTCGGCCGTGGTGGCCCCGGACGACGAGACGATCGCAGCTATCGCCACGCCGCCAACCACCACTACCAGCGCGCTCAAAGCGCCAATCAGAATCGGTCGCACAGTGCCCCCATGTCCAGAGATTCTCTTCGTTCAACCTAAGCGGTGGGTGAGGCGTGGCTGAGAACTTCCTAAGAAAACGGCCGTAATGCAGCTGAGGTTCCGCGTGTAGGCTCACACCACTCGATTTGGGAGGAAGCCATGGCGGACACGCCGGAAGAAACGATCAAGGCAGCCGCGGCCGCCTACATCGCCGGCCAGGGAGACAGGCTGTCCGCGGAATTGTCCGGGGACGTCCGCGTGCTGGGCAGCCACCGACCCGATGTCTGGGAGGGGGCGGACGCCGCTCTCGAAGGGTTGGCGCCCGAATTGCGAGTTCACGAGGCCGGAGAGGGCATCAGCGGATCGCTGGTGAACTTCGACGAGTACCCGGTCGAGGTGGTCCCGGTCGGGGACACCATCGCCTACTCATCCAGGACAGGAGACCTCGATATAGGTGGCGAGCACCACGATGTGGCGTCGTGGACGACTGTCCTGCGGCTAGAGAAGGACTGGAAGATCGTCCACTCCCACTTCTCGATCCACCACTAGCCGTCCAGGGCGGCGGCCCGGTCGAGGTCGTGGAGGCTGCCGACCTCCTCGAACAGCTTCCTGGCCTCGCTGAGGTGGGTCTGACGCTCGGCGCTGTCGGCCGGCAGCGTTCGGGCAAGCTCGAGGTGAAGCAGTCCTGCGTCCCACGGAAAGCCGCTGCCCTCGGCCAGGCCGAGGGCCTTCCGGAATGTGCGCTGGGCCTTGGAGGTCCGGCCCTGTAGCTGTTCCATCCGCCCTTTGAATAGCCGGTGCTTCGGCCGGGCAAAGGGCAGCACCAAGGCGAAGCTCCGCATTGTCTTGAGGGCCTTCTTGGTGAGCTTGGCGAGCTCTTTGGCGCTCTGAGAGGTCGGGTCACCTTCCAACGCCCACAACTCGAGCAGTGTGTCGAGCAGCCCGGCGAATCCGGCCAGGTAGATGAATATCGGCGTGCTGTCGATGGCTTCCAGAGCCAGCTCGGCGCTCGACCGCGCTTCGGCCGTCTGGCCGGCTCTCAAGTAAACCTGCGACCGCGTCCCATAGATGATGGGCACAGTGAGGGGGTCTACGTCATCGAGGATTCCCGAGGCAGTCGCGGCCATCGCCTCGGCATCGTTGAGACGATTGAAAGCCAGCAGGACCGGGATAACGGACGATGTCGCCCAACCCTCATGTTCGCGGTTGGCACGCGCGCGAGCAGAAGTCAGGAGCTGGTTGTAATCGCCGAGAGCCTCCTCGAGCTGCCCGGAGGAGTAGCTGCCGAAGCCGCGGATGGCGAGCGCGATGCCGGCTGAGTATTTGTCGCCCAACCGGTAGCATCGCTCGAGACCCTCGGTGACGATCTCGCGTGCCCGCTCCCACTCGTTGAATGTCAGCGCCAGCACGCTCTCCGACAGGGCGACGGCGATCAGATGGCCGGGACCCATCTCATGCAAGTCCAGAACGTAGGGCGTCTGGACGAACCCCCGATCGACCTCGAACTCCTCCGCCAGCCGGGCTCGCCGGAAGTACCTTTCGGCCAGGCGCCGGAGGCGCATGGTTCCGACTAGATAGCCGAAGCTGCTGTATGCCAGTCCGGCTACCAATGGCTCGCCGGCCTTCTCCCCCAGGTTGATGGCGAGCAGGTTGAGGACGGGGAATCCCAAGAGGTTGCCGGTGAAGTAGTAGATCTCCCCGATCAGGGCCGCGACCCGTGATGCCTGACCCAGGCGGGCCTTCTCTTCGTCTGCTTCCGGAACGCGTACCGCAGCCGGTAGCAGGATGTGGAACGTCTGCTTGACGGCCTCCCAGGCGAGCCGTCCGATTCTCCTGAGCCGCGTGGTAGAGACGTGGACGCCTACCAGATCCAAAGCTCGATAAAGGCTCTTCTCGGCCTCTTCCAACTCCCCCAGCGCTTCGTGCGCTTGCCCTATCTCCACCTGCCACTGACTCCTCCGGAGGGGAGCCACTTCGAGAAACTGGTCAGGGTGTTGGCTCACCAGCTCCAGGGACCGGGAGTGGGCCTCGATGGCTTCCCGGTTGGCGCCCTTGCGGAGCGAGCTCGCCCCGGACTTCTCCAGGTAGGTCAGGGCCTTTTGACGATCCTCGGCTTGGTCCCAGTGGTAAGCCAATAGGGCATACGGCGGCTCATGTGGCTCTTCGCGGCGGGACTCGATGAATTCTCCAACGTTGCGGTGGATTCGTCTCCGCTGATCGAACACCAGCAGGTCGTAGGCCGCGTCCCGAATCAGAGTGTGTTTGAAGTCGTACGATCCCAGAGAGGACTCGACGATCAGCTCCATGTTGGTGAGTTGCGATAGCTCGGCGGCTATCTCATCGACCCCGGGGCGACTGGGGTGCACTCCGGCCAGGGTTTCCACGTCGAAGCTGCGCCCGATGACGCTCGCGACCTTCATGGTGAGCTGCAGCTCGGGTGAGAGGCGATCGATCCGACTCAGCACGACGCTGCTCAAGGAATGAGGGACGTCCAGTTCGTCGACTGAACGCACGAGCTTGACCACTCCGTCCTCGATCGTGAAGGCATCCGCATCGCGAAGGGAATAGGCCAGCTCCTCGACGAAGAAGGGGATGCCCTCCGCGCTCTCGACGATCACGTCAGCGACCTCCGGTTCGAGATCGCGGGCGCTGAGCCTCTCCTTGGCCAGCGTGAGGGCGTCTTGCTTGCTGATCGGCGCCAGCACCAGACGAGCCGAGGTGCCCAGGGCGAGCAGCTCTTCCATCGGCTCTGGCAGCTCGAGCATCGGTCTCGTCAAGAGAACCATCAGCAGCGGACTCACCTTGCGCGCCACCGACACGGCGACCGCCCACGAGGCGGAATCGAACCAGTGCAGGTCGTCGAGCACTATCATTAGGGGAGACTTCGTTGCTGCCTCACTCAGCAGCGTGACGAGCATCTCGACCATTGAATCGCGGCGGTTGCTGCCCGACATTCCCCGGATCGAGTCCGTCTCCGGAAACTGCAGATCCAAGACCGAATTGAGCAGGGCTTCCCACTGAGTCAGCTGCGGCCACTCCGACAATCGTTGCCGGACGATCTGCTGGCGCCGCTCGACGGACCGGACGCCGGTCAGGCCCAAGACCTCGCTGATCACATCGCGCCAGGCGTGATAGGGAGCTTGGGCGACAGGCAGGGCTGCTCCCACCAGTGCCTGAACGTTGAAGGATCGGGCAGTTTCGATCAGATCCTCGGCCAGTGCGGATTTGCCGATTCCGGCTTCACCCTCAACGACCACTAACGCCGAGCTGCGCGCTGTGTCCAGGGCATCCAGCCAGGTAGCCAGCTGGCTGCGTTCGCTCTCACGGCCAATGAGGTGCCGCGGAGCCGACCCCCGCTCTTCGCGGTCGGCTCTCGCGACTCGCTCCCAGAGCGGCCGGAAAACCGCTACGGGCTCATTCCATCCTCGGAGGCGACGGGGCTCCAGGGGATGAAACTCGATCCTGCGCGCGGCTCGAGCCGTCGTCTCGTCACAGAGAATCTCGAACCGGGCGGCTTGCATCAGTCTCGCCGCCAGGTTCACTTCTCTGCCGACAGTCGTGTAGTCGCGCCTGGTCGGGCTGCCGTAGGCCCCGCAATAGGCCCGTCCGGTAGCGATCCCGATTCCGTATTCGAGCTTCATCTGCTTGAGGGTTTGTTGTATTTCCTCGGAGGCCTGCACGGCGCGATACGGGTCTTCTTCGTGAGCGAACGGGGGCAGGCCGAAGGCGGCCATGATCGTCACCCCTTTGTCGTCGTCCAGGATCCGGGTGAGTGTTCCCTCGTATGTGTCCAGTGAGGTTTGTGCAGTTCTCACGACGTCTTGCAAGGTGTCGCGGGCCGTCGCGCTGGCGATGTCGAGCGAAGGCAGGTTGATGAACACCGACGTCACCCTGCGGAACTCGGCCAGCCATTCGCTGTGGCCGGCGTCAATACGGGAAACCACGGGCTGTGACAAGAACGGACGAACCTGATCCGCCAGCTGGTCTGTCATCGCCGGTGCTGACAAAGGCTGAGGCGGCGGCGGCTGATCAGCGCCGGTGAGCTGGAAGAAGCCCCCTTCGCGGGACTGACCTCTTGCGTGCGGCCGGATGGCTTCCGAAGCTTCGGGAGAGAGCACGACGTCACCAGGGCCGGCGACACTGCTTGCCGGTCCGATCTGATCAAAGGGCGGCCCTCCCATCACGAAGTGCCACCGCTCTGCAACACCGCCCATCTGCATGAGCACGCCCTGCCCGAGCCCGATCCCGATCCGGAGCTCGAGGGCCGGTCGGTCGGCGTACACCTTTGGAAGCTTCAGCTCATGGACCTCTAAGCCGCACAGACCGGCGAGCATTACTGCCTCGGCCCGGTCGCGGCTGTTGCCGGTTTCCCAGGTGGCGAGCACCGAGTCGCCGGCAAAGCCGAGCACTTCACCGCCGTGGCGAGTGACGGTCTCAATGATCGTTCCGAAGGTCCCGTTTAGCAGCTCGGTTACGACCTCGGGGCCGGCTCGTTCTCGCTCGGTTATCTCGGAGGTGAGGCGCGAGAAGTCTGACAGGTCGGCGAACCAGACCACCATCTCACGTTCTTTGCTCGCCTCGGTGGCCGAGGGCGCGGGACGTTCGGCCAGCCAGCTGAGCAGCTGGCCCGGAATGAAACTCTGTAGTACCGCCGACTCGGTCGCCATCAAGCTCCGGGTGGGACGCTTTCACCCGACCGCCGCAGAATCTAGCTACGGAAGCCCTTGGTACAGTCGGCCGGGTGCGCGACAGCAGATGGCATCCCGCTCAAGCAGGTAAGGAGTCACTGACCCGCATCAGTCGCCTGGTCGATGGGTTGGGCGGGGAGCTCGGAAAGCTCGCTTCGGACCTCTTGGCGAGCCACGGGTACCAGATCGACTCCGAGGGCGGCGGTCCCCACTTGAACGTGCTCGGGCATCCTCTCTTCGAACTCCCTATCTGGCTGGATCAAGCGACCAGCGAAAGCAGGCAGATCGACTCCGACGTGCTGCTCGACATCTGCGAGTCGAGCCTGTGCGGCTACTTGTCGGTCCGCGCCGAGGACGACTACTTCGACCGACACTCCGGTCAGCCGGAGGCAGCGATGATGTTGTCGGGCTTCTTCCGAGCTCGGCACCAGGCTCTCCTCGGGCCGATTGTGTCCGATCGTCGCTTCTGGACCCGCTTCGAAAGCCTGTGGCACGCCTATGGCGAGGCGATGCTGCGGGAGAGAGAGCTCCACGATCCTGCCCAGGCCTACGGACCGGCGGAGTTCGACTTCGTTTTGAACCGTTCCCAGCCTCTCGAAATCCCGGGCCAGGCCGTTCTTTCGATCAAGGGGCGTTGGGACTGGGCCGATCGGCTCGCCGAGCTCGTGTGGCATCTGACCAAGGCGACCCAGCTGTTCGACGACTTCGTCGATGCGCCTGACGATCTAGCCGCCGGGAACTACACGTGGATGGTCAGGAGGCTGGGCGGGCTGGAGGGAGAGGCGGCTCTTCATCGGGGCATGATTGCTTCTGGCGACGAGGTGGTAGCGGAGGCCGGTCGAGAGCTCGGTGAGGCGCTGGGCGTGGCCGGCGACCTCGGCATCGGCGAGATCTTCGACTGGGTGGAAGCCCGTAAGCGGGTGATGAAGCGGGCGTCGGAGCGAATGTACGAGGCCTTGTTCGAGAACCTGGGGAGTGATGACTGACGGCCGCGACTCATGCACAGGTCGCGTATGCTTCTCGCCATCCTGAGCGAGAGGGGAGACGAGCATGGAGAAGATTCCTCCGGAGTTGATCGGACGGGCTGTCCAGGACCCCGAATTCCGTCGCCGTTTGCTGAGCGACCCCGAAGCTGCGGTGGCCGATACCGGCTACGAGCTCGATCAGGATCAGATCGACGCCCTGAAGGAACTTGATCCGGAGGCCATCGATCGGGCGATCGAGGCCATGGTGGGAGACCTCGATCCTGCCAAGTGGGGCTGAGCGGCACCACGCTTCCCGGCACCGAAAAGTTCTACGACCGGTGGACTGAGCTATATCTGCGCGGGTTCGGGCCCGTTCTCCAGGCAGGGATCCTCAGGACCGGAGACCCCCCGCGGGAGGATCCCGAACAGTCCGTTCTGGCCTTAGCGGAGCGTGCCGGGCTGCGGGACGGGGACCGAATCGTCGACGCCGGCTGCGGAGTGGCCGGGCCGGCGATCGTGATCGCGCTGGGTTACCCGAAAACTGTCACCGACGGAGTAACGATCTCGAAGCAGCAATACGCCATCGCTCAGCGTGAGATTTCTGCGGCTGGCCTGACCGACCGGGTTCGAGTCCACTTGGCCGACTACCAGAACCTCCCCTTCGGGGCGGCGGAGTTCGATCAGGCTCTGTTCATGGAGAGCACCTGCTATGCAACCGACCTCCCGGCGGCCTATGCCGAGGCCTTCCGGGTTCTGCGGCCCGGGGGCCGGCTGTACGTAAAGGACGTTTTCTGTCGCGCCGGTCAGCTGAAGGACCACGAAGCAGTTCAGATGAAGGCGTTCGATCAACTGTGGGGTTGCGTGCGATCAAAGACGATGGAGGAGTCGGTCGAGGCAATGGTGCAGGCGGGCTTCGATGTGACACAGTCCGCCCCGATGTCGGACATCGGTACGAGCCGTCTACTCGGATCGATGTTTCAGCTCGATGGCATCGGTCTCCGCACAAGTGAATTGGGCGAAGCCTTCTTACGGAAAGACCTCATTCCGCCGATCGAGTTTGGTGAGATCCGGGCGGTGAAGTAAGCCGCGTGACTGATCCTGGCGGCACCTCTGCCACGGGCGGCCGGGTATCGTCAGAAGCCTCGATGATCTGCAACAACTGTGGCGCTGAGAACCGGGAAGGACGCAAGTTCTGCAAAGACTGCGGGACAGCGCTGGGCTTGGTCTGTCCGGGCTGCGGGACTACGAACGATCCCGGCGACAGCTTTTGCGGAGAATGCGGCGAGAGCCTCATGGCGGACGCCTCCGCAGCCGTGGCGGTGCCATCAGAGGCGCAAGCCGCCGCGCCCGCGACGGAGAAGCGGTTCGTTTCGGTCCTTTTTGCCGATCTAGTCGGCTACACGACACTGTCCGAGGATCGCGACTCTGAAGAGATCCGGGACATGCTCACCAACTACTTCGAGCGTGCACAGGAGATCATCGAGCGCTTCGGCGGCGCGGTGGACAAGTTCATCGGCGATGCGGTGATGGGCGTGTGGGGAGCGACGGTGGTCCAGGAGGACGACGCTGAGCGGGCCGTCCGAGCCGCCCTGGAGCTGGTGGACATGGTCGACGCCCTCGGCGAGGAGCTCGACCTTCCCGATCTCATGCTCCGTGCGGGCGTGAACTCCGGCGCCACTGCGGTCGGGCCGGGCGGAAATGAGCAGGGCCTCGTCGTCGGTGACCTCGTCAACGTCGCCTCCCGGCTCCAATCCATCGCCGAGCCCCGCACCGTATTCGTGGGCGAGGCCACCGAGTCGGTAACCAATCGATCGATCGATTATCGGTACCAAGGTGAGCGGAGCGTCAAGGGCAAGAGCGAAACGGTTCCCGCCTGGCGCGCCCTCCGCGTCGCGTCGATGGTCGGTGGTCGCGACACGGACGACATCCGACAGCCCCCCTTTGTTGGTCGTGAGCGAGAGATGCGTCTGATCAAAGACGCCCTCTCGGGGGTCGAGTCCGAAGGGCGAGCTCGCCTCGTCTCGATCATCGGTGAAGCAGGCATCGGCAAGTCGCGCCTCGCTGACGAGTTCAAGAACCACGTCGACGGCTTCACCCATGATGTCTACTGGCATCAGGGCCGCTCGCCTTCATACGCGGAAGGGCTGACCTTCTGGGCTCTGGGCGAGATGGTCCGGCAGCGAGCTGGGATCCTCGAAACCGAGGAGCCGGCACGGGCCATGATCCGACTCCGCACCACCGTCGCCGACTTCGTTCCCTCCGAGGACGATCGCCAGTGGATCGAGCCCAAGCTCGCCGGCCTGCTCGGCCTGGCCGAGATGCCGCCGGGCACCAGATCCGAGCTCTTCTCGGCCCTCCGTGCCTTCTTCCAGAACATCGCCGAGCGTGGTCCCACCGTTCTCGTCTTCGAAGACCTGCACTGGGCCGACGATGGCCTGCTCGAATTCATCACCGAGCTGGTGGAGCGATCGACACGGTCACCTCTGTTCGTCGTAACCCTGGCCAGATCTGACTTGTTGGAACGCCAACCCGGCTGGGGCTCTCAACACCGCAACTCCCTGGGGCTGCGGTTGCCCTCACTTTCCGAATCGGAGATGACCCGCCTGCTCAGCGAGTATCTGCCGGGGTTGCCCGACGACGTGATCGACAGCCTTGCTGATCGGACCGCGGGAATCCCCCTGTACGCGGTCGAGATTGTCCGGATGCTGGTTGCGAGCGGAGAACTCGAGTCGGTCGACGGGCAGTACCGATTCAACGGCGACGCCGATTCGATGACGCTACCGGAGTCGCTCCAGGCCGTCATCGGAGCGCGTATCGACCGGTTAACAGAAGAGGAGCGATCCGTCTTGCAGGACGCTTCGGTGCTGGGGCAGTCGTTCACATTGGAAGCGCTTGCCGCCATGCGTGGAGCTGACCCGACCGAGGTCGAGTCAGCACTGCGTCGACTCGTCCAGGCTGAAGTTCTCGACATCGAAGACGATCCCCGGTCTCCGGAGCGCGGCCAATACCACTTCCTTCAGTCGCTGATCAGGGAGGTCGCCTACGGCAGGCTGAGTCGCCCCGACCGCCGGGAAAAGCATCTGGCGGTGGCTGCCCACTTCGAGGGGATCGACGATCCCGAGCTGGCGGGGGTGGTGGCCGGGCACATCATGGGGGCCTACGAGGCCAGCCCCCAAGGGCCGGAACGCGATGCTCTCGCCGCCCAGGCGCTCAATTCAGTTGTCGATGCAGCCGACCGCGCGTTAGTCCTTCACTCTTACTCCCAGGCTCTCAACCTGCTCGATGCATCGATCGGACTAGCCATGGATCCAGCCAAGCGCGCCGACCTCCAGCTGAGAGCGGCTCTTGTCGCCCGGAATGCGGGCGAGGTCGAGCGCGGCCTCGATTACGCGGCAGACGTCCTCGACCACTCAACTGCCGATGGCGACGTCACCGGGATCCGACGTGCGGCTACTGCCCGCTCGGACATTCTCAACAGCAACTACCGGTCGGCGGAGGCACTTGAAGCCATCGAAGGCGTGTATCTCGACTTAGAGAACGTCGACGATCCGATCACCGCCCATGTGGCGGCCGAGGCGGGCCGGAGCTACATGCTCAACCATCGCCTAGACGAAGCCATTGATGCCATCGAACGCCTCCTGCCCGTGGCCGAACGTGAAGGGCTCACTGAGCTGACTCTCACCAGCCTCGTAACTCAAGCCACGGCTTTCGGGCAGGTGAACAGGCCCGTAGAAGCGAGAACTGTGCTTCAAGGGGTGGCCGCGGTGGCTGAAGACGCCGGCCTCCTCATGACCGCGATGCGGGCTTACAACAACCTTGCCTCGATCCTCCTATTCGACGATCCAGTCAGCACCATGGAGATGGCGGAGCACTCAGGTGAGATTCTCTCTCGCCTTGGCGACCATCGCTGGGGAGTGCGATACACCTGGGACCGTGCGTTCGACGATTGGGACAACGGGCGCTACGGCCAAGCTCTGAGCCGGCTCGACACTTACGATCCGGAGGACCTCTCTGAGTGGTGGCAGCACTCCTGGAACACAGGACGGACGTGGGTCGACCTCCTCCGGACCGGCGACCCTGACCTGCATCTACGCATGATCGAGGCGCTCTCGTTCTTCGCCGACGAAACCGATCAACAGATAAGGGTCGGCATCGACAGCTGGCAATGCGACGTGGAAGCCGCAGTCGGTCGGTGGGATCAAGCCTACGACCTAGCTATGACGATCGACGATCCGTGGGGCTCGGCGGCTTGGAGGGCGGCTCAGGCCGGAGCCTGGACGCACGACCTCCAACGAGTCGAGGCCGTGATCCAGCTGGCTGAACCGATCGAGCCGCGGAGGGCGAGAATGTTGCGCGGTCTGCGCATGTATCTCGGAGCGACCCGGGCTGCGCTCCAGGGAGACCTCGCAGAAGCGAGTCGCGTCTTCCGCGAACTCATCGCGCTATGGGACGGGGTTGCTTTTCTCGATGACCTCACGTGTGTCCGGGCAACATTCGCCATGCTGGTCGGTCAGGACGACCCCGCGGCCGCTTCTGCGGCCCAGGACGCTTACGACTGGCTCAGTGAAACTGGAACGAGCTCTTTGATCAGCGTCTACGCCGACGGCCTACCCCAAGTGGCCGCCGCCGAGGCAGCTACCCGGTAGCTGCCGTTCAACTATCGAACGGGACGGGCAAGAGCTCGAAAACGTCGATGGCGTAGTCGCCTTTGCCCTCACTCAGGTAAGGATGACCGTCAGTGAGCGCCTGCGCACCCTCCATGTCTGCGGCCTCGACTATCGAATACCCCGTGAACGAGATCGCGGTGCCTACCGAACCGTTATCGACGACCGAGCTTCCCGGGCCGAACGGAGTACCGACATCGGTCAGACCGGGACCGAGCTTCTCGATCCATGTCGTCCACTTCGCCATCACGGCGCCGGCCTCTTCCTCTGACATGTCAGACAGATCGGTGGCCTCGCCCTTGTAAAGGATCATGTACTTCGGCACTTGCGCTCCTCCCGGTAGCTGCGACGATGCGCCGTGTGGCGCGACTACGGGGCTAAACCCTGACTCGCCTAGCGGCTATTCCCATAGTTTTTGGGGCGTCTAGGGCGATCCCTTAGTAAGGAGGACAGACATGGTGGTCACGATGCTGGAGGCCCGAGTGACCGAGGAACAGCAGCAGGTGCTCGTCGATCAATACGGCAAGTCCGCGGCCGCACTCCCGCCCTTCATCCTGGAGACGTTCCTGCTCCACGCCGCGGGTAGCGACATGTGGAGGATCGCGACCGTTTGGGCGAGCCAAGACGCTCTCGATGAGTATCGAGCGTCCGTCGAGACGCCGGAAGGAGTGCGAATATTCCGTACGGCCGGAGCGGAACCGTCCTTGACGATTTTCGAGGTCGCCCACCACGTTGCTCAGTCCTGACCAACTACCTCCTGGCGGCCTTCGCCCCGCTTGGGGGCGCGGGAGCCCTCTGCTATTCGAAGGGCTTGATCTAGCTGTCATACACAATATGATGGTCGTATGACAATGCTGAGTTTTCGAGTGGATGAGGACGAGGCAGCCGACGCCCAGCGATGGGCAGATCGGCTCGGCGTGCATCGGTCGGAGCTACTCCGTGAAGCCCTCCATCGTTACCTGGTGCGGCTCCGTGCCGAAGTCGACATCGAAGCCTGGACCGCAACGCCTCTCACTTCGGACGAGCAGGCAATCGCCGAGATCGCTGACTGGGGCCCTGCGGAGAATTGGTCGGACTGGGTCGATGAAACGAGGTGAGATCTGGTTTGCGGCCACCCCAGGAGGTGACCGGCCGGTGCTCGTTCTCACCCGGGATCCCGTCGCGGACCGCATTGGCTCGGTCGTAGTCGCTGGAATCACCCGTACCAGGCGCGGGGTCGTCTCCGAGCTGGAGTTGACGCCGGACTCTGACGGCGTTCCTACCGAATGCTTCGCCAACTTCGACAACCTCCACACTCTGCCTCGGGGCACGTTTCGACGGCGAGTGGCGAAGCTGGGAGCCATGCGCATGGCTCAGGCCTGCCAGGCACTGCGGGACTCCACGGACTGCTGAGCGCGGCAACGCCGCGGTTCGCCCTATGGGCGAGCATTTGCACTTGGCTCAGGTCATCTGCGGCCGGGTTGCTAATTGGGTACTAGCTGCTCGCGGCTCCCTTGACCTCGTGCAGCGCCGCCGTCCCCACCTCACGCCCGTACTCCACCGCCTCGCCGAGGCTCATCTCCCCACCTTCGGCCCAGGCCGCCTCGAGCGAAGCGGCTTCCATTCTCACCGCTGATACCGACTGCGCCGGCTCCAAGCCAACCGCCTCGGCGACGAGGCCTCCGCCCGCCTCGGCGACGAGTTGGTGGGATGCACCGGCGAGCCGCACTGCGGGTTCCGGAACCGAGCCGGCGGTGATCGCGGCCAGGAAGTCGAGGGCCATGATGGTCCCTGACACATCCTCGAGCGCCACCATCCCTTCCAGCGCCTCGAGTACCCCGACGATGGCAATCTCGGTACGCCCGAGCTGATAATTCACGGCGGCGATGGCGATGTCGGTCTGCAGCGTCTCGGCCCGGTCTCCCATCGCTTCAGAGTGAGCGCGTGCCTCGTTCCACAGCTCGAGCGACTCTTCCAGCTCGACCGATTCTTCGAGCTGGGCCGATTGCCAGGCGCTGAATGCCCTTGCGCCCAAGACCCGGCCAACACCGTCGCTCGAGCCCGCCTTTTCGTAAGCGGCTCTCACCTTGTCAGCGAAGGCCAGCGCGTTGTCCTGGTCCCCGAGCTGCCCGTAGGTCGTACTCAAGCCGTACAAAGTGTCGGCGACCCGAAGCTCGTCATCCAGGCTCCGGAATAGGTCGAGCAGTTCGGTGTAGAGGTGTAACGCCTCGGAGAAGTCACGTTGCCAGTAGGCGATGGCCGCCAGCCCGTCGATGCCTTCGGCGCGCGCCAGCGGGGATGCGCCGGGCAGATCGAGTAGAAGCCCGAGCCACATTCTGGCCTCCGATAGGTGTCCGCGCCGATAGAAGAAGCGCCAGACCGATCCGGCGGTCCGCAGACCCAGATCGGGCTTTCCCGTATCGCGGCTGAACCGCAGCACCGCTCGGATGTTGTCGTGCTCTGCCGCCAGCCGGTTCAGCCACGCCTGCTGATCTCTACCCCCGAGGGCAGGCCGGGCGATCTCCGCCAAATGGGCGAAGTACTCGCCATGACGCTGAGCAGTTCGGTCGTAATCGCCTGTTTCGATGAGCGCCTCCATGGCGAACTGGCGGATGGCCTCGAGCATCGAGAACCGGGCCTCGCCGCGGTTGACCTCATGCCGGAGCATGCTCTTGTCCATCAGCGACGCCACGCCCTCTACGACCCCAGTTGTCGGCTCTGGAGCGGCGACTGCTTCTGCCGCCTCCAGGATGAAACCCCCATCGAACACGCTCAGCTGGCGAAGCAGCGACTTTTCGGCAGCGGCCAGTAGGTCATAGCTCCAGGCAATGGCGTTGTTCAGCGTGCGATGCCGCTCCGGCATGTCGGCGAAACCAGTCCCCGCGATATCGAGCTGCTCGACAAGCCGGTCGCGGAGGCCGGCGAGTCCGAAGAGCTGCACCCTCGGTGCGGTCAGCTCGAAGGCGAGCGGCATGCCTTCCAGCCGGATGACGACATCCTCGACGACGCCGCGGTTCTCGTCGGTGAGC
Organism: Acidimicrobiia bacterium; assembly: GCA_046759765.1. GTDB lineage: Bacteria > Actinomycetota > Acidimicrobiia > Spongiisociales > CAZKJJ01 > JBHICV01. Next base: position 20,038 of record JBHICV010000020.1, read on the forward strand.
TCAAACGACGGGTCGGAGGAGCTCACAAGCTCGGCGAAAAGCTCTACTGACTCACCCGAGGCCATCGGCGGGATTGGGTAGATCTGCTCGCCACGAAGCCGAAGTGGTGTCTGGCTGGTGACGAGCACGCTGGCGTCGGCGGCTTGGGCGAGTAGCAATGCGATATCGGAGGCGGCATCGAGAACATGCTCGAAGTTGTCGAGGAGCAAGAGAGTGGTTCCATCTTGTAGCCGCGCTACGACTGGCTCCAATGGCGAATCCCCTCCGTTCTCCACCACCCCGAGCTGGTCTGCAATGGTCGGTAAGACCAGGTCGGAACCGCGAATCGACTCGAGCGGAACGTAGAAGACGCCGTCGGGGTAGTGCTCGACCTGGTCGGAGGCGACTTGGACCGCGAGGCGGGTCTTGCCTGATCCTCCCGGCCCGGTCAGAGTCACCAATCGAGCGCCCTCGAGTAATTGAGTTATCTCGCGGATCTCGCGATCCCTCCCGACAAAGGTGGTCGGCTGGGCGGGGAGGTTGTTGGGGGCGGAGTCGAGCGATCTGATCGGAGGGAACTCGGTGGGCAGGCCGCGTATAACGACCTGGTGAAGGTGTTCGGGTTGGTCGATGTCTTTGAGCTGATGTTCGCCTATGTCTCGCAGAGTGACCTGAGCGGACACCGCTGACGAGGCAAGAACCTTGGTGACGTCCGAGAGCAGTATCTGCCCGCCATGGCCTGCCGCCGCGATCCGTGCCGCCCGATGCACGTCCAGGCCGACATAGTTGTCACCTCCCAGGAGTCCTTCGCCGGTGTGCATCCCCATGCGAACCCGTACGGATCCTCCTTCCGGCCACTTAAACGCCGCCAGCTCCCGTTGGGCGTCCACAACGGCCCGAAGCGCGTCGGGAGCGGACGGAAACACGAAGAAGAGGGCGTCCCCCTCCGTGCTGACCTCGGTCCCTGCGGCAAAGGCGGTGCGCAGTAACCGGTTGTGATCCTCGAGCACTTCGACATAAGCGTCGCCGAGCCGCTGCAGCATGCTCGTCGAACCCTCGATATCGGTGAAGACGAAGGTGACAGTGCCGGTAGGGAGCTCGCTCATGCGTTGCCTCGGTAGCAGTCGGCGGACCGTTGTGCGTCCATGTTGCCCGGCCCTGGTCGCTTGTGCATGTGGTTCACGATTGATGCCGCTTAAGTCGGTCGCCTCTTAGTGCTCAACCCGCTCGGTTGTCGCGCTCCGTGTCTTCAGCAGCTTGTTCTCGATGAATGGCTGGGTCGGGCATATTCCACTCGCCCCCTAGTTGTGCTACAAATAGCACAATGAGTTCGATCGGTATCAGAGAGTTGCGGCAACGGGCGAGCGAGTATCTACGACGCGTGCAGGCAGGTGAGACCATCGAAGTAACCGACCGTGGCAGGCCCGTTGCGCTGCTGAGCCCGATTCCGGACGCCCCGCCACTCGAGCAGCTTCGCTCTGCTGGGGAGGTTGACGAGGCAGGAGCCGACATCGGCGATCTCCCAGAGCCGCTGGAGCTTGGGCGGGGCCAAGAACCACCTTCCTCAGTGCTAGAAGGGCTCCGCGCAGATGAGCGCTGACCGGGTCCTCTATCTCGACTCCTCAGCGATCGTCAAGCTGGTGGTGCGCGAACCGGATTCGAAGGCTCTTCGACAGTATCTGCGCCGTCGCCGCCCGGTCGTGGCGAGCGCCCTGGCGCACGCGGAGGTGACGCGAGCCGTCCTACACCTTGGAACGGACGCAGTGAAGAGAGCACGGGACGTCCTGGGACATATCGACCTCATTCGAATCAGCAACCGGGTGCTCACCTCGGCGGGGATCTTTGAACCCGCCGACCTTCGCACACTGGACGCCATCCATCTGGCCACAGCATCCTTGCTCGGAGACTCCCTTACCCGTTTCGTCTCCTACAACGATCGACTGTCACAGAACGCACGGGCACTTGGTTGGACCGTCCACGCTCCGAGCTGAGGACCCACCAGCTAGGTGAAGAAACAATCGCAACCATCAACTCCGTTGGGATTGGCGGAACCCGTTAGGGATCAGCCCCGTTGTCAATAGCGACGTAACGTTCCGGCTGGAGTTATCCCAGTACTTGTAAGACACACCCTCTCGGTATTCACGGTCGTTGTCGCCGCGGCGTGCACCACATCGCCGGAAACAATCACGACTCTTGACCAGCCGGCGACCTCGGATACCGCCAGCGCCTTGTCGACGACTGTCGCGACCTCGACGACGCTTGCGGCGCCAACCTCCACCGAGCCGTCGGAGGAGGTCACACCAACGCCGACGGAGCTGTTCAAATATGCGGTGGTCGCCGAAGAGCGGGCCCGTGCGGTTTCCGTCTTCGACCTCGTTCCATGTCTGGATACGAATACGTGTGATCTGGCGCCCATCACGAGGGTGGAGCTGCCGGAACGTCCTCACAATCTGGTCGGTGTTGGCTCAGTCGTGTATGCGACTCACCCGGCCGCAGGGTCAGTCTCTCGAATTGACATCGCCAGCGGCGCCACCCTCACTGCTGCGGTCGGGCGGGAGCCACACGACATAAAGGCCGCGCTGGAGTCAGGCTCTCTGTATGTGGCTAATGAAGCCGGACGTCAGCTGCTTATCGTGGACGCCGATACGCTCGAGGTCCTCCACTCGATCGATCTCCCGGCCCAACCGCACGCCCTCATCGTCGATGGGGAAGCGGTCTGGGTAACCCTCATCGGCCGGAATGAACTCGCCCGGGTTACGGGTGGCAACGTTGAACTGTTCGCGACCACAGGATCCCCCCATGATCTCATCGTCGACCGGAACGGTCTGATCTGGTTCTCGAGTTGGGGGTCGGACATTCTCAACATATTCGATCCCAGCGCCGGAACGACAGTCGAGGCGCCGGCCGGGGTATCGGAGCCCCATCACTTCGCCATCGGTCCTGACGGGGCGGTGTGGGTCTCCGATAACGGGGGAGCGGCCGTTGTTGGCTTCACCGGCGGTGATCCGGTGACCGTCGAGGTCGGACCCGTCCCGCATCACCTTGCCTTCGTCGACGGCATCATCGTCGTGGCCGTCAGTGGCAGTGGAGAGGCTGTCTTCGTAGCAGACGGAGAAGTGGTGGGCCGATCCCAGCTAACCACCGGTCTGCATGGAGTGGCGGCCGTCGCACTACCACGACCTCTGGTGCCCTCTGGCTGACTGTTAATCCCAACGACCGGCTGCTTCCCGCAGAAGAGGCCGGCGACAGATAACGGAGCGTCCCGGGACGAGAAGCAGTTACTCCCAGCTGGGTCATAGCGCTGCCACGGACCCTCCGAGTGGTGTATGCTAGCGGTGTATGCAGCGGACTAATATCTTCCTTACCGAGGAGCAGCAGAAGCGGCTGCGTCATCGTGCCCGAGAAGAGGGCGTTTCGAAGTCGGAGCTGATTCGGGACATACTGGATGAGGCGTTGTCGATTAAGCCACAGGCCGCCTCAGTTGAGGATGCGATACGGTCGTCTTCAGGGCTTTGGGCTGACCGAACCGAACGGGAGGTCGCCGATGTGCTGGCATGGCGGCGGGAAGCGCCGTTGCACAGGCTGTCCGGGTGAGGCTCTTCGATACCGACGTGCTGATCGAACACCTCAGAGGTAACGCCGAAGCGACGGACCTCTTGATCGATGCGGCCTCCGTCGGCCAGGCCAGTTGTTCGGTGCTGAGTCGGTTCGAGCTCCTGGCCGGGATGCGATCTCAGGAGCGTTCACAGATCAGATCACTGCTCGATTCGTTGATCAACCTGGAAGCAACCGTGGACGTCGCAACCAAGGCCGGGGAATGGGCTCGCACGTACAGGCGCAGCCACCCCGATATCTCGTCGATCGACTACCTCATCGCCGCTACCGCCGAGGTCCACGGTGCCGATCTGCTGACAAGAAACGTGAAGCATTTCCCGATGTTCCCCGAACTGCAACCCGCTATCTAGCCGCTTTTGCTGCCTGCTGTTCGTCTTGCTATTCACACACGGCAGGCGGTACCTAACCGGAGTCCTCCGCCGCGAGTCCTTCGAGGTATGAAGCGATCGACGGCATAGCGGTCAGCTTGTCATGGAAGAAGTTGTTGACCAGGTTGAGTAGCCGATCTCTCGCCGCCCGGATCGGTACCGACCTTGGACCGCTCTCGCCCTCATGGGCGAGGTTCCGACGGATATCTAGCAGGTGGCGAACGATTTCAGTTTCCTCCGGTCCCTCGGCTGCGTCCACGACCGTGACGATGGCATCGTCAACCTGAGCGAGGATGACCGATTTGCTGATTGTTGAGCCTGGCTCGACGGCTTCGTCGAGGGTGCGGATTACGTGATGGATCTGATAGAGGGCGGCCGTCGGCTCATCGAAGAGTTCGCGCAGGAAGGCAGCCTCGGCATAGCGGCCATTGAGCCGAAACAGGTTGTACATACGCTTGGCAGCCTTTCCATAGTTACGAGGGTCGACGGACGTGTACTTCCGGACCTCGGCTTCCAGTTGGGCGACGTAGGCCTCCAGCGCATCTGGTGAGACTTTATTGACCATCTTTGAGAACAAGGGGATGGACTCGGCCTCGAGGTAGACCTCCTGAAAGTAGGGGTCCAGGTATCCGTCCAACGGCTCGATCTCCCCGCTGGGGCCTTCCCATGTGACGTCCAGCATGTTGCTGGCGTTGGCTATCTGGCCCCGGACGGGGTCGGCCACGACCCAGTCAAGCTTGCACCAGCCAGGATCGTCGCGGACACCTTCCCACGTAATGGTCCGGTCTTTCGCATCGAGCGTCCTGACCTCTATGGCTCCGGCAGCTACGTCCTCCGCGGACCAGCTGATTGCCGACCTGGCTCGGTAATGCTCATCGTCGCGGACCGCATCCTCCGGGTAGCTGCCGTACTTCACCTCGATGAGTCGGAACGTCTCACCCTCTGCGAAGCTCAAGGCCTTGTTGCGGAGAATCTGGCCCAACCGTGCACAGGCCTCGGCGCGGCTAGGGGCGTGAATGTTGATCCGTTCGAAGAAGTCACAGTCGTCTGGATCTTCGACTGAGCGGCAGAGCCTGAAAGCGCGAGCGCGGTCTCGACCCCAGGCGAGTCGGAGAATCCGACGATCCCGCCCACTCTTCGGAAATGGGCCAGGTCAGCGTCGCTGAAGTCCAGCATCGCGACCCTGTGACCGTAAACACCCGCCCTTTCATCCTTGACGATGTCGGCCTCCGTGACCGCGATAGCGGCCAGCCATTGCAGCGCCTCGCCTTCGTCTATCTCGATACCGAGACGACGTGCGGAGTCGATAATCCGTCTCAGATCTTCAGATTCAGGCCGGTCCTCTCCCATATCTCGGACGCTTTCTGGCACTCCCACGCTCAATAACCCCCTGCCACCGGAGGTCCTGCCGGGAATGCCTGTCTACGCGGTATTAGGCGGATATCGGCCAGATTGTCAACGCTCCCGGTCTTCGACGGCCGGAGATGCGTTACCGATGGCGCATCATCGATTCGATTCGTCGGCGCAGTCTTGCGCAGGCGCGCAGCCGCGTCAGGATGCCACCGCATCCTGGACGGCTTCGCTGTCCCTCTCGACGCTTTGCAGTTCGTCGAATGGGCCCACCAAATAGAGGACGCTGTTCGGCCGAACGAGGTCTTCGACCCCCGGCGTCCAGTTCTCGCTACCGTCCTCTGAAGCCACCATGACTGTGGTGATGCTGTACTTGTCCCGGAGGTCCAGCAGAGTCTGCCCAACCAAAGGAGACCCGGGTAGCACTTCGACTTTGCCGGAGACGTAGGGCCGGCCGCGCACTTGAAATGACCCTCTAACCGCTCCGGCCACGGCTGCGGTGGCAAAGGCGGGAGCTGCAAGCGCGCTTGAGCTAAAGGCGACCTGGATATCAAAGCTGTGGGCGATCTTCGATGCGAGACCTTCGTCAAATAACCGGATCACGATCCGGATATCTGGCTGCATCTCGCGTGCATTCAGCGCCACTTCCAAGTTGACGAGATCCTCGTCGGCGGCACAGATGACTGCCTGAGCGCGATCGATCCCGGCTTCGGTCAAGTGCCTTGGATCTCGAAGGGCTCCGAAGACAATGGGGATGTGCTGTTCCGTTACAGGTTGAACGAACTGAGACGTCTCGCTGCTTTCGATAACGATGACTTCCTGGCCGAGTCTTTTGAGTTCAAGCAGTGTGCGATAGCCGACACGGCTCAATCCAGACAAGATGATGTGGTTCCGCATGTGCTTCCCCTTCTGTACGTAAAGCATGGGTAGCCGGACGCGCAGGACGAAGTCGACAATGGCTGCCATCAGGATTGCGGTCATCAATATGCCGGCATATCCCGTCGCCACAATGAGGTAGTGAGTCCCAAGACTCACGTCCGCTATCCCGGGACCTCCCCCCTTGCCAAAGAAGGCCAGAACGGCCACGAACGCCCGCGACAGACCCCACCCTTCCTCTAGTGCCAGGACGCTCGTTGCTAGGACGAGCAAGAAAGCGGTTGCTATCAGGGCCCAGATGGCCAAGCGACGAAGGTTGTACTGCCTAAGCATCGAAAGCGCGTAGGCGTCCCGTGAAGTGGTGGAAATCGGGGGTGGGTCCTTCGGTTTGAGGGG
>JBHICV010000021.1:0-24880 GCA_046759765.1 Acidimicrobiia bacterium
CGCTGATCCACGCTCCCACCGGATCGGGCAAGACGCTGGCCGCCTTCCTCTGGGCGATCGATCGCCTACTTCACGAACCGACTCCCCCGAAAGCGGAACGGTGCCGCGTTCTCTACATCTCGCCGATGAAGGCGCTCGCCTACGACATCGACCGAAACCTGAGAGCCCCTCTGGTGGGGATCCGGCACGCGGCCGCTCGGCTTGCCACCGAAGACTTGCCCGAGATCACTACCGCGATGCGCACCGGCGACACCCCTGCCTCCGAACGTCAGCGTATGCAGCGCATTCCTCCCGACATCCTGCTCACGACCCCGGAGTCCCTCTATCTGATGCTCACCTCCCAGGCACGCCGGATGTTTGGCTCGGTCCAATGGGTGATCGTCGACGAGGTTCATGCGGTGGCCGGAACGAAGCGCGGAGCGCATCTCGCCCTGTCCCTGGAGCGGCTGGAAGAGCTCACAGCTACCCGCCCTCAGCGGATCGGCCTCTCGGCCACGCAGCGCCCCATCGCCGAGATAGCACGTTTCCTCGGCGGAGGAGCGATCGAGGGCGACAGTTGGAGCGAAAGGCCTGTCACGGTCGTCGACGCGCCCGGTGAGAGGGACCTCGATATCGAGATCGTCGTGCCGGTAGAGGACCTGGCGGCACCTGCTCCCCTGGATCAGCTCGGCGCAGAGCCGATCGAGCCCGAATACCGGTCCATCTGGCCGGCCGTATACCCGGAGCTGTTGAAACTCATCGAGGCCAACACCTCGACCATCGTCTTCGCCAACAGTCGCCGACTCGCCGAGCGCATCTGCTCGGAGATCAACAAGCTGGCCGGCGAGGAGATTGCGCGGGCGCACCACGGTTCCGTCTCGCGTGAGCATCGCGTGGCGATCGAGGAGGCTCTCAAGCGAGGCGAGCTCAAGGCGGTGGTCGCCACGTCCTCGCTGGAGCTCGGAATCGACATGGGCGCGGTCGACCTTGTCGTCCAGGTCGAGTCGCCGACTAGCGTTGCGTCCGGGCTTCAGCGGGCAGGACGGTCAGGCCATCACGTCGGTGGCTCGAGCCGCGCCCGCGTCTTCCCCAAGTACCGCGGAGACCTTCTCGAAGCGACGGTCGTCGTCGACCGGATGCAGCATCGGCTTATCGAGGCAACCTCAGTGCCGACCAATCCACTCGATGTGCTCGCGCAACAGATAGTGGCGGCAACTGCCATGGACGATCGTCCGGTCGAAGACCTGTTCCGGCTCGTGCGGCAGGCAGCTCACTATCGGTCGCTGGGGCGGAATTCGTTCGAAGCAGTCCTCGACATGCTGTCCGGGCGCTATCCCTCCGACCTCTTCTCCGAGCTTCGGCCTCGGATTACTTGGGACCGGGTCGCTGACAGCCTGACGGCCCGGCCGGGTGCTCAGCAGATAGCAGTTCAGAACCCAGGGACAATTCCCGACCGGGGGTATTACCCGGTCTCCCTTCCCGATGGACCCAAGATCGGGGAGCTCGACGAGGAAATGGTCTACGAGTCCCGTATCGGCGACACGTTCATCCTCGGCTCCTCCACCTGGAAGATCGCAGACATCACGCCCGACCGAGTCGAGGTAATTCCTGCTCCAGCCGATCCGGCTCCGAGGATGCCCTTCTGGCATGGGGACATCCTGGGTAGGCCAGCGGAGACAGGCCGCGCCGTCGGGGAGTTCCTGCGACACATTGACTCTCTGGACCGCGAAAGAGCGCAGGACGAGTTGGCGCATCGCTACCGGCTGGATGCTCTAGCGGCCAAGAACCTCTTGGCCTACCTGGAGGAGGAGAAGGAAGCAGTTGGGAGCATTCCGACCGATCGCAATATTGTCGTGGAGCGCTTTCGGGACGAGATCGGGGACTGGAGGCTGGTCCTCCTCTCGCCGTTCGGTGCCCGTGTCCACGCTCCGTGGGCGATGGCCCTGACGCAGCAGTTCAGGGGGCGCTACTCACACGATGTGAACGTCATCTGGGCCGATGACGGCATCGCTTTCCGCTTCGCCGATGCGGACGATCCACCGGGAGCGGACGACCTGGAACTGGATCCCACTGACGTCGAGACGTTGATTATGGACCACCTCGCCGACACCGCACTTTTCCAGGCCCGCTTCCGGGAAGCTGCCGCCCGCGCTCTCCTGTTACCCCGTCGACGCCCGGGACGCCGCACCCCGCTGTGGCTGCAGAGACGCCGGGCGGCCGATCTCCAAGCGGTTGCCAGGCAGTTCGGCTCATTCCCGATCGTTCTCGAGACCTTCCGCGAGATACTCCAAGACGACTTCGACCTGGACAGCCTGCGGGTAGTGCTCACCGACATCAGATCCCGCAAGGTTCGAATGTCGCAGGTGGACACCACCTCCCCCAGCCCGTTCGCTTCGTCTCTGCTGTTCGACTTTGTGGCTGCCTACCTCTACGAAGGGGACTCGCCGCTCGCGGAACGACGCGCCGCCGCCCTGAGCCTGGACCGTGAGCTACTGCGGGAGCTTCTCGGCGAGGGAGAGCTCCGGGAACTGATCTCACCCGAGGTGATTGAGTCGGTCGAAATGGAGCTCCAGCGGCTGACTCCCGACCGATACGCGAGAACTCGAGACTCGCTGTGCGACCTCCTTCGAGACCTTGGTCCGCTGACCACTGAGGAGATCGCAGCCCGTTCATCGCTGGTCGAGGCCGACCTTTCCGGGCTAGAGGCTTCTCACCGGATCATCACGGTCAGGATCGCCGGTAGCCTGAAGTGGGCGGCCATCGAGGATGCCTCCCGGCTGCGGGACGCTCTCGGGGCTCAGCCCCCGCCGGGTGTGCCGGACGCGTTTCTCGATCCGGTGCCCGATCCGCTGGGCGATGTTGTCGGGAGATATGCGAGAACCCACGGACCCTTTACGGTCACGCAGGTCGCCCAAGCGCTCTCACTCCCCTCCGCCGTCATAACGACCACGCTTTCGAAGCTCGAAGGCGAGGGACGCGTCACGGAGGGAACGTTCCACGCCACCACGCAAGAAGTCGAGTGGATTGACACCGACGTTCTACGTCGTCTCAAGCGGCGAACGCTCGCCGCGCTCCGGAAGGAGATCGAGCCCGCCGAGCAGTCCGCTCTGGGCCGATTCCTGCCTGCGTGGCATGGGGTCGGCTCGCAGCGAAGCCGCACTGCTGCCGGTCTCTCCGAGGTGATCCGCCAGCTACAAGGCGCGTCACTGCCGGCCTCGATCATCGAACGCGACATCCTGCCGACGAGACTCGACTTCTCGGCCGATCTCCTCGATCACCTGATGGTCACCGGAGAGGTCGTCTGGGTCGGCCAGGGGAGCCTCGGAGCTCGCGACGGTCGAGTAGCTCTGTTCTTTCGTGAACAGCTCGGAAGTCTTCACGTCGCCGCCTCCGATGAGCCCACGGACGAGGCGGTCCACGACACGATACGAACCCATTTGGAGGCCAAGGGCGCCTCCTTCTTCCGGGATCTGTACGAGGCCAGCGGCGGCGGGGATCCACAGCTGGTGCTGGACGCGCTCTGGGATCTGGTCTGGGCCGGCGAGGTCACGAACGACTCGTTCGCTCCTCTCCGGGCCCATCTCCTCGGAAAAGCAAGGCGATCGGGGCGTGCCCTCCTGTCCTCCAGCTTTCCACCCTCGAGCGCCGGTCGCTGGTCGCTCGTCAGCCACCTGATGGTCAGCGAGACCGAGCGGGCCACCGCCCTGGCTCTACAGCTGTTGGAGCGACACGGGCTCGTTACCCGGGAGGTCGTCAGGGCAGAGGGGACACCAGGGGGCTTCGCCAGCCTCTATCCCGTCCTCAATCGGCTCGAAGAAACGGGTCGAGCTCGCCGCGGTTACTTCGTGGAGGGGCTGGGTGGGGCTCAATTCGCGCTGCCTGGCGCGGTCGATCGACTTCGGTCCGATGATGAGACCGACGGGGCGACCGTCTTGGCCGCCGCCGATCCAGCCAATGCGTACGGGGCCGCCCTCGCATGGCCCGAGTCCGCTGCGGAGGGCCGGCCCGCCAGGGCCGCCGGCGCGTACGTGGTCCTAGTCGGCGGGAGCTTGGTCGTCTTCTTGGAGCGCGGAGGCAAACGGGCACTCACTTTCACCGACGACACCGGGGCACTACGGTCGGCAGCGGGAGCAATGGCCGAGATCGCCACCCGAAACCGTCGGTTGCGACTCGAGACGGTCGACGGCCAGCCGGCTTCGGGCTCTCCTCTCGGGCTGGCTATGTCCGAACTTGGGTTCGCCCCGTCCTATAAGGGCGGTCTCGTCCTCAGAAGTACTTAGCCCATCCCCGAGGACGCCGCACCAAGGAGCCCTCCGTCGACCGGGAGTACCGCGCCTGTGATCCATGCAGCCGCATCGGAGCACAGGAACACAACGGCGTTCGCGACGTCGCGTGGCTCACCGAGCCGCTTCATAGGATGCAGCGCCGCCGCCGCCGCCTCGTCATGGGCCCAAAGCATCTCCGACATACGGGTCTTGATGATGGCCGGAGCCACCGCATTGACCCGCACGTTCGGGGCGAGCTCCATGGCCAGCTGACGGGTGAAGTGCGCCACCGCGGCCTTGGAAACGTTGTAGGCGCCCGTAACGGGAGAGGGTCGGTAGGCACCGACCGAGGCGATGTTGACGATTACTCCCCCATGGGCTGACATCCACTGCTTCCAAACCTCTTGGCTGTAGATAAGCGGCCCGAGCTGGTTGACCGCCCAGGTCTTCTGCACGGCCCCTAGATCGACGTCTGTCAACGAGCCCGGTGACGGGTTTGTGCCGGCATTGTTCACGAGGATGTCGCAGGATCCGAAACGCTCCATCGCTTGAGTGACCGCGACACTGGCATTCTCCGGGGAGTCCGCCCTCGCTTTGACGGTGTGGACTCGCGTCTCGTCATCCAGCTCCGCCGCGGCGGCTTCGAGGTTCTCGGGTTTCCTGCCGGTGATCGTCACTCCCTTGATACCCGAGGACAGGAACTCCCGTGCTACGGCCAGCCCGATGCCCCGAGTCGCACCGGTTATGAGCGCGACCCTCCCGTCGACTCGAACATCCATGTCACTGACCGCCCCGCTTGACGCCCCCGTACTTCATGCGCGTGTCCGTGATGGCGGCCGCCCGCTCAACGGCCTTCTCGCCCAGTCCGCAGTCGATCAGCTCACCCACGAAGAGCGTATGGGTCCCGAGATCGAGTGTGTGCCGCACCTCCAACTCGATCCAGGCCACGGCATCGGTGAAGATCGGGGCTCCCGTTGCGCCCTCCCTGATGGGTCGATCGTTAAGAGCCATGTCCTCCTTGGTAGCCGGTTTGGAGAACTTGACGAACACCCGAGTGTCGTCGGGGTCCCACAGATTGATGGAGAGGACGCCACTCTCAGAAATGAGTCGATGGGTGACGGCCTTCTGTTCGACCGATACGCCCACCAGCACCGGTTCCATCGCCAGCTGGGAAACCCAGCTGGCAGTCATTCCGTTCCATTCGTCGCCCGAACGCGAGCCGATAAGGGCCAAAGCGTTGGGGATCATCCAGGTGACCTTGTTGATCAACTCGTCGGCTGGCATACGGCTCAGCCTAAACAGGCCCCAGAGAGCTCCGATCGGTGGCGGGAAGGCGAAGAACGACTCTTCCGCCTGGTCCGTCGGCCAGGAAGGCCGATCCTCCGTGTGCTTCCGCGATTCCTCTGGCGATAGCCAACCCCAGTCCGGCTCCGCCATCCCGGCGAGCTGAGTCACCTTTAGCGAAAGGCTCAAACGCATCCAAGTCCGGCGGGAAACCCGTTCCGGAGTCGACAATCTGGACCGACACGGCTCCCTCACTCGTGGTGACGGAGACGTCAACCGGCGTGTGTTCCGGAGCGTGCCGGATGGCGTTCTCCAGAACGTTTCTCACCGCCCGACTCAACTCCGTTGCACTCCCCGTGACAACGGCCGGCGCGCTCGACTGCAGGCGAACCTTGACGTCCCGCGTGTCGGCCATAGGTGCGAGCGCCTCGGCCGCTCCATCGACGATCTCGCCCATGTCCACCGGCGCTTTCTCCATGTCCAGATCGCCCCCCTCCAGCCGCGCAAGTAGGAACAGCCCGTCCACCAAACCGGCGAGCGCTTCGATGTCGCGTCCCATCGCCGATAGATATCTCTTCGGATCGTCGACCAGCTCGTCCTGCAGCGCTTCCGTGGCCGACTGCAGAGCCTGGAGCGGCGTGCGTAGATCGTGGCTGACCGCGGCCAAGAACTCGTTCCGCGAGCGATCCAGCCTGGCTCGTTCCTCCTGGGCCACCGCTAAAGCCTCCACCATTGCATCCAGGGCCCGAGCGGCGTCGCCGAGCTCGTCAGGACGATCGATCCCCGTGCGCGCCGAGAGGTCACCCTGTCCGACGCGTCGTGCCGTCTCGCCGACCGCACGCAAGTCATTGGTCAGCGGGCCCGAGACCGTCGCAGCCACGATCACGCCCAGGCCCACACCGAGCCCCAACGCGACCAGAACAAGCCGAAGATCGTGGGGGCTGATGAACATCAAGCCCGCGCTCAGAGCCACGGCCAGAGCGGCGGCGCCGACGGACCCGATCGCGACGACGAAGACCGCTCGGCGAAGGGACCGAAAGCGGAAACCCCGTAGTGCCAGGCCTACGCCCGCAGTGGCAAGCGTGATCGTCGCGAATATGGCGACGAGCGCCAGCCGATCGCCGGCAGTCGGCTGCAGGACTATCTCGGCGACCAGGATCGCCAGCACCAGCGCGGCGACTGCGGCGAGAGGGAGCCTCACGGCTCGAACCGGTAGCCGACTCCCCAGACGGTTACGAGCCATCGGGGCTGTTCCGGGTCAACCTCGATCTTCTGGCGGAGACGCCGCACATGAACGGTCACGGTGGCCGGATCCTGCCAATCGGGAGACGAGTCCCATACCTCTTTGAGTATCTGGCCCCGGCTGAACACCTGACGAGGAGACTCGGCCAAGAAAGCCAAGAGATCGAACTCCTTAGGGGTCAGCTGCACCCGCTCTTCTCGGACTACGACGTCTCTCGTCGAACGATCGATGCTGAGATTGTCGAAGTCGAGTCGTCCGGTCTCGGCCCCGCGACCCCCGGTTCGTCGGAGCACGGACCTCACCCTTGCACTCAGCTCTCGAGGGGAGAATGGTTTGACCACATAGTCGTCGGCGCCCAGCTCGAGGCCTTGAACTCGGTCGGCCTCGTCTCTGCGTGCCGATAAGAGAATTACGGGCGTGTTGGAAGCCTGCCGCATCTCGGTCAGGATGCTCAGCCCGTCCTTGATAGGCAGCATCAGGTCTAGTACCACCAGGTCTGGCTGCTGGCGCTGGTAGAGCTCCATCGCTTCTGATCCGTCCGCGGCTGCCGCGACGGCGAATCCGTCTCGCTGTAGGTAGCGACAGACGACCTCACGGACCAGCGGCTCGTCATCGACAACGAGAACCAGAGGAACATCGCGTGGCATGGCCACATCGTATGTCACTGACACGGCGCCCCAGAGTGCCACGGCCTGCCGGAGTCGCAGCGAACGTTCCCTGAACATTTCTAAAGTACCGACGATCAGTCGGAATAGCTGGTGGTAGTAGCGCTCGAACCTGGCCTAACCTGTTCCCGTGCGCATCCTGATTGCTACTGCAGGCGCGCTCTCCCCGGCCCGTGTCGCCGACCTCATGGATCGCTGGCTAGGTGCTGCCCAGCACGTCACGGTTCTGACCGTAGTAGAGGTACCACATCCGTTTCTCGACACACTCGAGACACCTATCTGGAGGCCGCTCGAGGCCGACGCGGGCGCCGAGCCGCCTCCGGATCTGGCCGCCAACTACGTCGAGGAGCGGGGTCGCAAGCGAACGGAGCCGTTGGCGTCTGCGCTTGCCTCCCGCGGTCTGCCACATGAAGTGATCTACCGCGAAGGAGAGGATCCCGCGGAGATCATCCACGAGGTTGCTGATCAGATCGATGCGGACCTGATCATGTTGGGTGCTACCCGTCCACTGTTTCCGGACTGGGACAGCGTCTCGGTTCGGGTAATGCAGGAGAGCCGCCGACCGCTACTTGTGATTCCCGGTGCTCCGCCTACGACCGAGCCTGATCAGGAGCCGGGGTTCGTCGACGAGCTGACTCACTAGCCCGCCTCGGAAAAACCCCTCACGTCCAGTCGAGTAGCACCTTGCCGGCGCGTCCGGAGGAGACGACGGCGAACGCTTCCTCAAACTGCTCAACCGGGAAGTGGTGAGTGATGACCGGACGAATGTCCAAGCCGCTCTGCAGCATGCTCGTCATTTTGTACCAGCTCTCGAAGATCTCACGTCCGTAGATGCCCTGCACGGTGAGACCTTTGAAGATTATCTGTTTCCAGTCGGTGCTCATCTCGGCAGTCGGGATTCCCAAGACGGCCACGCGACCTCCGTGAATCATCACCTCCAGCATGTCTCGAAAGGCGTCTGGACTGCCCGACATCTCCATCCCGACGTCGAAGCCTTCCAACATTCCCAGGTCGTCCATCACCTGGGCGAGGTCCAACGAGCGTGCATCAACGGCGCGGCTTACGCCGAACTCACCGGCTAGTTCGAGGCGGAAGGGGTTCAGGTCAGTAACCACCACGAAACGGGCGCCGACGTGAAGGGAAATAGCTGCCGCCATCAAGCCGATCGGCCCCGCTCCGGTGATCAGCACGTCCTCGCCTACCAGGTCGAAGGCCAGCGCCGTGTGGGTGGCATTGCCAAGGGGATCGAGGATGGTGGCAATGTCGTCGGAGATGTCGTCCGGCACCAAGAAGGCATTGTCTTCGGGCATGACGAGGTACTCGCCGAATGCGCCCGGGCGATCCACGCCGATTCCCTCGGCCTCCCGGCAAAGATGCCGACGGCCTGCCCGGCAATTACGGCAGTGACCACACGTGATGTGTCCCTCGCCGGATACACGATCGCCAGGTTGGAAGCCGGTCACCTCGCTTCCGATATCTGCCACGGTTCCGAAGAACTCGTGTCCAACGACCATAGGAACCGGAATGGTCTCCGATGCCCACTCGTCCCACCGATAGATATGCAGATCGGTGCCACACAGCGCCGTGTGACGGACTTCGATGAGCACCTCCTCGGGTCCGGGCTCGGGAAGCGAAACGTCCTCTAGCCACAGCCCCCGCTCCGTCTTCGCCTTAACCAGCGCTCTCACGAGACGACGCCCAGCTTCCTACCAACCTTCTCGAACCCCTCGAGGGCGCGATCGACCTGAGCCTCGGTGTGAGCCGCAGACATCTGAGTACGTATCCGCGCCATGCCCTTCGGAACCACCGGATACGAGAAACCGATCACATAGATTCCCTCGGTCAGCAGCAGGTCGGCCATATCGGTGGCCAGTCGAGCGTCGCCGAGCATGACCGGAATGATCGGGTGCTCATCGCCGAGGAGAGAGAACCCGAGACTCTCCATCCCGCGCCGAAAGCGCCGCGAGTTCGCTGCTAGCCGGCTGCGAAGCTCGTCACCGTCAGCCAGCAGGTCCAGCACCTTGATGGACGTCGCCGCGATCGTCGGCGCCAGTGTGTTCGAGAACAGGTAGGGCCGGGACCGCTGCCGGAGCCAGTCGATGATCTGCTGCCGGCCCGCCGTGTATCCGCCGGAGGCGCCTCCTAGCGCCTTGCCGAGGGTGCCCGTGATGATGTCGACTCTTCCCATGACGTCGTGGTACTCATGGGTTCCGCGTCCGTTTGGCCCCACGAATCCAACTGCGTGCGAGTCGTCGACCATCACCAAAGCGTCGTAGCGATCGGCGAGGTCACAGATCTCCGGGAGGTTGGCAAACGAACCATCCATGGAGAAGACGCCGTCTGTGGCAATGAGCCGAAAGCGAGCATCCTGGGACTGGCGCAATTGGAGCTCGAGGTCGCCCATGTCGCCGGAGGTGTACCGATACCGGCGAGCCTTGCACAGCCGGATCCCGTCGATGATCGAGGCGTGGTTGAGCTCGTCGGATATGACCGCGTCCTGCTCCGAGAGAAGCGTTTCGAACAAACCAGTGTTGGCGTCGAAGCACGACGAGTAGAGGATCGTGTCGTCGGTGCCCAAGAAGTCTGACAGTCGCCGCTCAAGCTCCTTATGGACGCTCTGAGTCCCGCAGATGAACCGAACCGACGACATGCCGAATCCATACACCTGGAGTGCTTCTGTGGCGGCTTCCACGACCGCGGGATGGTTGGCTAAGCCCAGATAGTTGTTGGCACAGAAGTTGATCACCTCGGTGCCATCGGCCACAAGGATGGCGGCGCCCTGTGGTGAGGTGATCACCCGTTCCTCTTTGAAAAGACCTTCGTCCCGCAGACCTGTTGTCTCGGTTTCGAGAAAGTCGAGAATCGTCAAGCGTTTCTCCCCATTTCAGGCAGTTCACATTAGGGCACCGGTGGTTGTGGCCCCCCCGGCCGCCGAGATATGTCACACCCCCTTGTCAGTATGTCTCTCATGATCGAAGTTCAGCTCGAATCCGACACTGTGAGGTTCCTGGCTGACGGAGCGGCCATAGATCCGGCGGAGGGAATGGCACAGTTGTTCGGTCGTTTCGAGCTCATTGGCCGGCTTCCTGCGATTCGGAGCCCGGGTCCGGAGGTGCTCATCTATCGGCCTCCGGCCCTAGGTCGGACGTGGTCCGAGGGCTTGCCTCCTTACGTCTGGCTAGAGGCGCAGCCCGGCCTCTGGTTGAGCCATAACGGAGAGAACCTCCTATTGGCTCCCACTGATCCCCTCATGGCCCAAAACCTCGGTGCCTAGTCAGGCCGAGAACCGGGCCGGATCCGTGTTGGAACCGCAAACGATGACGGCGACCCGCTCACCGGGCTCGGCAACGTAAGAACCGTCCAACAGCGGCGCGAGGGCGGTTGCTCCTCCCGGCTCGGCAATCAAATGGAGTTCCTCCCAGATCCAACGCTGAGCACTGGCGATCTGCGAGTCCCCCACCAACACAACCCGGTCCACATACAGGCGACACTGCTCAAAGGCGATGTCGCCTACACGCTTGGCTCCCAGCGAATCGGCGGCGATTCCGCCCACCTCGACGTCGACGGGTTGGTCTGCCTCGAGCGCCTGGGCCAGCGTCGGCGCAAGACGCGGTTCTACGCCAATGATCTGGGCGCGGCCCGCCACCCACCCAGCCATTCCGCCGATCAGGCCTGCCCCTCCAACTGAGACGAGGATCGTGTCGATGCCGGAGGCTTGCCCCATCAGCTCCATACCCAGGGTGCCTTGCCCAGCTACGACTTCGGGCTGGTCGTACGCATGTATGACGAGTGCATCGGTTCCCTGGGCTCGTTCCGTGCTGGCGTCGAGCGCGTCGGCGTAGAACTCCCCGATCACCGTGACTTCTGCGCCGTAGCTGCGGAGGCGCTCTACTTTCACGGCGGGGGTGACCTCGGGGACGAAGATCTCAGAAGCGATTCCGAGCTTCGAGGCGGCGTAGGCAACCGCCAGGCCATGGTTCCCGCCGGAGGCTGCGATCACGCCGGCTTCCGGAACGTCGGCTGACAGGATCCGATTGAAGGCGCCCCTGGGCTTGAACGAACCGGTGTGCTGAAGAAGCTCGAGCTTCAATACAACACTCCCACTCCCGATCCCGACCTCGATGACGGGCGTCGGGCGAACATGACCCGCGATCCGGCCCGCGGCTTCGGCGATAGCGGCATGCATCAGACCGCCGCGGGCTGAAACTGGGTCTCGTACAGAGCGGCGTAGAGACCGTTCGCTCCAATCAGATCCTGGTGGGTCCCCTCCTCGGCTAGCCGCCCCTGGTCCAGTACGAGAATCCGGTCGGCGGCGAGGATCGTGGAGAGGCGATGAGCAATCACGAGAGAGGTTCGACCCGCCATCACCCGATCCAGCGCACTCTGGATGAGGGCCTCGGACTTAGCATCCAGATGCGAGGTGGCCTCGTCGAGAATCAAGATGCTCGGATCCTTGAGAATGACCCTGGCCAGGGCCACCCGCTGTTTCTCACCACCAGAAAGCCGATAGCCGCGCTCCCCTACGACCGTGTCATAGCCGGCCGGGAGTGATTCGATGAAGTCGTGAATGTTGGCGGTTCGGCACGCCGCCTCCAGCTCCTCGAGCGTGGCCTCTGGGTGGGCGTAGCGCAGATTGGAGGCGATGCTGTCGTGAAACAGGTATGCCTCTTGGGTGACGATCCCAATTCCACGCGAGAGCGAGTCGAGAGTCAGGTCCCGAATGTCGTGTCCGTCGATTTCGACGGCGCCCTCGACCACGTCGTAAAGGCGAGGCACGAGGTAGGAAACCGTCGTCTTGCCGGCGCCGCTTGGCCCGACGAGAGCAACTAGCTCACCCCGTTCGATCCGAAATGAGAGGTCGCTCAGAGCCATAGTCCGCGAAGGAGAGGTCTGCTGGGGCACCCCACCAGCTCTTTCATAAGCCGACCTCGAGAACCGCTTGACCTGCTGTAGGCCAGCTCGTCCGTCCGTCTGGTACTTGAAGCTGACGTTACGAAAGGCAACCGCACCTTCGATTTGGGCCAACGAGACCGCGTCAGGCTTCTCGGCGATCTCCTGAGGTAGGTCGAGCACTTCGAAAACCCGTTCGAACGAGACGAGCGCGGTGGCGAACTCCACCCGTGCATTAGAAAGGCCCGACAGCGGCGAGAAGAGTTGCACTACAAGGGTCGACAGCATCACGATGGTCCCGACGGTCATCTCCCCATTGATGACGAGCAGGCCACCCACCCAAAAGACCAGTGCGGTGGCGAAGGCTGAGATGAGCCCGAGACCGGCGAAGAACCATCGGCCAATGACCGACCGTAGGACGCCCAGATCTCGCACATGAGCCGCCTCATCAGAGAAGCGCTTCGCTTCATGCGGAGCCCGTCCAAACAGCTTTACGTGCAAGGCCCCACTGACATTCAGCGTCTCCGATAGAACGGCCGACATCTCGGCGTTGTGCTCCATCTGCCGTTCGGTGACGCGGCGGAGCACTCGGGCAACACGACGAGCGGCGACGATGAAGATAGGGAGTGCCGCCAGCGCCAACAACGACAGACGCCACTCCGTTCGAAAGATAACTATGAGGATGGCCGCTGCGGACAGAACGTTGGAGGCGATCGTCACGAAAGTCCCGGTCACCGCTCGCTGTGCCCCGATTACGTCATTAGACAGTCGAGCCATGATCTCCCCGGTACGGGTGGCCGTGAAGAAGCGCAAGGACATTCCTTGTAGATGCTCGAAGAGTTGGCGGCGCAGGTCGAAGATGATGCCCTCACCTGCACGGGAGGCGGCCCACCCCTGCACGCCGCCGACGCCCACATTCAGCAGCGGGACGGCGATCATGGCGATACCGAGCAGGGTGAGGAGCCCGATGTCCTGAGTCGGAATCGCCACGTCGAGGAGTTCCCGCATGAGGATGGCGGGGATCACGGCTAGAACGGCACTGACGATGATGGTCGTGAGAACCAGGGCTATCCAGCCTCGATATGGACGCCCATAGGAGAAGACGCGGCGCAGCAGCGCCGCACTGAGATCGGGCCGGTCCACCTCCTCGTCGTGCCGCATGTAGGCGAACCAGCCGCCGCCGTGAAAGATAACGACTCCTCTCCGTGTCCACCCAGGCTATCGGGGCGAAGGAATTGACGGTTTAGGGCGCTAGTTCGCTCAACCTCTGCATGGATTCGGCCATGCGGACCGCCATCTGGTCGTCGAGGGCGGACCGCAGGAAGAGCTCGTAGCGATAGAGGCCGTCAAACCAAACCAGTCGCCCGCCGTCGGGAATCTCATACCACCAACCCACCAGGGTTCCGATCGGAGTTACGCGGCAGGAACGAGCCCCCTCGATGCCGAGATCTGGACAAGCGAGCTCTCCGTCCGCGGAATCGACGTAGACCACCCCGCTGGTAGCAGATCCGACCCAGAGCGCTCCCCGCTGTCCGCTCTCGCGGCTCTGCGTATATGGGAACACCGACCAGAGCCCAAAAGCGGCCTGAAAGTCTTGGGCGAGATCCCCAGTCTCGATGCTGAACAGCAACTGGCTGGAGACAAAGCCGACTTCGCCCGGAATGAGACTCGGAAACTCAATCTCGGGAAGGCCCGCTGCGATCTCGGCCGGAGAAGACTGGACAAAGCTGTCTCGGCGGGAGCTCTGCGCCCAAATGACCTCGAGAACCTGCTCTGGCTCCAGTGTGTCGAGGCCATTTGGCCCCCAGATGGGATCATCTTGCCTGTACCACTGGATTCCCTCGAGGCCGTGGAGTTCCTCGATCGGCGGGGGAAGCGTGGATGGGCTTGCGGCCGCTGGCTCAGGAGCATCAGGCTCCTCCGCCAAGTCCAAGAAGCTCCTGGTTCGCCCGCCCAGGTTGGCAAGTGGATCCGACCCGCAGGCGCCGAGCGCCACCAGCGCCATGAACAGCAGCAGGAGCTTCCTTGTCATTTCGCCTTTCGTTCTACCGTACGGACGACGCCCAGCACCGGAACGTTCCCGCCAGATGCGCACCATCGAGCTGTTACGCCAAGGCACGCCGGACCGGCCCGAGATGGATACTGCCATTAGCGCCATCATCCTCCGGCAGGTCGGATCGGGCTCTCGCCCCGAGACGCTTCGCATCCATCAGCCGGGAAAGAACGTCGCGTTCGGGCGCAGAGAGATTCACCTGAGCGGCTACCAGGAAGCCGTTGACATCGCCCGAGGGCTTGGTTTCGAAGCTACTGAGCGGCTGGCGGGTGGTCGGGCGGCGATCTTTCATCCAGGCACAATCGCTATTTCGTGGGCGATCCCATCGGACGAGCCTCGACGTGGGATCGAGGATCGTTTCGAGGAGATCTCCCGGTACGTCAGCTCGGCGCTGAAGAACATCGGCGTGAACGCTCAGATCGGCGAGGTTCCCGGCGAGTACTGCCCCGGGCAGCACAGCATCAGTGTCGGCGGCCGCCACAAGATATTCGGTGTTGGCCAGCGGATCTCATCAGGTGCGTCCCACATGGGCGGAGTACTCGTGGTCGACGGCGCCGATCTGATCCGTTCCGTCCTCGAGCCCGTATACGAGGCCCTGGACTTCACCTGGCGGCCCGAAACGACGGGTGACATCCGGGGAGCCGGCGTCACCACTGACTATGGGGAGATCGTGGCGTCTCTGATCGCGGCGTTCGAGCAGACCTATCGAATAGAGGAATCGGCTCTGGACTCAGACACGATGGCACATGCCTCCCGTGCTGCCGAGCGCTATCTCTCGCCCAAGAGCTCCAGCCACCGCGCCACTGCCTCCGAGCCGGGATCGATTAGCGACATATGATCCCCGCCCTTTAGCTCTTCGTAAGTGACTTCGTCGCCGGCGGCGCGGGCGGCCTTTACGTAGCGGCGGCTCATCTCGACCGGCACCAACCGGTCGTCATCTCCATGCACGATCACCTGACGGACGGACAGAGGGAGCAGTCGGATCGGGGATGCCGCCCGAAACTTCTCCTCGCTGGGACCACGAAGGAACTCTGAGACCGCGTGATCATCGAGGGCCAGCGCATCGGCTTGCTCGAGGTCCGCAACGGGAGCTAAAGCCAGCACGCTTTCCGGAGTCACCGCTGGATCCGCTCCCGGCAGGCCGGCGGCCAGCCCCTGACGTCCCGCGGCCCACAGCGCCAGGTGGCCACCGGCGGAATGGCCCAGTACGACAACGCGCTTCAGATCGAGGCCGGGAATCGAAGACAGGTGGTCCACTCCGTCGGCGACATCCAACAGAGTGGCAGGCCAACCCCCTCCCCGGCCTATGCGCCGGTACTCCAGGTTCCAGGTCGCGAACCCGGCCCGGGTGAGCATCGTCGCCAGGCCGTCCATCAGATCGCGCCGCCACTGCTCTCTCCAAAAGCCGCCGTGCAGCAGCACTACGACAGGGTGAGGCGCGTCTCCGTCCGGAACTCGCAGATCGCCGACGTGATCGGGCTCGGGACCGTAGGCGAGCGTCTCCGGGCCGCTCACCTCGGGTAACCGAGCTCCTTCAGCGACATACGAATCTCGTTGAGGATCTCGGGATCGTCGATAGTGGCAGGTGTCGTGTACTCCTCGCCATCGGCGATCTTGCGCATGGTGCCGCGCAGGATCTTGCCGGAGCGGGTCTTCGGTAGCCGGTCGACGACCGCAGCCTGCTTGAAAGCGGCCACAGGACCGATGCGCTCCCTTACCAGAGCCACGGTCTCGGCCACGACGGTGTCGTGGTCATGGTCGGTGCCGGCACTGAGGACCAGGAAGCCGAGGGGTAACTGGCCCTTCAGCTCGTCGGCGACCCCGATGACAGCGCACTCGGCCACCGCCGGATGTTCGGAAAGCACCTCCTCCATCGCGCCGGTCGATAGGCGATGACCGGCCACGTTGATCACGTCGTCCAGGCGGCTCATGATCGACAGATAGCCGTCCGAGTCTTTGAAGCCGGCGTCGGCGGTCATGTAATAGCCGGGGTACCGGGTCAGGTAGCTCTCCACGAACCGGTCATCCGCCTGCCAGAGGGTGGGCAGAGTTCCCGGAGGCAGAGGCAGCTTGATCACGATCGCGCCGATCTCGTCCGGGCCCAGCTCACCTCCGTGGTCATCCACCACCCGGACGTCGTAGCCGGGGACCGCCACAGTCGGTGAGCCGGGCTTGACGGGGAGCGGCTCGATTCCCATTGGATTGCAGGCGATCGGCCAGCCCGTCTCGGTCTGCCACCAGTGGTCGATGACCGGCACACCGAGTCTCTCTTCCGCCCAGTGCAGCGTGTCGGGGTCGCATCGCTCGCCGGCCAGGAACAACGTTCTGAATCGAGAAAGGTCGTACGGCTTCATGAACTCGCCGGGGGGATCCTCCCGCTTGATCGCCCGGAAGGCTGTCGGAGCCGTGAACAGCGCCGAGACGCCATGATCGGAGATCACCCTCCAGAAGGCCCCGGGATCGGGCGTGCCGACCGGTTTGCCCTCGTAGAGAACGGTCGTACAGCCGTGAAAGAGCGGACCGTAGGTGATGTAGGAGTGGCCGACCGTCCAGCCCAGGTCGGAGGCAGCCCAATACACCTCGCCGGGCTCGACGCCGTAGAGGTTGCTCATGCTCCAGGTCAGCGCCACCGCGTGGCCGCCGTTGTCGCGCACGACTCCCTTGGGCTGTCCCGTAGTGCCGGACGTGTAAAGGATGTAGAGAGGATCAGTGCTGGCGACGGGCGTCCAGCCAACCGGCGCGGCGGATGCGACCACTTCGGACCAATCCCGGTCCCTGCCCGGCACGAGCGAGGCGGTTTCCATCGGCCGCTGCAGGATCACGCAAGTTTCGGGCTCGTGGCTCGCCAATGCGATCGCCTCATCCAGAAGAGGCTTGTAGGAGACGATGCGCCCCGGCTCGATTCCACAGGAAGCCGACAGGATCACTTTGGGCTCGGCGTCATCGATTCGCGTAGCCAGCTCGTTGGCCGCGAAGCCGCCGAACACGACCGAGTGAACGGCCCCGATGCGGGCACAGGCCAGCATCGCCATGGCGGCTTGCGGCACCATCGGCATGTAGATGATGACTCTGTCGCCCTTCTCCACGCCTAGGTCGGTGAGCGCGCCGGCCAGACGCGCCACCTCGTCCCGCAGCTCCTCGAAGGTGTAAGTGAGAACGGTATCGGTCACCGGGCTGTCGTAGATCAGAGCCGGCTGAGAGGCTCGGCCACTCTCGACGTGGCGGTCCAGAGCGTTGTAGCTCGTGTTGAGGACTCCGCCCACATACCAGCGGTAGAAGGGCGCGTTGGAATCGTCCAGGATCTGGGTGGGCGGGCGGTCCCAGTCGATCAGCCGGGCGGCTTCCGCCCAGAAACCCTCCGGGTCGGTAAGCGATCTGTCGTAGGTCTCTTGGTACGTCGCCACAGTGATCTCGCCTGCGACCCTACCTATGCGACCGGTTATAGGTACCGTCTCCGTTGATAAGCGCACAATGCTGACCTTCCTGTTCACGGACATCGAGTCGAGCACCCAGCTCTGGGAGCGACACCCTGAAGCCATGCGCGGTGCCCTCCAGCGCCACGATGAGATCCTACGGACCGCGATTCAGGAGTCGGACGGAGTTGTGGTCAAGACGACCGGCGACGGCGTGATGGCCGTATTCGAGGATCCCATCGATGCGGTAGCCGCCAGCCTTCTCGCTCAGCACAGGATACAGGACGAGCCGTGGGAGGAGACCGGGCCACTGCGAGTCCGCGTGGGCATCCACACCGGCGAGGCCCAAACGCGGGCCGACGATTACTTCGGCCCGACCGTCAACCGCGCCGCCCGCATCATGTCCGCGGCTCATGGCGGTCAGGTGATCCTGTCCGGATCAACGAGAGAGCTGATGGACGACGACGCGGCGACCAACCTGCGAGACATGGGCCAGCACCGGCTAAAGGATCTGGCCGGACCGGAGCAGCTGTTCCAGGTCATCGAGGCCGGTCTTCCCGATACGTTCCCGCCGTTGGTCACGCTCGACCTGCGCCCCAACAACCTGCCGACGTTGGCTTCGGTATTCCTAGGCAGGGACGACGAGCTCGCACAGCTTCGGGCGCTGCTGGACAACGACCCAGTCAGATTGGTGACAATGACCGGGCCCGGTGGAACCGGGAAGACCCGGCTCGCCCTTCAAGCCGCGGCCGACAACATCGACCGGTTCGCCGACGGCTTGTACTTCGTTGAGCTCGCCGCCGAACGTGAGGCGGAGGCGGCTCTGTCTGCCATCGTGCGGACGGTCGGCATGGACAGTGCGGGCGAGGATCCACCCTTGGAGACGCTCAAACGAGGCTTGGAGCCGCGCCAAATGCTGCTCCTGCTCGACAACTTCGAGCAGGTCACCGAAGCAGCTATACCCATTGCGGAGCTGCTGGCCTCCTGCCCCCGCCTGAAAGTCCTCATTACGAGCCGAGAGGCCCTTAACGTCCGGGGAGAGCATGTCTATCCCGTGCTTCCCCTTTCACTTCCGTCGCCCGGTGGCGACCCATCCGAGATCTTCTCCTCCGAGGCAGTATTGCTTCTTGTAGAGCGGGCTTCCGAGGTACGACCCGACTTCGAGTTAACAACCGACAACGGAGTCGCGGTGGCGGCGATCTGCATTCGTCTGGACGGTTTGCCGCTGCCGATCGAGCTGGCGGCGGCGCGACTGAAGCTTTTCTCACCGCAAGACCTACTCGGTCGTCTGGAGAGCAGGCTCGACCTGCTGAGAAGCGGAGCCCGCGATCTACCCGGCCGTCAACAAACGCTGCGCGGAACGATTGAGTGGAGCTACGACCTGCTCACGGAGGAGGAACGGCGCCTCTTTAAACTCTTCAGCGTCTTCTCTGGCGCGGACTACTCCTCCGTTGAGGATGTAGCTGCGCGAGCGAGAGCCCTCACCGCCGACGAGGTTTTGGACGGCCTGGAGTCGCTCGTCGACAAGAGCCTTATCCGCTCGGTCGAGGCGGCTACGGGAAGCCGGTTTTCGATGTTGGAGACGATCCGCGAGTACGCAAGCGAACGTTTGGCGGAAGACCCCGAGTTGGCGGCAGCCCTTCATCGGACCCACGCCGAACATTTTCTCGAGCTGGCGGTCGACGCACGGCCAGGCCTCGTAGGCACTGATCGCGAGGACGCTCTGGCTGCCGTTGCGCCCGACGTCGGCAACCTGCAAGCCGCCTGGCGCTACTGGGTGGGCGAGGGCGAACTGCTGAGGCTCAACGAGTTCCTCGACCCACTCTGGACTGTCTACGACGCGGAGGGCTGGTACCACGGTGCTATCGACTTGACTAACGACCTTCTGGGCCTGCTGTCGCTGGAGCCCGAGACCCCCGAACGTGTTCGCGACGAAATCGCTCTCCAGATGAGCCTCGCAAGGGCGTTGATGGCCGTTCGTGGGTACACGGCGGAGGTCGAGGAGGCCTTTGCCAAGGCACTCAAACTTTCCGAGGACGCGGAGGACGCGCCGCAGCGTTTTCCCGTACTGCGCAGCCTCGCCAGCCTCTATCTCCTGCGGGGGGAATTCGACAAAAGCGCCGAGGTCGGTCGCGAATTGCTGGACCTCGCTACCGACCAGAGCGACCACTCATTGCAGGTAGATGCGCATCTCGTGCTCGGCGCCAGCCTCATATCCACCGACGAAAGCCTCGACCATCTCGACCAGGCGATCTCGTTGTTTGAGCCGAGTCGAGCCGACTCGGAGCGATTTCGCCTGGGCCCAATCTCGGGCGTGGCCGCGCTGACCGCTTCCGCGCTGCTCCTATGGATGCTCGGTTTCCCAGACCGTTCGTTGGAACGGTCGGCTCGGGCCGCTCGCGTGACTGAAGAAATCAGTCACCCCTACTCCAAGGCATACGCACTGTTTCACATGGCCTTCCTCGATCTGTTGCGGCAGGACTTCGAGTCGGTCGCCGGGCTCGCCAACGAGCTATTGGCAATGGCGAACGCCTATGACTATCAGATCTGGCGAGCCCTGGCCCTGGTGCTACAGGGGACCACGAAAGTTGCTACCGGTGATCCCGACGAAGGGGTCGCCGAGGTCGAGAGCGGTATGGCTCTCTACCAGGGAATGGCTACACCCCCCGTCTTTTGGCCAATGGTTCAGAATCTGCGCGCGCAGGCCTGGGCCATGGCAGGGGAGATTCCCAAAGCGCTCAAGCTCATAGCCGCAACCATGGACGACGAGAGGGAACCCTCCCTCGGTGACCCGGAGAACGCCCTCCTGCGGGGCGATCTGCTGCTGCGCCTGCCCCAGCGCGACACTGCGCAAGCCGAGGTCTGGTACGAGCACGCATATGAATGGTCCAAGGCGATGGGAATGCGAATGTCGGAGCTCCAAGCCGCCACCCGCCTCCTAAGCGTCAAGCGGGGCACGGAACAGGAGTCCGCCGCTCGGGAACGGCTGCAGACGATCTATGACACCTTCACTGAGGGGTTCGACACCCCGAATCTGGTGGCGGCCAGGGCCGCCCTTGATCACTGATCCGCAGTGACCTTGAAGCCCAGCTGGCGGACCATGTCCCAAACATCTGGACCACCCCACTGCTCGGCGAACTGATCGCCCTCGGCGCGGAACACGTCGATCACGGACACGGTCACTTCTTTGCCCGTTCCCGGGATACCGGCGAAATCCCCCAGATGCGTGCCCCTCAGGGTGGCCCGAGCGGCCGCGAAATCACCCTCGCCGACCAGCTCCTCCAACCTGAAGTTGATGTCAGGAAGCGCGGCCACGATGCCCGCCAGGCGCTCTATCTGCCCCTCTCGGTCCAAAGGCGGTACGACGGGTGAGACATGGCGCTTGAAAGACGGACTCAGAATGCGGCGGAGCGCTTCCGGATCCCCGGGGTTGGCCGGGTCCCACACCTCGGCGAAATAGCGCTTCACGAGCTCCTTGGCCTGCGACATCTGTTGCTCCCTCGGGCTGAGGTCTGAGACTCTATTCGCCGAGGAATCTCACGCTGTCGAGTACCGGTTGGGCCGTCTCCTCCAGAGAAGAAACTACCTAAGGGCGGGTAAGCAGGTTCAGTGTTACGAGCACGGGGTTCCAGACAGGAGCGACCCACGCATGTGCCGGGTCGCCCCCCAAAAGCGGCTCACACTCCCAGTAAGCCACCCGTGACGGCGAACACTACACACGGTCCCGTCGTCCAGCACTGGATACCCCTCGTGGGGACTAGTCACATCGAGGGCATCGCTTTTCCTACCCCGCGGTTAGATGGCCTCGGTTGTCACAGCCAGCCCGGCTGATAGGTTGGGCTCAACCACACAAAGTGGTGGTGTTACCACTGACTGTGGGCGGATGACAAGGAGGGGGCACAATGAGAATCGGGCGGCGTCTGGGCGCGAGGCACAACAGCACGGGTCGGCGGGTACTTCGATTCGCAGCCTTGCTGTCGATAGCGATGCTGATCGGAGTAGTACCGGCGCTGGCCGCGACAGTTGATTTCAGCATCCCAATTGACACAGTTGTTTTCGGCCCGGCCGGTTCCCAGCACGTGCTCGCCGAAGTCGATGTACCGGTTGAGAGTCAGGGCGAAACTTGTGACGCGACGGCGGTTGCTCGGAATCAAAGCTCCGTGCATCCGGACTCTGATCTTCTCATCAGTTCGGCCACCTCAGTGGAGATCCTCGATGTGGAGAACACGGCCAACGGCACCGTGTTCGCAGGAGGCCTTATCACCTTGGCCGAAACGGTCACCGTTACGTTGACCCTTGGTCCCGATCGGGTCTTCTCCGGTGGCCTCGATGTGGAAATCGACTGCCCGCCGTTCAATAACCCAACGACAACAACCACGCTGGCTCCAACTACCACGTTGGCTCCGACGACGACGGTGGCTCCAACCACCACGTTGGCACCGACCACCACCATCGCCGTTGTCGAGGGGACCACGACGACTGTGGCGGAGACGACCACCACGGAGGCGCCGACCACCACGGCAGTACTGGCGACCGTAGTCACGACCCCGCCCACGACTGGCGAGACTCTTCCGGTCACCGGCGCGAGCGGAACGACAGGACTCGGCACAGTTGGCTTGCTCTTCCTTCTTGGAGGAATCGGGCTCCTGGCGACTGCACGTAGAAGCCACCCCAAGAGTGCGGCAGACACGAATTGGGAGTAGGGCTTTGCAACCCCACAGCTGAATCGGGGGGAAGTCCGGCTCCGAGTCGATATCGGCGCTGCCTGAACTGCCTCTTCGCGGTTCCCGCACCGACGCTCGATAAGTGCCGTTATGTGCAGTCGGCCGTGTTGGTGTTATGTGAGCGGATCAGACGTTCTGCGCGCTTTAAGCGACGGCGCTCCCTCTCCCCTAGGGGGAGACTCATCCACGCGAAGAGCCCTTCTAACCGGCCGGTGCGAGTCTGGTTACGTGGGCGCCTGTCGTGAGCCACGCATGCCCGTCTGGCGAGAAGATGAGATCTTTCACGAGATCGAACGCCTGCCCGTCCTCGTCGGCCAGTGGGTGCCAGGATTGGCCGTCGAATCGGGCTACGCCTCCCCTCCCATAGGCCCAAGCGGAGCCATCTTTGGGACTCAACTCGTACCCCTCGACGACCCCGACTCCGGGATCGTGGACATTCCAGGCGCTCCCGTCGAAAGAGACCACGCCTACTTGGGTCAGCGCCCACGCAATCCCATCGTCATCGAACGCTATCTTCCAAAGAGGCGGTGGTGCGGTCTCGGTGAGGGGTTGCCAGGTCGCTCCGTCGAAACGGTACAGGCCGCGCGCGGTCGTCGGATCCCACGAGGCAAAAGGCAGTGATTCTTGCGCCACCGCCCACGCGACTCCATCGGGGGTCAGGATCACCCGCCACGCCTCGACATCGGCATCGAGACCTTCGGCCGATGTATAGGCCTCCCAGGTTGACCCGTCGAAGACCGACACGCCCTCACGGCCGGAAGCCCACACTGTGCCGTTGGCGGCGAACTGCACGGGAGAGTGGACATGTGAGGAAGCCAGTCCATCATCAGGCGTGTAGTGGGTCCAGTCGTCTCCGTCGAATCGGGATACGCCCTTGTCGCCCTGCGTCCAAACGGTGCCGTCGGGAGCAAACGCGACCCATTTAACCCCGCAACAGGATGCGACCTCCCCGGTGACGAAACGCCACTCCTCGAGCCGCTGCCCGTCGAACCTGGCCACCCCAACCCAGGTACCGAACCAGACGCTGCCGTCGGGACTCACCTCGAAACTGCCGAGCAGGGGTAGGTGACCGAGTTCGTGAACGCTCCAGGCGCTCCCATCGAAATGCGACAACCGGAACCAGGGGTCAGGGTTGGCGGGATCGTCGGAGTAGCTCTCGTCCTGTGAGACGACCCAGATGTCCCCGGTGGGCGATGTCCGGATCCGCTCACCGATGTATGCGACATGGGTCACCGGTATCTCCGGGTAGCTGGTCCAGGCGACGCCATCGAATCGGGAGAGGACCTCGACACCTTCTCTGACCGCGGTCAGCGCCCACACCTCGCCGTCCGCTGCTAGGGAGGCCAGCCGGGTCGCTCGACCGTCAGGCAAGCCCTCTGAAATGGACTCGCCCGGCTCGTGAATCACGACCGGAGGTTCCTCAAGCACCGGCACGCCTTCACCACCCCGAGGTGACAGAAGAGCTACGGCTCCAATGACCACCAGCACCAGCCCTGCGGCTGCCAGCGCTGCCAGCCATCGCCACCTGGAGCGGCCAGCCGTTACTGGAGGGCTGGGGCGGTAGACAGGCTGTGTGACCTGCTCCAACTCGACTCGGGGCACCGATGCCCGGTAGTGGTCGCCGTACGCGCGCAGCTGCTCCAACAGGTCAGTACTCATGGCACCTCTCCCAGCGACCGCCGCAGACGCTTCAGCCCCCGATCGGCATGGGTCTGCACCGTCGCGATCGACACCCCCCAACAGCTCAGCCACCTCTCTGTGGGTCCACCCCAAGGAGTGAACCAAGATCACCGCCACCCGCTGCTTCTCAGACAGGCCTACCAGTGCTGAATGCAAGCCTGGCTCCACCAGGTGGGCCGGATTCGCCGGTGGTACCGGCAGGGTCACCCTGGGACGGCGGAGCCGTTTAGCCCGACTCCGAGCCACCCGGTACAGATACCCGGCAGGGTTCGACATCCTTCTCACGCGTTGCCAGTGCTCCCATCCGTAAACCAGGGCGTCGGCGGCTGCCTCCACACCCACCTCCAGACCGGCAGCGGCGACCAGAGCGTGCCTCAACCGAGGTTCAGCCTGTTCAAAGAACTCGGTGAACGAGTCGGCCAGGGTGTCCTCTGAGACCATTCAGTCGCTCCCGTTGGCCCTCCACCCATATAGAGACCGGAAGCCACCGTTCTTAGGACAGAGTCTTTCGCCCCTCAGTTAGCTGATTTGCTGAGCTGAACCCAACATGGCCCATGACACCCAGACGTAACAGCCGCAGCCGCCCATCACCAGCACCACCAGCGGCCTGTCTCCAGGTAGCGCATATGTGCCGATATGGGCGGGCTCACGCGAGGTAAACCATGGAGACCTCGGGTCCCCGGT
>JBHICV010000022.1:0-24874 GCA_046759765.1 Acidimicrobiia bacterium
AGGGAGGAGCCACCTTGTTCTTGGCGACTTTGGCTCTCACCCGGTTGCCAATCGCTTCCTGGCCTTGCTTGAGCGTCTCGATCCGCCGGAGGTCGATCCGCACTGAGGAGTAGAACTTGAGCGCCCGACCACCGGGGGTCGTGACAGGGCTGTTGTGAACCATGACGCCGCCGGCGAAGTAGTTATGACCTTTCTCGACCTCTATGTCGTATCGATGTTTCCAATTTGTGGGTCTGAACCACTTGATCTTGCTGATGGGCATCGGTATGAGAACGTGACGCGAGTCAGCGAACTCTGGAACTAGCTGGAAGCGTCCCCGAAATACTGGAAGTAGCTTGTACTCCATTGAGGGGTGGACGTACTTAGCGATCAACGCCTGGAACCGCCTGGTGGCGTCTACGCCAAACAACAGGAAGGCCTTACGAGCCTTCCCCTTCTTGGTCAGCCTTGCCTCAATGCCCCACGTCTCTTCGAGATAGTCCCTAAGGCGAT
Source organism: Acidimicrobiia bacterium (assembly GCA_046759765.1). GTDB lineage: Bacteria > Actinomycetota > Acidimicrobiia > Spongiisociales > CAZKJJ01 > JBHICV01. The sequence goes on from JBHICV010000022.1 coordinate 493, forward strand.
GGCGCGTATCTGGTGACATCGCCTCGACACAGATTTCTATGCGACCGGACCCATCTCGAGTGCGGGCCTGCAATCCCTTGCTGCGCTCGGTGAAGCATGCATCGTCCATGTACCAGACCGCCAGAGCAAGTGGGGTAAGCCGCTTCAAGTAGTCGTGGTCGAAAACCTTTGCCCCTGGGAGGAGATAGACGGCCTCTCGCAGTTGTGCAAGCTCCGCCAGAGGAGGAGCATCATGGAAGACGGCACCTTTTGTATTCGTGGTTCGACTGGTTCCGATATTCGAAATGAGCGATGCCTTCCAGTCGGCGTACGCAACTTGTTTCACGCCATGGCCGAATCTGAATCGTGCTCCTAATCCGTTCTGGGAAGGTGACAAGGCGCCATCCCCCATGAGCGAGCCGAGGATGACCTCCCGCTGTTGGTTCGAGAGCCTCTGCTCGGCCACTCTTAGGACGCGGTCACCTACTGACAGATCAGCAGCCTGCGTCCAGCCGGCAGGCGTCCGCACGAGATGGTTGGGTGTGCATGCGAAGCTCGGCGGCAGCCCCTTTCCCATAGCTCGCGGAACCGTGATCCGAAGAAACTGCTCCGTGACCCCGTTGTCAAACCAGTTGACCACACGTCTTGGGACCACGGCGTCGAGGACCGAATCGTAGGACAGAACCTGGACATCCAGTCGTTGGTTGACGATCTTGCCGATCTTCTCTGTGCTGCCGTCTGCTAGCAGCACAGGCGTGTCCCAGGACAGGCACCCGAACATGACACCGATCTTCTCCCGCAACTGGTTGATGAAGATCGTGATCGTCCGCGACCGGCTGACCGAGGCCGTGATCTTGCGCAGTGCCTGCGACATCAGGCGTGCTTGCAACCCGACGTGCGAGTCCCCCATCTCCCCTTCGATCTCGGCCCTGGGCACCAGCGCCGCCACCGAGTCGATGACCAAAACGTCCAAGGCTCCCGAGCGAATGAGCGTGTCGGCGATCTCGAGCGCTTGCTCGCCGGTGTCGGGCTGAGAGATGAGCAGGTCGTCGATGTTGACTCCGAGCGCCTTGGCGTAGGTCGGATCGAGTGCGTGCTCGGCGTCGATGAACGCGGCGATGCCGCCGTTGCGTTGCGCCTCGGCGATCACGTGCAGCGCCAAGGACGTCTTTCCGCTCGCCTCCGGACCGTAGATCTCTACGACCCGCCCCCGCGGCAACCCCCCGACGCCCAACGCCAGGTCCAGAGACAGCGCCCCGGTTGAGACAGCCTCCACCGGCTGCACGGCATCTTCGCCGAGTTTCATGATGGCGCCCTTGCCGAACTGCCGCTCGATTTGGGTCATTGCCATCTCGAGGTTCTTGTCGTGATCCACCGACTTCTCCTTCTCCGATCCCAGAACGCTACCGACTACCTGTGACAGAAACTACACGGATGTGATCTGTCATGTTAGGCGAACAGGTGTTCGATTGAAAGTCATGTACGAAGCGGGAACGACTCCAGTTCCTCATACGTAGCTGACGGCCGGCCGAGGTGGCTTCGATAGACGACCACCCTGTCGACCGGCATTCGGACGTCCAGGCTCGGAGTGCCATCGACGATCACCTCCACGGACTCCCGGGGCCTGACCCGGGCCAGCGTCAAGTGACCACGAAACGGCCGGTCCTCGGGCGGAAATCCGGCGGTCTCAAGGGCTACCTCCACCTCGCCGGCCAGCTCTTTCAGCGGCTCGGCTCCGTCCCCTACCGCCACCCACAGCACAGCCGCCCGCCGTGGCTTGGGAAACGCCCCCAGGACCGTAAAGCTGATCCCAAAGGCCTCCCCCAGCTCAGCTTCGGCCAGCGAGGCAACCACCTTGTCATAGGTCACCTCGTCCGTCTGACCGAGGAACCGAATGGTCAGGTGCCAGTTCTCCGGCGGGACCGCCTTACCGGGAACTTCTACTCCGGTGTCCGACAGGCGAGCCACGAGGCCGTGGCGGGCCTCGTCTGTCAATGGCACGGCAACGAACAGCCGTCCTACCACCACAGTCCTTGGACGGCCAACCTCACGAGGTGAATCCCGGCTGTTGCTCCGTAAGTGCGGACTCGTTCGCGGTCCCCGGGAAGTCGGATGGTCCGGGACCGCAGGTCCTCAGGAGTCCCCACCGCAAAGACCATCGTCCCCGCAGGCTGTTCGAGCTCATCGGGCCCGGCGGAGCCCGTGACGGCCAAGACCACATCGGCCTCTAGCGCCTTCGCAGCACCCTCGGCCATCTCGCGGGCGACCTCCTCGCTCACGACGCCGAAGCGGGCAATGACGTCGCTCGACACTCCCACGAGACTCTCCTTGAGGTCGGCGGAGTAGGCGATGACCGACCCTTTGAACACCTCCGAAGCCCCGGGAACCTGCGTCAGCCGGGCCGCCACCAGGCCGGCCGTGGCGGATTCGACCGTGCCCAGGGTCCAGCCCCGAGCTTTGCACTCACGGAGCACTACCTCCTCGACCGTCTCATCATCCAAAGCAAAGACGGAGGATCCGAGCCGCTCCCGAACCTCGTGCTCGAGAGGGGCGAGCAGCTCGGCCGCGGCTTCGGGAGTGCCGGCCTGGGCGGTCAGCCGGACCTTTATCTCCCCGGCCGACGCGAGATACGCCACCGACGGGTTGGCGGACCGCTGGTAGAGGTCGTCCAGCATCTCCGACACCGCGGACTCGGACGCCCCCCAAGTTCGCAAGAGACGCGACACCAGCGCCTCGCTCTCGCCCCGGAAGTCCCAGAGCTTCGGGAGAACATACTCAGCCAACATCTGGTCCATCTCGGCCGGGACGCCTGGCACGGCGAAGACGAGGGTGTCATCGACCATCATCGAGAGCCCCGGCGCCGTGCCCTTTGGGTTGGGGAGACGGCTGGCCCCCCGTGGGTACTCGGCCTGACGAAGATTGTTGGAGGGCATCCGTCGTCCGATGGATGAGAACCGGCGGCGCAGCTCGTCGGCGTAATCGTCGTCGAAGTCCATCGGGACGCCAGCCAGGTCAGAGAGCGCCTCGCGGGTCAGATCGTCCGGGGTCGGTCCTAGTCCACCAGTGATGATGACAGAGTCAGATCGCTCGACCGCCTGGCGAAGTGCAGCCACCAGCCTTTCGCGGTTGTCTCCCACCACGGTCTGGAAGTGAGCATCGAAGCCGGAGGAGGCCAGGTCCTCACCTATCCGGGCCGCGTTGGTGTTGACGATCTGACCCAAGAGCAGCTCCGTCCCCACGGCAACGACCTCGACAATCACTTGTCGAGGCTCTCGTACGAGCCGCGGAAATAGACCAGGGGATCCGAGAGATCGCCCAGCTCGATCCGGTCGATGAAGCCCTCGATCAGGGCCAGATAGCCAACATCGCGCGTGTCACCCAGACTGCAGAAGGCGCGGGTCGGCACCTCCTCGAGAACAGGCCCCCAATCGCTGTCCGATACCTCTCTCGTCTCAAACGGCCCGCCCGGAGCAGGCCTGAGGCCCGCGAACTCATCGGACAGCTGCCGATCCGCAGACGCCAGAACGTGAACGACGAAACGCTCCGAATTCACGAGCTCCCCAAAGAAGTCACTGGCGGGGTTCACGAGAGCCAGAACGACGGAGGGGTCGCCCTCGGCAACCGTTATCGCCGAGACCGTCAAGCCGGCCGCGTCGCCGGCCTTGGAGGTGAGCACGGTCACACCCGATGCAAGCCGCCCCCGAAACTGGCGCGAGGGATCGCGTTCGCTCGCGGGCGTCGCGAACGGATGGTCGCCGTGAATGCCGCTGGTCATCGGCGAAGGTCGTCGACCTTGGCTGCCAGCGGGCCGGGTCCCAGGGAAGCAGCCACCGACTCCCAGTGTTCGGCTGTTATCTCATTGCCGGCGTCGAGATCGGCGGCCGCGACATCAACCGCCAGACATACTGATTCATAGATTCCGAGCTGGTCGAGCTCGACCGCCCTCTCCATTGCTCTTCGGGCAGACTGCGGGTCGCCGTTACCCAAGGCCGACAGGGCCCGCTCGACCGCAGTCAGTGCGTTGCGTTGCTTCTTGCCGTTCATAGGAACGTGGACGGATCTTCCAGGTTCTCGGAGAGCTTGCCGATGAACCGTCGTCCGAGAGCTCCGTCGATAACACGGTGATCGTACGAGAGTGACAGTGGCACCATGGGTGCGATTCTCACCTCACCGTCTTCAACGACCGGTTTGTCCTGCGCCCGACCGAAGGACAAGATCGCGGTAGTTCCATAGGGAACGATCGGGGTTCCGTGGCCGCCACCGACGGCCCCGATATTGGACACCGTGAAGGTTGCTCCCCGCACCTCGTCCGGAACCAGCGATCGGGCAATGGCGGCTTCGACCAGGCGAGAGACTTCCTGGGCCAGTTGCTCTATCGCCAGCTCGTCGGCCCGTGATGCTACCGGCACTATCAACCCGGCCGGAGTGTCGACCGCGATGCCGATGTCGTAGTGACGTTTGAGGATCAGGTCCTCTCCGTCGAGCGAAGCATTGAACTCCGCGAACTCGACCAGGACGGGAAGCACCGCCTTGATCACCAGCGCTTCAATGGGAAAGTCGCCGTGCGCATCAGCAAGCGCACGTCGAGCCTCCAGCAGCGGCCTTCCGTCGATGTCGTCGAAGGTCGTTACGTGCGGAATCTCCGTCCACGACTTGCTGAGGTGTTCCGAGATGGTGCGCCGCAGCTTCGAGAGCCTCACACGCTCCTCGGGAGCATCTGTGGCGGCGGTTGAGGCCCTTTCAACATCCTCGCGGGTGATCCGTCCGCCGGGCCCTGTACCGGGAACGGTCGCCAGGTCGACGCCCATCTCACGGGCCAGCTTCCGAACCACAGGCAAGGCTTGCACCGCCGCGGTCGGGTCAGCCGGGGCCGTCTCGTTGGCCGAAGTCAGAACTTCGGCCTCTTCCGGCAGCGTTCCAACGATGGGGGCGTCGGGCTCCCACGTCTCGTCCGCCGCCCCGATGACGGCCAGGATCTCGCCCACTCGTATCACATCGCCCTCGGCGCCTCCTCGATGCAGGAGGATCCCGGAGGCGGGGGCCGGTATCTCGACTACAGCCTTATCGGTCTCCACTTCGACCAGGGGTTGATCGGCCTTGACCTCGTCACCGACGTCCACCAGCCATCGGACGATCTCGCCTTCGGTCAGGCCCTCTCCTATGTCAGGGAGTCGAAACTCGTGTGCCACTAGCCCTCCAGGGTCTTGCGCACCGCGCTCAGGATCCGTTCAGGGTCGGGCAGGTAGTGGTGCTCGGCGCGCTTGAGCGGGAATATGGTATCCCAGCCCGTTACCCGCTCCACCGGCGCCGCCAACGAATAGAGACACTGTTCCTGGATCTGAGCGACTATCTCGGCGCCCAGTCCGGCGGTACGGGGAGCTTCGTGCACCACGACTGCTCGGCCGGTCTTGGACACCGAGGCCACAGCTGCACCCATGTCGAGCGGCGCCAGCGTGCGCACGTCGATCACCTCGGCCGAGACACCCTCTTCTGCCAGGCGCTCAGCCACCTGACGGACCTCTTTCATCATCGCGCCCCACGAGATGATCGTGACATCGGTTCCTTCGGCCGCCACCTTCGCGACTCCGATCGGAACCATGTGAGTGCCCCGGGGAACCTCCTCCTTGACGGCGCGATAGAGACGGATCGGCTCCAAGAACACAACCGGATCCGGATCGGCCACGGCGGATAAGAGCAGACCCCTGGCGTCGGCAGGAGTCGACGGAACGACAACCTTCAGCCCTGGGATATGAGCGTATATCGCCTCGGTGGATTCACTGTGATGCTCGGCCGCCCCGATGCCCCCGCCGTACGGCATCCTGATGACGAGCGGCGCAGTGAAGCGGTGTCGGGAGCGATTCCTGATCCGACTGACATGACTGATGATCTGGTCGTATGCGGGGTACGAGAAGCCCATGAACTGCATCTCCGCCACGGGACGCATCCCCCCAACTGCCAGGCCAAAAGCAGCCCCGACGATGCCTGCTTCGGCTACGGGTGTGTCGACGACCCGGTCGGAGCCGAACCGCTCCTGGAGGCCATCGGTGATCCGAAACACCCCTCCCGTCCGTCCGACGTCCTCCCCGAGGATTAAGACTCGCGGGTCCTCCGCCAACGCATCCGACAGAGCCTGGTTGAGAGCCTGAGCAAGGTTGATCGCAGTCATGCTCGCTCCCGTTGCTCCAACAAGGGCAGGGTCGGCTCTTCGAACATGGCATCGAACGTATCGGCCGCCTCGAGGGGAGCGAGGGACTCGGCCTCAATCACTGCCCGATCGATCTCCTCGGTGGCGGCGGCCTTCGTCTCTTTCTCGAATTGCTCATCCCATCCCCGGTTGGCCGCCAGGAAGAGTCGGACCCGCTCAACAGGGTCGCGGTCACGCCACTCATCCGGCTCGGTGTCGGGTCGGTACCGGGAGGGATCGTCCGAGGTGGTGTGCGGCCCAAGCCGGTAAGTAACCGCCTCGATCAGGGTGGCTCCCCCGCCGCTGCGGGCCCGGTCGACGGCCTCGCTCGTTGCCTCGAAGACAGCGAAAAGGTCGTTGCCGTCGACCTGTGTGCCTGGCAACCCATAGGCATCGGCTTTCTGAGCAATCGTCTCGGACGCGCTCTGGCGCTCGCGCGAAAGCGAGATGGCGTACTGATTGTTCTCGCATAGGAAAACTGTTCCCAGCTCGAACACACCGGCGAAGTTCATGGCCTCGTGGAAGTCACCTTCTGAAGTTGCCCCGTCACCGAAGTAGGTGATGGCTACGCGGTCCCGGCCCTGTAGGCGCTCGGCCCATGCCAGGCCCACCGCATGGAGCATGTGGGCTCCGACAGTGATCGACGGAGGAAGCACCCGCACGCCCTCAGGAGATGACCCGCCCCGTTCGTCCCCGGTCCGACCCAGTATCAGAAGGCTCCACGGGTAGCCGTGCAGCCACATGGCGGCGGCGTCCCGGTAGGTGGCCACCATCCAGTCGTCGGCGCGAAGGGCGGCGGCACTTCCGATCTGGGCCGCCTCCTGCCCTTCTAGCGGGGCATAAGTCGCCAGCCGGCCCTGCCTCTGAAGGCTGGAGCCCTTCCGGTCGTAGGTTCGTGCCGCCACCATCGCCGCGTACAGTCGACGGGTCTCGGCAAGATCGAAGGGAGCCTCGCCGGTCAAGGTGCCGTCGGGCGCCAGGATCTGACGCATCGGCGGAAGAGTAGCGATCAGCCTGTGGCCGCCCGGGCGGCGGCGATGGTCCGGTTGTTCACTATTCCCGCCGTGACGGCGAGCAGCAAGAACCATGCGGCGGCGGCCAGGAAGAAAGGTGCTCGAATTCCCAGCGCGGCGGCGACGAAGCCTCCGACGAGAGCCCCTATGGGTTGCGTTCCCCACGCCAGAAGACGGGCCACGCTGGCAACTCGACCCCGGAGCTCGTCGGGTGTCAGCTCTTGACGGAGGGTGACCGAGACCACATTCCAGGAGGTCGTCGAGAGTCCGTAAAGACCCGCGATCACCCCGACCATCAAGGTCGACCGGGCGAACCCCATCGCCAATGACAGGATTGCGGACAGGCCCACAATGCCCTGAATCGTGAAACCCGGACCGAGAAGCCGGATGGTGCGAGGCGCGTTGAGCGCGCCGATCAGACCCGTGAAACCGACGATCGAGAGCAGGATCCCGTACCCGAATTCGCTCAGTCCAATCTCCTGAGTGATGAACAGAACGAAGACCGCGAATATGGCCGAACCGAATAGGTTGATGGTTCCTGCCATCAGCGCCAGCGTGAACAGCACTTTCTGGTGGTAGAGCCATCGCAAGGCCTCACCGACATCGGCCGTTATCGAACGGTCATCCGAGGCGCGGTCTGCTCGGTACTTTCCTCCGATGAACGCCACCAGAACCGCGGCGAGCACAAACGACGCCGAGTCCAGGAAGAAGGGCAACGTGGCGACAGTGGCGAACAGGAAGGCTCCCAGGGGGGGACCAAAGAACGAGCTGGTCACCCAGACGGTGCCTTGCAGTCGGCCGTTGGCGTCGGGCAGCGCGCCCTCGGGGACGAGATTGGGAATGATCGCCTCGGACGAGGTATCGAAGAGCGTTTCGGCGGAGCCGAGCAGGAATGCGACGACATAAATGAGGGGAAGGGAAACGACGTCAGCCAGCACGGCGACAGCCAACAATCCCACTAGTACCGCCCGCGCCAGGTCGACGTAGACCATTACCAGGCGGCGATCGAGCCGATCGGAGAGCGCCCCCGCCAAGAGTGCGAAGAGAAACCAGGGCAGTGTTCCCGCGAAGGACGCCAGGGCCACGGCGACGGGATCGGTCGTGAGCGATACCACCAGAAGCGGTAGCGCCGCGAAGAAGATCCCGTCTCCGAGATTCGATACCCCTGCGGCCGCCCAGAGAAGTGAAAACCGGCGACCCGGCTTGGCCATCAGGGGCCCGTTTCTACACCTGGATCGGCTCCTCCGTCGACTCGGCGAGTTCCTCCGGTGTTACCAGCACCGCCCGGGCTTTCGATCCCTCGGAGGGCCCAACCACGCCCTTGAGCTCCAGAATGTCCATCAGCCGGCCGGCGCGCGCGAAACCCACGCGGAGGCGTCGCTGGAGCATCGACGTAGAGCCGAGTTGGGACCGCACCACGAGCTCCATCGCTTGCCGTACCAGCTCGGGATCCTCACCTTCATCCTCGCTGCGGGAACGTCTGGTCTGAGCAACTGTCTGCTCAATGACCTCATCCTGATATCGAGCATCCTGCTGTGACTTCACCCACTCCACGATGGCCTTTGTCTCGGATTCGTCGACCCAGGCTCCCTGGATTCGTTCCGGCTTGGACGACGTGGCCGTGACCATCAGCATGTCGCCCATCCCTACGAGTTTCTCGGCGCCACCCTGATCGAGGATCACCCTGCTGTCCGCCTGGGAGGCCACCGAGAAGGCCAGGCGTGAGGGAATGTTCGCTTTGATCACTCCGGTAATCACATCCACCGAGGGGCGCTGCGTGGCGATCACGAGGTGAATCCCGACTGCTCTTGCCATTTGCGCGATTCTTACGACCGCCTCCTCGACGTCTCGACCGGCCACCATCATCAGATCGTTGAGCTCGTCCACCATGATTACGATGAAAGGGAACCGGTCGAATCGGTCGAGATCGAGCTCTCCGGCGTCGTACCGCTGCCCGTATGAAATGATGTCCCTGGCGCCGGCCTCGGCCAGCAGCTCGTAGCGCCGATCCATCTCCTGGACCGCCCAGCCGAGGGCATCGGCTGCCTTTTTCGGATTGACGATCACCCGCGTGAGGAGATGGGGAACGCCGTTGTATTGGCCCAACTCCACCCGTTTGGGATCAACCATGATCAACCGCACGTCATCAGGTGTGGTACGCATCAGAAGGGAGCAAACCATCGAGTTGATGCAGGAGGACTTGCCGGCTCCCGTCGCGCCGGCGATCAGAACATGAGGCAGGTCGGAAAGATCGAGCATCCTGGCGGTCCCCGAGATGTCCATTCCCAGGGCTACGACCAGCGGCTGGTGGTGAGAGGCCCCTTCTGCGCTGGAGAGCACGTCGCCGAGAGTTACCAGTCGCCGGTGGCGGTTGGGGACCTCGACCCCTATGGCGCTCCGGCCCGGAATGGGAGCCAGGATCCTGACGTCCGGAGTCGCCAAGGCATAGGCGATGTCCGAAGCGAGACTGGTAACCCGGGACACCTTCACGCCCGGCGCCAGCTCGATCTCGAACCGGGTGACGGTCGGACCGGGAACCACCCGGGTTAGCCGGGCATCTACATCGTGTTCCCGGAGAGCATCCTCGAGGTCCTGCGCCGTCTCCTCCAGTGAGCGACGACCGTGGCCAGGGGCGGCGGCTCCCAGCTTGAGCAAGTCCAGGGGCGGTAGCTCGTAGTCGCCCGTGCGCACCGGTTCAGGGGTAGGCGGCTCTGCGATCGGCTCGGGCAGCTCGGGCTCGGGTGGCTTGGCGGGGGGTTTTTGCTTCGGCCGCTTTCTCCCTTCCGCGACAGCTGGCCTGCTGGTCCCGCGGTAGGTGTGGTCTGTGCGTCGAACGGATTTGATTCTTCCTGCCGAGACTCGGAATCCGTCTCGGAGGGCTCTGCCCACATCGCGGACGGACGTGCGGGTGACGATCAGCACCCCCATGGCAATGATCGTGGAGAGGACCACGAAAGCGCCCCAAAAGCCTATGAGCCTCCGCATGGGGAAGGCGAAGAGCGACCCGAGCGCTCCCCCTCGCTGAGAGACGAGTTCCACGCTCTCGGCGATTGAGACAGCCCCGGTCAGGAGATGGAATAGAGAGAGAGTCCCGACAAACACCAAGACGATGCCCGTCGTCACCCGTCCGTAGTCGCTTCGGGGCTTTCCGACGATCAGTGCGATACCTATGCCGGCCAGCAGCGCCGGCACCAGATAGGACCACTGGCCGAAAAGAAACCGAAAGAAACCGATCAGACTCGAGCCAAGAGGTCCGGCCTGACGGAAGAAGGCCAATACGATGAGAACGGCGGCCACAACGAGGACCACGCCCCACACATCGTCGGATTGGCGCCCGAGTCGCGCTCTGATCTTGTGGCGGAGCGCCCGTAGCGCGGAGACGCCCCGCTTGGTCTTATTTGAAGACACCCGCTGCCGCCCGCCGGCCCCACCGCGGGTGGGTGCCTTCGATGCCATGCGGAGAGGCAGGCTAACAGGACTGAGCAATCAGCCGTCAGCTATCAGCTCTCAGTCGGAGCCTTAGGTGGTCCGAAGGGCCGGAGGGGGTTACTGACTGCTGACTTCTGACGGCTTGTTCCTCATACCTCGAGAACCACCGGCAACACCACCGGGCGCAATCCTGTCTCTGCCTTAATCACCCGCGCGGCTGCCTGTCTGATGATCCTTCGTACCTCCACGGGGTCCGCTCCACCCGACACAGCTCCTCGCAGCTCCAGCTCCACGGCTTCAGCCGCCTTGGCCAGTACCGGCTCCGGATCGTCCATCAAGCCGTGACTGTCGAGGTTCGGGCCGTGCACACAGTCCCCCGTGCGGAGGTCGAAGCCAACCGTCACGACTACTACGCCCTCGTCGGCAAGATGAGCTCGATCTCGTATGACGGCGGTTCGGACATCGCCGAGCATGGTTCCGTCTAGGTAGACGTATCCCGCAGCAACCGCATCACGCTCGACCAGCGTGCCATCCCCGTCCAATGTGATCGTGTCGCCGTTCTCGCAGACGATTACTTCGGGAACCAGCATCTCTTCGGCGATCTCACCGTGCGTTCGCAGATGGCGGTACTCACCGTGGATTGGGACAAACGTTCGAGGCCGGAGGACATTGATGAAGGTGCGCAGCTCGTCCTGACGCGCGTGCCCCGACACATGAACATGCGCGTTCCGACCGTGGAAGACTCGCGCCCCCGACCGCATGAGGCCGGAGATCACCTTGGACACGGCTGTCTCGTTCCCAGGAATGGGCGTGGCGGAGATGATGACTGTGTCGTCGGGTCCCAGCGTCACCCAGCGATGCCGGCCCGCGGCCATTAGCGACAGGGCGGCGAAGGGTTCGCCCTGGCTACCGGTGGAGATCAGCAGCGCTTCTTCTTCTGGGAGAGCAAGGAGCTCCTCGATCGGGAGAACACGATCGGACGGCAGGTCGACAAGACCGAGCTCGGTCCCTATCGAGACGTTCCTCTCCATGGACCTTCCGACCAAAGAGATGTACCGGCCCGTCTGGATAGCTACATCGATGATCTGCTGTACCCGGTGGAGATGGCTCGAGAAGCACGCCGCGATAACCCGCCCGGGAGCGCTCTCGAAAATGGTGAGGAGTTCAGGTCCGACCGTCCGCTCCGAAGGCACGAACCCCGGCTGCTCGGCATTGGTGCTGTCCGCCATCAGCAGACGGATACCCTCCGCGCCCAGCGCCGCAAAGGTGGGAAGATCCGTCGGACGGTCGTCGATGGGTGTCGGGTCGAGCTTCAAATCGCCCGAGTGCACGACGATTCCCTGCGAGGTCTCAAAGGCAACGCCGCAGCCCTGTGGGACACTGTGGGACACCGGGATGAGCTGGAAACGGAACGAGCCGTGGCTCACCCACTGGTCATCTGAGACAACTCGGAGGTCTGCCTCCACACCCACTTCGGACACCCGCGCTCTCGCCAGTTCGATCGAGAAAGGGGTGCCGTAGACCGGAACATTGACGTCACGAAGGAAGTATCCGAGCGCTCCGACGTGGTCTTCGTGCCCGTGAGTCAGAACCACCAACTCGAGGTCCTCGTGCCGTTGGACTACCCACTCCCAGTCGGGAAAAACGAGGTCGACACCCGGCATGTCCTCGGTCGGGAACATCAGGCCGCAATCGATCATCGCCAGGCGGCCGTCGTCTTCCAGGACCGAGCAATTGCGGCCGACTTCGCCGAGACCACCAAGAAAGGTGACCTGAACCGTCATAGGCGCTGCGCGGCGCCCACGGCCTCCTTGATCAACTGCACCGTTTCCGGTGAGGCCTCCACCAGCGGCGACCTGGGGGCGCCCACCGGCTCCCAGAGGGCGTTGAGACCAGCCTTCACCGGGATCGGGTTGGGCTCTACGAAGCAAGCCTCGAACAGCGGCAGCAAGCCGAAGTGGAGACGCCTTGCCTCTTCGAAATCGCCCGCGGCTGCCGCCTCAACCATCTTGCGCACCTGCGGACCGGCGAGGTGGGAAACGACTGAGATGACTCCCCGGGCGCCCACGCTCATCTGGGGAAGGGTGAACTTGTCCGAGCCCGAGAAGATGAGAAAGTCATCCGGAAGCTCGGCCCGGCTACCCATCGTGAAAGCCACATCGTCGACCGCATCCTTGACCGCCACTATCTGTGGATGCGCCGCCAGCCTGACCAGAGTGCTGATCTCGATGAGTCGCCCCGTTCTACCCGGGATGTTGTAGAGGATGACCGGCAAGTCAGAGGCGTCCGCAATAGCCGTGAAGTGGGCGATCAGTCCAGGCTGCGGTGGTCGCGAGTAGTAAGGGGTTACCGCCATCACTCCATGACAACCGGCCGCGGAGGCTTCCTTCGTGAGTTCGATTGACTCGGCGGTGTCGTATGTCCCGGTTCCGGCCACCACCTTGGCTGTGTTCCCGGCGGCCTCGACTACGGTGCGGTAGAGCGCCACCTTCTCCTCATACGTCAGAGTGGGAGACTCGCCGGTCGTGCCGGTAACAACAAGACCCTCGGAACCGTGATCAGCCAGGTATCGGGCTAGTCGCCATGTTCGTTCGTAGTCGACGTCTCCCACATCCGAGAACGGAGTGATCATGGCCGTGAGTACGCGTCCGAACATGCCTCGCGGCCAGCCTAGACCAGCTGGGATCCCCCGCTACCGACGGTAGTCTCAGGGCGGAATGGACACACATGTAAAGAACGTCGGCGTCGGCGACTTCATGGGAGAGGTCATCGAACGCTCGCACGAGGTTCCTGTGGTCGTCGACTTCTGGGCCGAGTGGTGTGGGCCCTGTCGTACGTTGGGCCCGATGCTCGAACAGGCGGCTGAAGCCGGAGAAGGCGCGTTTGAGCTGGCGAAAGTCGACGTCGACCAGAACCAGGCGCTGGCTTCTCAGTTCGGTGTGCAGGGGATCCCAACGGTGGTGGGGTTCCGTGACGGCCAGGCGGTGAACCGCTTCGTGGGTGCAGTTCCGCAGTCGCGACTCGATGCTTGGCTTTCGGAGCTGGTTCCTTCCGATGACGACAAAGCCGTGGACGTGGCCCGGGACCTCCTCCTGGCCGGCGACGAGGAGGCCGCCGAGGAGATTTACCGGGGTGTGCTGGAGAAGGATCCCCGTCACACCGAAGCGGGCGTCGGCCTTGCTTCCCTACTCATCTCCTCCGCGCGGGTCGACGAAGCGTCGGAGATTCTCGACGCCCTTCCGAACAGCGCCGAAGTTGAGCGTTTACGGGCCGCGGCGCGACTTAAGATCTCAGCTGAGTTCGACGCGTCTGAGGCGATTACGAGGCTGGAGGAGAACCCCGGGGATCACGCGCTGCGGATGGAACTCGCCCAGTCGCAGGCGGCCGAAGGTGAGCACGAACAGGCGCTCGGGAATTGGCTCATAGTTGTCAAGGAGGACCCTGAGCTACGCGAGCAGGCCCGGCTCCTGATGCTCGATGTCTTCAAGGTCTTAGGCGCGGATCACCCGCTCACGGCGCGCTACCGCCGCGATCTGGCCAACGCTCTGTTCTGACGACATGCGGCTAGACCTGGAGCCGGTTCCTGGCTCTGCGGCGGAGCTGCAGCGGTTCGCCGAGCTGCAGCGCCGGTTCCCCCCGATGTACCGGCGTCTTTTCACCGACACCAAGGAGCCGCGCACAGTGGTGGTCGTCCCCAGTCTCAGCTTCGACCCGGCTGAGATGGCCAAGATCACGGGAGTTCTGCACTACGAAGAGCGAATGCTCTGCCTGTTGATGCTGCTTCAGATGCCGCGCGCGCGGCTGGTCTACGTCACGAGCACCCCGGTGGACCCCGCGATTGCCGATTACTACCTCCATCTCCTTCCCGGAGTTCCTACGGCCCATGCCCGCCGGCGACTCACCTTGATCTCGTGTGACGACAACGGGCTGGACCCCCTCAGCCGGAAGATCCTCGAGAGGCCCGACGTGCTCAGAAAGATTCGCGCATTGATCACCAACCCGGCCGACTCCCATCTGGCCTGCTTCAACACCACCCACCTGGAGCGAACGCTGGCGGTACAGCTCGGTATACCCCTGTATGGGTGTGATCCCGAGCTGATCAACCTCGGGTTCAAATCGGACGGACGAAAGCTGTTCAAAGAGGCAGGAATTCCATTGCCGGAGGGACGTGAGGACCTTCGGGACGCTGACGACCTGGCCGCCGCCCTGATCGAGATGAAATCCGCCGACCCGGGCCTGCAAAGAGCGGTCGTCAAGTTGAACGAAGGTTTCTCGGGCGAGGGCAACGCCGTCTTCTCCTTCGATCCAGTAAATCCCCTTGATGTGTACTCACGGCTTCCGGAGCTCCGCTTCGAGGCTTCTACTGAGACATGGGACGAATACGCGGAGAAGTTGCAGAAGAAAGGCGGAATAGTCGAGGCTCTCATCGAGGGTCCCGAGATCCGGTCCCCATCCGTCCAATTCCGGCTCGATCCGCTGGGGGAGATCCATCTGGTCTCTACCCACGATCAGGTACTCGGCGGTCCGAGCGGCCAGGTGTATCTCGGGTGCCGCTTCCCGGCTGACCCTTCCTACCGCTCCGACCTCCACGACATGGGGCTCCCGGTCGCAGAATTGCTCCGTAGGAAAGGCGTCCTTGGCCGGCTCGGCATCGACTTCGTCTCAGTCCGCAAAGACGACCGGTGGGAGCACTATGCCTTGGAGATAAATCTGCGCAAGGGTGGAACGACCCTGCCCCTTCTGACTCTTGAGTTCCTCACCGGCGGGACCTACGACACAGAAGACGGCCTCTATCGAACGCCGACCGGACAAGTGCGGAGCTATTACGCCACCGACAATCTCCAGAAGCCCTCCTACGCAGGGCTGAGCCCGGAGGAGCTCATCGATCTGGTCGTGTTCTGGGACCTTCACTGGCGCGCACCGTCTCAGACCGGCGTGGTCTTTCACCTCATGGGTGCAGTAACTGACTATGGCAAGCTGGGGATGGTTGCGGTGGCCGAGGATCTCAGCGATGCGGAGCGCCTCTACCGCGACACGGTATCGACTCTCGATCGGGCAACTTCTGACGATCTCAGAGGCCGAGCAGCGACTCCAGTCCGACAGTAACTCCACTCAACCCGCCGACACTGCGAATCGCCAGCAATACACCGGGCATGAACGATTCCCAGCTAGTTGCGTCACTCCGGATCGTCAGGGTCTGACCAGCCGCTCCGAAGATGACTTCTTGATGGGCCACCAGCCCGGCCAAGCGCACTGAATGTATGGGGACTCCCTCGACCTCCGCCCCCAGTGCACCCGAAACCAGCTCCTCGCCACGCCCGGTTCCGTCACCCTTCCACACGGCGGCGATTCTTCGGGCGGTGGCGAGTGAGGTGCCAGAGGGGGCATCAGGCTTGTCTTCGTGGTGGAGCTCGATGATCTCGACGCCGTCGAAGTGTGGCGCCGCCAGCTCGGAGAAGTGCATCTGGAGAATGGCAGACACGGAGAAGTTAGGCACTACCAGGCAATTCGGCGGTCCGTCACCCCAAAGAGATTCGAGCTCGGAGAGACGCTCGGCCGTGAACCCCGACGTCCCGATAACGGTGTGCAGACCGTATTCCAGCCAACGCGCCGCGTTGTCCATAACGGCCTCCGGTGTGGTTACCTCGACTACGACCTCCGCTGCTCGCAGAACCTCGGGATCGTCGGAGCTCGCCAGACCGGCCACCTCCAAAGAGCGCCGCCCGGGCGCGTAGAGGGCTACCAATGAGAGGTCCTCTGCCTCCAGTAAGGCGGCGGAGATGAGCCGACCCATCCGGCCTGCCGCCCCGGAAACCCCGACTTTGATCATGTCAAGTGCTCCTCGAGCTGCTCCAGAGTCAGAGGGCCGACTGCTCCTATGACTCGAGGACCAGTCAGGAGCTGTTCGGCAACCTCAGCCACATCGCTCTCCGTGACCGCCTCCACTCGAGCGATTCTCTCCTCTGTTGATAAATGCTCAACTCCGGAGACTTCCGCCCTTCCAAGTCGGGTCATGCGGCTGTTGGCATCCTCGAGAGAGATCGCCATGCTTCCCTTGAGCGCGCCTTTGGCCCTGGTCAGCTCTTCTTCGCTGACCCCGTCGGCTTCCATCAGGTCAAGCTCTTCCGAGATCAGCCCCAATGCAGTTGACGTTAATCCGGGCGTAGTCCCCACGAACACACCCCAGCCTCCGGTATCAGCGAACCGGATCCCGAAGCTGAACACCGCATAGGCGAGCCCTTTTTCCTCACGTATCTTGCGGAACAATCGAGAAGACATGCCGCCGCCGAGAATGTGGCTCATAACGGCATCGGCGAACCGCCGAGGGTCATCTCTCGTCAGGCCCCGGCCACCCACCACGACGTTGGCCTGCTCAGTGTCTCGTTCTGTCAGTCTCACCTTCGGCATCACCGGGACGTCGCCGATGTCGTGCGGGACGTCACCTCCTTCCCAGCCTTCGAACAGCTCGCCCACCAGCGTGACAACGTCGTCGTGCTGGAGGCTGCCCGCCAGGGCGATGACCGTGGACGAAGCGTTGTATCGGCGTTGCCAATAGTTCGATAGGTCGTCCCTTCCCATGGAGGTGATCGAGTCCCTCGTCCCCAGCACGGGGTGAGCGAGCGAGTGGCCCTCGAACAGCGCCTCCAGGAACTGCTCGTGTGCCGTGTCGGAAGGATCGTCCTCATTCATGTTGATCTCCTCAATCACGACCTTGCGTTCGGAGTCGATCTCGTCAGGCCGAAAAGCGGGTCGTCGGAGCATCTCCGCCAGCAGTTTCATGCCTCGGGGAAGGTCGTCATCCAGAAGCCGAGCCCAGAAGCACGTCTGCTCCTTGGAGGTGAAGGCGTTCGCCTGAGCACCCATTGAGTCGAATGCCTCGGAGATCTCCTGCGCGGAAAGGCTCTTCGAGCCTTTAAACAGAAGATGCTCGAGGAAGTGAGAGGCACCTGCCTCGTTGGGAAGCTCGTCTCTAGTGCCTGTGTCGATCCAGCAGCCGATTGCGACGGACCTCACGCCGGTCATCTCCTCAGTGATGACGCGCAGGCCACCTGGGAGGGTGGTCAGGTCGTAGGACACGCGCGGATCATAGGTCTCCCGGAAGAGGTCCCCAGCTGCCTGTGGGACAATGGTTGGTTATGCATAATCGGGATACCTCCATCCTGGCGGAGATTCTGCCCCCTGAAGAGAGGGAGATTGAGGCCGTAGTCGGGCGCTACCAAAGGGTCGCTCCGGCCATAACCCGATTCGCCCGAACCCTGGCGGACAACGACGACCTCCGCGTGAGGCTCGGGTCGGAGGCATCAGCAAGCCCCGACGAGATTGTCATCGACCCGCGCCTCTTTCAAGCCGCCTACGCGCGCCGGGCACCGGTCACACCCGCCGAGGTCGCGCTGGCGTCCGCGCTACATGAAGCCGTGCACCTGCTCACAACGAATCTGGACGATCCCCGTCCGATTCCAGATGACTGGAAGCTCGAGGAGGCAACCTCTGAGCCCGCGGCTGTACTGGATGCCCTGAGCCTGGCGGGCGGAGCTGCCGCGGTTTCGCTCTTCTTCGCGGTCGAAGACGCTCGGCAAGAGGCCATCGGGCTCTCCACGTATCCCGGTGCCAGGTCCGTTCTCAGAGACCTGTACGCGGCCGCGCTCGGTGATGGCCTGTCCAACTCCGATGCCTTGGGCCAGTACGCCCTCAGCTGTTTCTTTCTGATCGGCGATCACGCCACGCGGGAGGAGTTGGAGAAGCGGGTTCATGGATCGGTGGCGCCTGCGCTGTCTGACGCGCTTCCGTTCATTGAGGAGGCGCGTTTGGCAACAGACCCGTGGGAGCACGCCACGCTCACCCTGCAGTTACTCGCCGTCGCGCGCATGCATGGGCTGCTGAGCGAGGCCGAGACCGACGAGAGTCCAGCCAGTCGTAAGGCCAAAGAAGACGCAGAAGCGTCCGAGATAGCCGAGGCGGTGGACCGGATCCGGCTCACAACCCCGGTTCTGCAGGACGCCCAGAGCCATGATCAGACCAAGCAAACGGCTGAGGCCGCCGCACTTTCCCAACAGCAAGGCGACATCGACACGGCCGCAGATGCGGCCACCGATCAGATCCTGCGGATCTCCACCGCTCCAACCGTCTACCTGCCCACCGGCCAGGGAGGCAAGCTCGTTGTCGACCACCTCCCCGATCGCTTTCGGCTGTTCGCACCTCAAGGGGATGCACTGATTCAGGAGACGGCTCAAGCATGGGGTGTTGCACAGCGGCACGTCTCCGGCGAGCTGTATCCGCTGTTCATCGCCAACCAGCGAAGAGGGCTCCGCTCGGGATATGACGCCGGCGATCTCTCTCCCTACGCAGCCCTGTTCATCGGCGCGGGTCTCTACCAGCGCATGTACGAGCGCCGGCAACGTCCGACCCGACGTGCCTATGCCGTCAGCCTGCTCATCGACGGCTCCGCCAGCATGTTGCAGCCCCGGCCAACCGAGAATGGGACTCGGACCGCTCCATGGGGTCTAGCCGCGGCGACTCTCGGCGCCTGGACGCTTGCTCGTCTTTCTGACGAATTGCAGATCGACTTCGAGGTGGGGATCTTCAACCGGTCATTTGCCGCTACGGCCACCGACAGCGAAGCCAGCTTCCAAAGAAGAAGAGCCGATGCCACGGGGGGCTTGCGCCGGACACAGAGCGGAGCTGCGGACCGGCTGACTACGACAGTCAATCACTACCTCATCAAGCCTTTCGAGCAACCCTGGCGCACCGCTGAGCGTCTGCTCAGCGGCTTGTTCTGGATGGCGGCCGAGCCCAAAGAGGCCGCCGCGCAGTGTCGAAGGGACCCGAGCGAGTCTCCCCCCGTCTCCATGTTCGAGCGGGCAGCCAACGTCGATGAGTTCAATCTGACCCTGGCGGCCCAGCGCATGGCCGCGCGAAGGGCTCGGGTGCGGGTAATGATCGTGCTTGCCGACGGCATGACCCGAGGTTCGCTGCGCGCCCTCTCCAAGGCCGTGGAGTCGGTCGAAGGATCGGGCACGACCGTGCTTGGCATCGGTATCGGCGATGACACCGTCAGCGAGGCATACGCTCGTTCGCAGGTGGTAGACGAACCGACCGCATTGACCCGAGCCATGATCGACGGCACCAGAGCGGCGCTGCGTCGCAGTCTGGCGCTGTGGGGCTTCGACGCATGGTGGATCAGAGCCAGCCGACAGCCGGCAAGAGAGGAGACCAGTGTCTGAGACCGTCACGTTCAGCGATCCGACCGGAGAAGGAAAGCCCATCACCCTCGATGCCTTCGAGGTGCCCAAAGACCTAGACGACCGGGACATGCGGCTGCGCAAGATTCCCGAAGTCGACCCCCATTACGTGGATCTCGGCATGCTCTACAAGTTCGCCGCCGTCGAGCAGGTGCGGCGGGCGACCGGCAGCGAGTTCGTCCCACTTCACGTTGCCGTTCGAGGCCACATGGGAACCGGCAAGGACCACGACATCGAGCAGTACGCAGCCACACTCCAACTCCCCTACTACCGGATCCCCCTGACCGGCGAGGTTCGCGACGTGACTCTCATCGGATCCACCCAGCTGCACGGCGATGGCAAAGGCGGCACCGAAAGCAGGTGGGAGGACGGAGAGATCACCCGGGCGCTCCGAGGCCCCGGAATCGTCAGCCTGTCCGAGCTCAACGCCGCCGGCGCCGAAACCCTATTCGCGCTGCATGGGCTCCTCGATCGGTACGGGGCGCTGGACCTCCCGACCGGTGAGACGCTTCCACTCCGTGACGACGTGCGTCTGTTCGGCACGATGAACCCAACGGACCTCCGTGACTACGCCGGAACGCAAACCCTCAACAAAGCCTTCGCCGACCGCTGGGTGATCTGGGAGAAGGACTTCCCTACTCCGGAACAGATCACCGCCATGCTCGAACGAAGGTATCCCACCCTCAAGGGAGCCTTCGTCGAGCCGATCTCTCTCCTCGCCGTCGAGGTCAACGCCTCGTTCTCGGCCTCCGATGCCGGCGTGCGAGTGGAGACACCGCTGAGCCTAAGAGCGGTCCTTGACCGGCTCCCGACGGGCCTCCGCATGTTCGCCGACGTCGAAGACCCTCTCCGATCGGCGTGGGTGGAGTTCGTACTGCCTCACATCGACGCCTTCGACCGAGATCACTATGAGACCGTCTGGAACGCAGTCGTCCGAACCGGTCCCAAGGGGCCGCCTTTCGAGGACTGAGCACCCCGCATTCAGGCCGAGGCCTTCCACTCCTCGTAGGGCGGTACTTCGTATCCCGCCACCGAGAGCACGTAGTACGCGCCCCACCGACCCACATACGGAAACCTCCGCAGGGCCGTGGTTCTCTCCTCGTACCCCGACAGACCATCGAGCCATCGCTTGACCGAGCCGTGCTCGTTCCTGATGGCGGCCAGGGCGATCGCGGACTCGACCACTGCCAAGATCTTGGACGGGTTTCGAATCATGCCCGGCGTCCTCATGATGCGCTCCGTGTCATCGGACCCGTAAGCGGCGATCTTCCTCACCGAGAAGCCGTCGAAAGCCCCTCGGATGTTCGCCCATCTGGGTTCCACTGCCTGCCAGGTGAGACCCGACGAGAAGATTGTGCGAGCCAGTAGCTCCAGGAACGCGTCGGCGGTCCGCGGCGGCTTCGGCGATAGATCAAAGGTCACTTCTCCCCCTTTCTCGACTTCCCTCAACGTACGGTGCGGGTGTGACATTTATTACGGGACCCACGACTAAGTTGAACGACCCAGGCAGATGCGTCCCTACGAACTGAACGATCCCGAGCTCAACCGGCTGATTCGTGAGCTGATCGATGCCGCCGGCGGAAGCGGAGACGCCGACCTGGTGGCGGAGTTGATCACCACCGCAATCAAGCTCCAGCGTGACGGAGCCGACCGGGGCGAGCTCAAGCTCATGAACACCGCCCTCAAGGAGATGAGGTACAGCAACCTGGTATTCACCAAGTACCGCGACGTTCCCAAGGTCACCGTGTTCGGCTCAGCCCGGACCGAGAAGGGAGACCCGAACTACGAGCTCACCGTACGCTTTGGAAAGGAGATGGCCCAGCGGGGCTGGATGGTGGTCACCGGCGCAGGTCCAGGGATCATGCAGGCGGCCAACGAGGGTGCCGGCTCCGACAAGTCGATCGGCGTGAACATACGCCTGCCTTTCGAGGCCGACGCCAATCCGCATATCGAGAACCCTCGGCTGATCAACTTCAAGTACTTCTTCACTCGCAAGCTCGGCTTCGTGAAGGAGTCCCACGCCTTTGCTCTCTTTCCGGGAGGCTTCGGAACGATGGATGAGGTCTTCGAGCTACTCACGCTCGTTCAGACGGGAAAGAGCGATCTGCACCCGATCGTGATGATCGAGGCTGAGGGGAGCACGTACTGGCAGACCTGGACTCGGTTCGTTCACCAGGACTTGTTGGGAAATGGGCTGATCAGCGAGTCGGATCTGAATCTGTTCGAGATCACGTCGGACGTCGAGGTGGCAGCCGACGAGATCTGCCACTTCTACGCCAATTACCACTCACAGCGTTATGTAGACGGCCGCCTCGTACTCCGACTACTGCACCAGCCGTCCCCCGAGACAGTGACCGCCCTCAACGAAGACTTCGCGGACATCCTTACCGACGGGACCATCGAGCTGATCGATCCCACGCCGGCCGAACTTCGCGACGGCGACGCGCTCGAGTGCTCGCGGCTGGCGCTGGCGTTCAACCGCCGCGACATCGGACGCCTCCGACAGCTGGTCGATCAGCTCAACGATCTCGTCAAGGCGGAGCCCGCCGAACTCCATCCCCCACCTCGCTTCACCCCCTGACTGGAGCTCCACGCGGCCGCTACCATTCGGGTGTGCAGGAGATCCTTTCTGACCTAGTCGCGGAGGAACAGGCGCTGGACCAATTTCTACAGCGCGTACCCATTCGCGAGTGGAAGAGCAACATTCCCGGTCAGTCCTGGACGATTCAGGACACGGTGAGCTATCTCGCTCTCGGCGAGGAGCTCGCGCACGCGGCGCTCGAGGGCCATGCGCACCCCAGCCTCGACGGCCACTCATATGAAGTACTGCGGGAAGCGAGCGCAGCACGAGGACGTGCGATGCGCCCGCAAGACGTGATCGAGTGGTGGCGGCACGAGCGGGCCGCCGTTGTGGATGCGCTTTCCCGGCTAGGTGAGGATGACACCGTCGTCTGGTTCGATGACAAGGTCACTGCCAAAGCGTTCGCCAGCTCGCGGCTGGCCGACACCTGGTCTCACGGGCTCGACATCCATGCCGCCATGAGCACCGACGTCGAGGACACTCCCCGTCTTCGCCACATTGCGTGGTTGAGCTGGGAGACGCTTCCCATCGCCTTCTCCGACGCCGGTGAGCCGTACAGCGACCCTGTGCGGGTTGAGGTCATCGGAGCCAACTATGCCAAGTGGGTATTCGGACCCCCAGACACCGATCAGCTCATCAAGGGTCGGGCAGCGGAGTGGTGCCGCGTAGCGGCACGTCGGATGGACGCCTCCAAGACATCACTGCAGGTTTCGGGAGAGACGGCCCAGCGGGCACTCGAGGTCGCCCGGGTTCAGGTCTAGTGGCCTATCGGCTGATCGGGATGGTCCATCTCGGACCTCTACCAGGATCGCCACACTTCGAAGATCTCGATTCGGTTCTGAGGGGCGCCGTCCGGGATGCACGCGTGCTCGAAGAGGCCGGCTTTGATGCGCTGTGCGTCGAGAACTACGGAGATGCTCCGTTCAGTGCAACCTCGGTGCCGCCGTCGACCGTAGCCGGCATGACGAGAGCCATCTCCTCTGTCCTGGATGCCTGCCCCCTACCGGTGGGCATCAACGTGCTTCGCAACGACGCCACCTCCGCGTTGGCGATTGCGGCCGCTTGTAGCGCCGCCTTCATACGCGTGAACGTGTTGACGGGCTCGATGTTCACCGACCAGGGGATCATCTCCGGCCAGGCCGCCGAGGTAGCGAGAGCCAGGAGCGCGGTTGCGCCTAATACGGAGGTCTATGCCGATGTGTTTGTGAAGCACGCGGTTCCTCCACCGGGGGTGACCTTTGAGGACGCCGCCGCCGACACTTGGACGAGAGGCGGCGCCGATGCACTCATTGTCTCGGGCCCGGGTACTGGAGAGCCGGCCGATCTAGCTCTTGTTCGGGCCGCCCGCAAGGTCGCGCCCGACGCCCCTCTGCTGGTTGGTTCGGGCGTGACGGCCCAGACAGTCTCTGAGGTCTTGGCGGAGGCGGACGGGGTGATAGTCGGTACGTCCATCAAAGAAGAGGGAGTCACGTCTGCGCCGGTCAGCCTGCGGCGAGCAGCGGCTCTGGTGAAAGCCGCTTCGTGACGCCGTCTGTAGGCGAAATCCAGGCGGTTCATCTCTTTCGACTGCCGACGGGCAGCGACCTGTATGAGGAGATCACTTCCTATGTCACGGAACGCAACATTCGGTCGGCCTCTTTGACGTTCCTCGGTGCCGTGCGCAAAGCTTCGCTCCGCTACTTCGACCAAGACGCCAAGCAGTACCTCGACTTCACCCTCGACGAGCACCTGGAAATCCTCTCCGGCGTCGGCAATATCTCGGTTCTGGAGGACCAGCCGTTCCTCCATGCCCACGCTTCGCTCGGAGATAAGGCCGGACGCGCCTACGGCGGCCATCTCAACGTGGGCACCGAGGTCTTCGTGACCGAGGTGACGCTCTGGGAGCTGACCGGGGATCCTCCTGTTCGGGAGTTCGACGAGACCTGCGGCCTTTCCCTATGGCCCGTCTAGTTCTTGT
>JBHICV010000023.1:0-22839 GCA_046759765.1 Acidimicrobiia bacterium
GTGGGCGCTACTGGGATCGAACCAGTGCCCTCTGCCGTGTGAAGGCAGCGCTCTCCCGCTGAGCTAAGCGCCCGGAATCGATGATTGTACCCAGGCCCTGGCACCCGCCCTGGTTGAATGCCGGCATGGATCCCGACGAGTTCGAGCGGCTCGTCGACGAGTCTCTAGAGGACCTGCCGGACTGGGTGCTCGAGCGCCTTGACAACGTCGCGGTCGTGGTCGAAGAGACGCCGCGTGAGGGCATGGAGCCAGATCTTCTGGGCATATATGAAGGTGTCTCGTTGCTCGACCGCGGGATCGACTACTCCGGAGTGCTACCCGACCGCATCACCATCTTTCGGGAGCCGCACCTCGACCTGGGACTATCGCGCGACATGCTCCGACATGAAATCCGCCGGACCGTCCTGCACGAGATCGCCCATCACCTCGGTATCGAGGACGACCGCTTGCACGAAATCGGCTACGACTAGGTCCGCCGCGTACGGGGAATCCCGGCCTTCCGCAGGGTCGCAGCCGGCACGCCGGAGTCCCGCCAGGCCGTATAAGAGATTCCTTTCCGCTCCGAGTACGAGCCGGCGTACTTCACGAACTCGGCCTCGAGATCCGAGAAGCCGGCCTGCGCTTTGACGTCCTTGAGGGCGTCTTCGGCATCTAGTTGTTGCTGACGTAGCTCGAGGCGCGCCAGCGGGTCAGTTTCGGCAGCGATCTTCTGCTCGAGCGCCGCGATTCTCTGCTGAAGCGACTCCGGGGTCACAGGACGGCCCGGCTTCCTGGACTCGAGCGCCTGGAGATAGGCCTTGATGGCCCGCGCCTCCGTTCGACCCTGTGCCAGGGCCGCTTTGTGCTCCGCTGACATCGCCACCGAGAGACCTCCTCGTAGTCCAGACATTGTGGCACAGACGGTCGAGGCTCATCGGGCCGGACCGGTCGACAATCCGGGCGGATCTCCCGCTACGGTCGCTCCATGCGGCTGGCGATCACGACTGGCGGAGGCGACGCCCCCGGTCTGAATGCTGTTATCCGCGCCGTCGTGGTAACGGCTCTCGGTCGGGGCTGGAAGTGCTTCGGCATTCGCGATGGTTACCTTGGCCTCCTCACGCCCGATCCCTATGACGGCCAAGGACTCATACCGCTCGGTCGGCAGGAGGTACGGGGAATTACATTTCTCGGGGGAACGATCCTCGGAACCACCAACAAGGGCGACCCCTTCAATTTCCCCTCTCATAACGCGTTGGGCGAACTCGAAGAGGTGGATCGCTCGGACGACCTCGTCGACGCCTTCACGAGCCATCAACTTGACGCTCTCATTGCCGTCGGTGGAGATGGCTCGATGATCATCGCGCACCAGCTGGCACAGAAGGGGCTACGGGTAATCGGCGTTCCCAAGACGATCGACAACGACCTCGAACAGACCGTGGTGACGTTCGGGTTCAACACGGCCGTGACAGTCGCCACTGAGTGCATAGATCGGCTCCACACCACCGCCGAGGCACACGACCGGGTCATGGTGGTCGAAGTGATGGGCCGGTATGCGGGCTGGATAGCGCTCCATGCAGGGTTGGCGAGCACCGCCGATGCCATCCTCATTCCTGAGATCCCATACGACTTGCAGACAGTGGCCGACAAGATCCATCAGCGGGAGGAGCGTGGGCGTGACTTCTCTCTCGTGGTGGTCGCCGAGGGAGCGGCCGCCAAGGGCGGAGAGCGATCAGTACTCGAAAAGGAGGTGGGCAAGCTCGAGCGTCTGGGCGGCATCGGGCGGAAGATCGCCGACGAGCTGGCGGAACTGACAGGCAAGGACACTCGCTCCGTGTCGCTCTCCTACCTGCTGCGAGGAGGCACACCGTCGCCGACGGATCGGGTCTTGGCCCTACGGTTCGGGGGGGCGGCCGTGCGAGCCTTGGCTGAGGGATACTCGGACATCATGGTGGCTCTCGATCCACCCGAAGTCCGGTACGTCCCTCTCGAGTCCACTGTTAGGCGGCTGAAAGCGGTTCCGCTCGACGGAGACACGATCGAAACGGCCCGCGGCTTGGGGATTTGCCTGGGCGACTGAACGTTTCAGGCCATGAGTGTGGGTGAAGCCAGATCGAAGACCGCTCGTGCGTAATCGGCCAGCTTCTGCCCCGCGTCGGGATCGCCCTCCAGCTGGTCGTAGTAGAGGATCGTGCCTTCCCAGCCCTCGGTGAACCACTCAGCTCCCGAGGGCAGGGGCTTTCCGAGCAATAGCTCCCTCTCGAACGGCCACGGGTTGGAGTAGAAGTAGGCCCGGTCGTTCGGGAAGTAACCCAGGTTGAGCTGTGAGGGGTAGTCGATGTCCTCGTAAGTCTCCACCCGGGTTCCAAACCACTCGAACGAGAGGTCGAAACCGTGCGGCCAGAGTTGGACCGGGCCCCGGTCTCCGGGCAGCGTTTCACGATGCTCCTTGAACAAGGAATCCACCCCTCTCAACACTGCATAGAAGCGCTCGGCGGCTTCGGGTTCGTAACCCCGCGGTTCGTCGCTTTCGTACTTCTCAGCCAAGTAGTCGCCTTCGAAGCCCAAGTCCGCCGCCCTACGGATGAGCTCCTCCGCGAGCTCCGTGCCGGTGAGACCCTTTGTCATTCCGAACTCAGCCTCGGCGTCACCCTCCATAACCACTACGTGCTCGGAGAGGTCCATCCGAAGCCGAAAGGAGCCCCCACCTGGAATCCCGATCTGGTCTGTGATCAAACCTTCTCGTCGGACCTTCAGGCTGACGTGCCACCACTTGGGATGGGGAGGAACATGTGCTCTCGGTAGAGCGGCTACGGCCCTCGAATAAGCATGCAGACTGGCTCTAGTTGACTCCCAGTCACCAAGCGAAGGCAGAACGAGTCTCGGCATGGATTCATTCGTCATCAACGGTCGGACACGCAAGAACCTTCCCAGCTCCGACGTGCCCTAACCGCCAGCGTTAATGTCCACACCTGTGACTGAAGCCCTCGATGCTGCCCTTCTTGTGGTTCGCGTCACCGTCGGAATCGTGTTTATCGCTCACGGCGTGAAGCACGCACTGGGCCGCGTGAAGACCACCGCTTGGTTCAAATCCCTGGGCTGGAATGCGCCAGGCTTTCAATGGTTCATGTCCACTGGCACCGAGATCGGCGTGGGAATTCTGTTGATTTTTGGCTTCCTCACGTCTTTCGCCGCGGCCGGGCTAATAGGCATCATGTTCGTCGCCTATTGGACCGTCCATCGTTTCGCCGGCTTCTTTATCACGGCCTTCATGCAGGAAGGCATCGAGGTCGAGGGGTGGGAATACGTCTGGGTCCTGGCCATGATCGGAGCGGCGCTCGCCATCTCCGGTCCAGGCTCGATTTCGGTGGATGATGCCATTGGACTGGCCGACCAGTTGGACGCCTGGGTAGGCCTAGCTATCGCCCTGGCCGGGGTCGTTCTCGGCTTGGGATTGGTCGCGACCTTTTGGAGGCCGAAGACAGCCGACACTTGAGGCTCACGTGCTCCGCTGGCACAGATCCGGTGCCGGCTCTAGCTCTGGAAAATCGAAGCTCCAGAGCTCGGCTGCCAGTGCAACCGAGCTGGCCGCGTACGGCGCGACTGACCTCCCGACATCGAGTCGATCCGCCTCCATGCGCATGCGGATAAAGGAGCCTGAGCTGGACGGGCCAACCTCCATGGTGGCGTCAGGGTCGTCCTCGGCGTCCACTGGTTGGGCTTTCGTGCCCACGAATCGAATCCCAGTAGAGGTGGGATCGATTTGCAGCGTGACCGGGACGCCCATCCCGCCGAGTCGGTTGGCGTCGGCGCCCGTGACAATCACCTCTTCGAGCCTCGCCGCCTCGACCTCGATCTCTCCCGCAAGAAAAGCTCTCGTTAGGGTGCCCAGAGGAAGCTCCGCTTTGAGGGCCTGAATGCCGAGCCCCGCACTGAGACGCGGGTTCAGCTCCGTAGGCCGGAACCCATCTGCCGTGCAGACGCCGTCGATGCCGAACGGACCGCGATAGTCAACCCGCTGTTGGAGCTCGGTCGCTACCGCGCTGGCAGCGGCTCTCATCTCGGAACGGATCCCGCTCGGTGGATCCCATATGCTGGCCACGCCTCCATAGACGAGACCTCTCTCGTCCTTGCGTCGGAGGATCACGATTTCGACCGGTCGGAACGTAGCGATCCCGTCCGAAGCGATGTAGGCGTGGATCGAACAAGGTATGCCGTCAAGAAACGGCATGACCCTCACGTGCCTTGCCCGGGCCGCGAACCAATCGACCGCTTCGCCGTGGAGATCCGGGCCTCGCACCCAGCGTGTGTAGTCCCCTCCTCCGTGCCAGCCTTCGGTGTTGTCGGCTACCCACACCGTTCCCAGCCCGCTGGCCAGCCGGGTCGCGGCGGCGGGAGCATCCGCCACGAGCACTATTTCGGACGGCGCTCGCTCCACGCCGGTCGAGTCCCACAGCTCGTCAACGAGCATCTTGTTCTCGAGGGATGCCCACTCCGGCCTCCTGTCTCCGTATACCCGACGGCCCACCACCTCACGACCCAGGTCACCGAAGGGAGGCAGGATTACGAGCGCTTCGTGATCGGAGTCGAATGCGTCCAGTGCCTCGACCAAGTCAGCCGAGGGATCCCGGAGAGCAGCAAAGAACGCTCGGAAGCCTTTCATGACCGTCGGGCCGCGGCTGCGCGTGTAGTAGATGGGGATGTCCTCCGGCAGGTCGCCGACGCCTTCTGTGGAAGCGACCAACATGACGTCCGGAGCCCCCCATTCCCGGAGCGTTTTGATCAATTCAGTTGCCCCGGCCGCCGCGTCTATCGCCACCACCCACTTGCGGCCTTGGTGCAGCTCAGCCAGGCGCTGCTCGATCCGGTTGCGGCTCATACCAAGAGCGTATGACTTAGGGCTCCGATCGGCGCTCGATTATTTGATCCCTCACGCTTACGTGCGTCTCCGGCTCCAAACGACCAGCGCAATTCCCACCGCCACTGCGGCTCCCCCGAGAAAAATCCACTCCTGGTTGCCCGTCATGAAGCTCTTAGGAGCAAACGAGACGTCGAAGCCCTGCAGTATCCAGACGGTCCCACCGAACGCCAGAGCGACACCGACCACCAAACCCGCCGTGCGCATAGGCGAATGGTACGGAGCCACGCTTGCTGGATGCCTCGGTGGGCCCGAAACTGGACCCATGTGCCGTTCTATCAAGAGACTGAGAGAGGGCTCCATGCATTCGCCCCGCCAGGAGATAGAGGACGCTGCTCTTCAATACGTCCGCAAGGTGAGCGGGTTCCACCAGCCGGCCGCCCACAATCAAGCCGCGTTCAACCGTGCGGTGGCCGACATCGCCGACGCAACCGAGACGCTTCTGGACGGGCTGGTTATTCGGGGAGTTACCTCCTGACCGAGTCCGCACGGGACGTCCCGACAGGCTCATCGTCAGCCGGCAGTAGGGTCGCGCGGTGGCCACAGAGAGCACCCGCACCTTCCTGCTTCCACGCGAACCCGTTCGCACCCTGGCTCAATATGTGGAATCTGGGGGTGGCCAGGGTCTGAAACGGGCAATCGAGATCGGGCCCCGGAAGACGATCGCCCAGGTTCGTGAGTCCCGGCTCCGAGGAAGAGGCGGCGGAGGGTTTCCCACTGGTATGAAATGGGCTTCCGTCGCCGACGCTCCTGAGGGTCAGCTTCGATTCGTGGTCTGCAACGCGGCTGAAGGCGAGCCGGGCACCTTCAAGGACCGCGCCCTGATCCGCGCCAATCCATACCAAGTCCTTGAGGGTCTGGCCATCGCTGCGTTCGCGGTGGGCGCCGAGCAGGCCTACATCGGAATCAAGGAGAAGTACGAGCTCGAGATTGGTCTGCTGGCCGGTGCTGCCAGCGAAGCGACCGCGGACGGCTTTCTCGGCGACGTCCCCGTCGAGGTAGTCCTGGGTCCCGACGACTATCTGCTCGGGGAGGAGAAGGCACTGCTCGAGACAATCGACGGCCGTGATCCGCTCCCCCGCTGGTATCCGCCCTACATCCTCGGCCTGCAGACCGGGCTGGTGGCGGGAGTCGGCGCCTCCTCGATTGGGCCCGACGACAGATACAACCCCACGGTGGTCAACAACGTCGAGACGCTGGCCAACGTACCTCACATCCTCCGCCAGGGACCGGATTGGTTTCGGGATATCGGCACCCCGGACAGTCCGGGAACCATGGTCTTTACCGTGTGCGGAGACGTTCAGCGAGAGGGGGTGGCAGAGCTTCCCATGGGTACCCGGCTCTCTTACCTCGTTTACGGGATCGGAGAGGGCGTGGCGGCAGGCAGGAGCGTCAAGGCTGTGTTCCCGGGGGTGTCTAACTCGCCGATTCCCAACACTCTGCTGGAGACGCAGCTCGACTTCGATTCGATGAGAAGAATCGGTTCTGGCCTCGGTTCAGGGGGCATGATCGTCTATGACGACACTGCCTGCGTGGTGGGTGCGGCGGCGGTGCTCTCGGAGTTCCTGTTCCGCGAATCGTGCGGACAATGCCCGCCCTGCAAGCTCGGGACACAGAACATCAGCCGCCTGCTCGCCGAGCTGGAAGCGGGGGAGGGAGAGGAGACGGTGATCAACGAGATCGCGGCCTGGGCAGAGAACGTAACCGATGCCAACCGCTGTGGGCTTGGTGCCGGCGAGCGTGCTGTGGCGGCGGGGCTCTTGCAGAACTTCATCGAGGAGATCGTTTCTCACCTCGATCGGCCGTGCCCTTACGAGCGGACGCTCGCCCTTCCGAAGATCGTCGACCTGGATGTCGAAGCTGGCCGGATGACCTACGACGCTGACTACTTCGACTGGCGGACTGCCTGAGAATGAAGGTCACGACCTTCAGACTGAGTTGTGAGAGTCTGCACTTATCGTGTCGATCGTGTCTCGCCCGCGAACTGCGCTGCTGGTCGGGCTAGTCGTCGGGATGTCCGGCTGCTCCGGACCAACCACCCAGCTGAGCAACACGCAGCAGCAGCCGCCTCTGCCCGCGACGACCTTCCAAACCGGCACAACGGCGAGTGCAGCACCCTCGACGGCTAGCGCCTCGACATCGAGCGCCCCAACAACAACGGCCCCTGTGTCGCCATTCGCACGCCCTTCATGGCTGGGGACAAGGAGCCTTCCAACCCGTCCTGACGGATACGGCGAGGTCCAGCCAACACCGCCCGAGCTTCGAGATCGACAACTGGAGACACTCGATCTGTTACCGCCTCCGGGCGGCAGCGAGTTCCAATGGACGATCGAAGCCGTGCCAGATGAGGTAGTGCTGCGTTCGACTTGGGGATCGGATTGTCCCGTGTCTCGTGACGAGCTGGCCTACGTCACGATCTCCCACTTCGGATTTGACGGCGGCTTCCACACGGGCGAGCTGCTGGTCAACGCCGACGCCGCATCGGGACTGGTGGCAGTTTTTCGACGCCTGCACGAAGATCGATTCCCCATTGAGCAGATGCGGGTCATTCACGCTGAGGAGCTGAACGAACCCCCTACGGGCGATGGGAACGTGACCACTTCTTTCGTGTGCCGTCCTGCGGTCGGATCGACCCGATGGTCTCAGCATGCTTTTGGGCTGGCAGTGGATATCAATCCGTTCCACAACCCATACTCCAAGGGCGACCTCGTCCTACCTGAGTTAGCGACTGCATACACGGACAGGACCGAAGTGCGGTCCGGCATGGTCGTTCCGGGTGACGTCGTCACCGATGCTTTCGTGGACATTGGCTGGGGATGGGGCGGGAATTGGAACACCCTCAAGGACTGGATGCACTTCTCGCGCAACGGGAACTGAAAACCGCCGCACCTCCTGGGCTATCTCCGAGGTTCCCGAATATTGGAGGGAGCGGGGCGGCTGCTCCCTGATCAGAGGAAGGTAGAGGCGGTATGAATGTCATCCGCGGCACGCTTGATCCTGGGTATCAGCGTGACACTGGTCCGAGGCGCCGCGAATCTCCAACGATCGATTAGATCACCTCGCTACGTCACCGGATTGGTTCGCTGAAACGCGCCGGGGACCATCAGTCGACGGCCCCCGGCAGAAAATTGGCTAGCGGAGCTCGGCTGCGGCCACTTCGAAGCGCTCCACGCTCACGATTTCGCCTCCGGTAGCGACGGACTCGTCTTCCCTGATCTGGTTGGCTGCTTCCTCGCTCCTATGCATGGCGTCTTGTGTATCCCACAGGGTGATGGCCACTGATTTGCCTGAGGACCGATCTACCAGGTAGTACAAGCCCTTGAAACCTGATATCGCGTCGGCTTTCTCCACAACCTCCGAGTTTCTCTCGAGAGACTCCGCGATGCCCTCGGGTGTCTCTTGGAAAGTGCTGACTCGAGCAAACATTTCCTTCCTTTCTGATCCCGTCGATCCCAATTGAAGGACCGTCACCCTGATCATGCAGAAGGGCGCAGAAGCTCGCATCGGTAGATCTACCTATTTCGCTAGGAGCGGAGCAGGTCGTGCTCCATGGCGTAGACAGCCGCTCCTGCTCGGCTAGAGACCCTGATCTTGTGGTAGATGTGCTGGACGTGGTGCTCGGCAGTTCGAGGAGACACAAACAGCTCCTCGGCAATCTTCTTGTTCGACAGACCCTTCGCAACCAGGCGCAAGACTTCGACCTCTCGGTCACTCAACCCGGCGGGCCAGGCAGAGACCACGCGCTGATCCTGACCGGCAGCGGCCAACACCGCCTTGGTGCACTCGCTGTCCAGGAGTCCGGACGCTGCCTCGGCGGTGAGCAGCTCCGCCGCCTGGTCGGCAGGGAGAGCGGGACGGTGAGGGCGTTCCTGAGTCATCGCCTGGAAGGCGTCGGCCGCCGCGAGGAGTCGAGCACCCACCGGGATCTCGCGCCCCGTGGCCTGATGGTGATAGCCGCTCCCGTCCTGACGCTCATGGTGCATCCCCGCCAGCCGAGCCAGCGGCTGCAATGCCACAGAACGGGAGAGGATCCTTTCTGTGAAGTAGGGATGGAGCCGTACTTGTTCCCAGTCGACGCTATGGAGGGCACCGGTCTTCTCCCATATCCCGTTCGACACGCCGGCCCGCCCGACATCGTGCAGAAGGGCAGCTCGTCGCACAGCTGCGATCTGGTCGTCATCCAGCCTCAGCTCTTTGGCAGCGTTCTCGGCCAGCTCGGCCATCTGAGATGAGTGGCCCAAGGTGAAAGGAGTCTTGAGGTCGATCATGTCCGCGAAGGCGCGCCCTACGTCGTCCAGCCGCCATTCGGGGATCTCCCTTGGAGGCTCAGGCTCCACCTCCAGCACCATTTGCCAGACATCACCCGCTTCGACCTCCGCCAGCAGATCCGTTCCCACTTCAGCGAAGACCTCACAGGCCTTAGGGTCGAACCATCCCCTTGCCCGTCGCCCGACCACGTCTATCGCCGCTTCTGGACCGTCGATACGCTCGAAGATCACGACCTGGTGAGCCAGTTCCGCCAATCTGGCAGGCAGACCTATCTCCTCACCTTGCAAGCCTTGGGGAAATCCGGTTCCGTCCCACCGTTCGAATACTTGGTAGACGCCAGCAACGACCGCCTCGTCGAGATCCAAGCGCTGCGCCAGGCGGGCTGCTACCTCGCATAGGGATCCGAACAACACCCGGTTGACGTCCGAGCCTGCCCGTAGGACTCGGGCGAGATACCGAAACCGGTCCATACCCGTACCTCTGCCGGTCCCAGCGAACAGGGCCATCATCTCCGACCGGCTGCCGAAATCGGTCCGTTCACCGTCCGGCCGTGATCCCAGCTCATCCCCGCCAAAAAGATACGTCTCTTCGTGCGAGGTCGCCGTACATCCGAGGTGCCGAAGCAGACTCGTGTAATAGACATCCCGGACCTCGCCCTCGGCAGCACCCATCTGACGGGCAAGACCGGTGGCCACCAGACACGAACGAACAGCCTTCTCCGGGCTCTGACCCGTCCCCAGGTCCGTCACCACTGACAACGCGGCCAGCAATTCCGTAAGCCGCAGACTCGCTTCAGTCATGGCGCCAGAACGCTATCCCAACCTTTGTAATAGGCATAGCCAACACCGGTCGAACAACCAGCTCTCCGTAACGATCTCGTAACGGCACTACGGCACGATTCCGGCAAGACGGAGGTGATGTACATGGTCAAAGTACGCGAAACAACTCCGATATTCGAAACACCGGAGGAGCCCCGCCGGGAAGGCGCCGGCGGCCGGGACTGGACGTGGCTGATGGCTGCGGCGGGCGTGGCCATCGTCGTCTGGGCCGTGGGTCTCACCTTGTTTATTGGTGAGCTAATCCCGCCCATAGTTCTGTACGGGCTGCTGTTCCTGATCTCCATCCCGTTGTCTCTGCGAGGTGTCAAGGGAGCGCGTGTCTACTTGCTTGTGATTTCCATTCTCGGGCTACTGACCACACTGCTGTTCTCCGGGCCCGATCTGCTGCACCCAGAATCGGCGCTGGGGTTCATCTTCGGCCTGGTTCCAGCCGTCGGGACCGGGCTCGGCATCACCGCCGCGCTGGGAGGCATGCAACGGTGGAGCATGATTTCGGCCAGGAGGGTTGGCAGCGCAGCCGTGGCAATACTGATCGGCGGCATTGCCGTCAGCCTCGTTGCCGCTGCTTCACTCACGAGCGATGTTGCCCAGCCCGGTGACGTCGTCGTGAGGGCGTTGGAGGTCGAGTTCCGACCGACGGCGATAAGCGCGTCGCCGGGCACGGTCGGAGTCCTGGTGGACAACGAGGATCCGTTCCGCCATACCTTTGCGATCTCGGAGCTGGGAGTGAACGTCGAGTTGCCCGCCGGGACCGCTCGCCGAGTCGAGCTCCAAGCGGAAGCCGGCACCTACACGTACGTGTGCACAGTCCCCGGCCATGAGGACATGCGAGGCACCCTGGTCGTTGACGGCTGAGATACCACGAGGCGGCGAGCCTCCACTCGAAGGCTGCTCTTGGCCGTTTCAGGCGATACGCCGTACCGCGTAGGGACTAGCTAGATCGTCCAGAGATCGTTCGGTGGGCGGATGCCTATAGGTTCCGCGCCGGGTACGGTCAAACAGCGTGAGCTCGTTTTTCGTTCTCGCGCTGCCCAAATGCTGCCCAAGAATGGTCATTCGCAGCGCCTCGCTCGACTGCCCTCCCGTCGCGGCAGCTGTGGATCGACATTGCGTGATCGCCATCTCGCCGAAGACCCGAGCTCCGAGGGTCTGTTCTATGCCTGACCCGATGTAGTAGAGCCGAGGTGGAAGAACGATACGGCCCGTATCTCGCTCGGCTCTCCAGAAGCGGAATCCCAGTAGCGGCGTCATGTGGGCTCCGGCGAGATGACCGATAGGGTCCGGGATTCGAAATGGGAACAGAACACGGACTCCGCGTCCGATAGCGGCCGCGGGATGGGTTAGGTCGCAAAGCCGGATCCGACACAACGAGCCATCGACTCGTCGCGTGCCTACGAATCTGGCGCTTCTCTATTGGACGGCTCGGAGTCCTCGGAAGCGCCTTCCTCCCGAACGCCCTTTCGGAATTCTCCGGCGGACCGTCCGAGTGAACGTGCCAATCCGGGAAGCTTCCGCGCTCCGAAAAGAAGCAGGATCACCGCGAGGATGATGATTAGCTCCGGACCGCTGAGCTGTCCTCCGAACATGGGCTCATGTTAGGTATTGTCGGTTCCCGCTGAGTTAGAAGCCTGCGCGAATCATCCCCAAACAGCGGAAGAGAATCAAGGGCAGGTGAGGGTGTCGGTTCCCCGGCTGGGTTTCCGGGCACCCCCACGAGGACCTCGGCCGAATTGCTCCTTCTCATGATCAATCTCGGCGGTCTCGTGCTTGCTGATTCAGAGCGTGCGCACGGACCGCTAGCCGTCGGACATTGCGATAGCTCAAGGCCTGCCTCGGAAGGCCCGCCGACGATTCCTGCGCTGCCGGGCCCAATCGCATTAGACCCGCATGGGCTCGGTGGTGCGATCTAGAACAAGCGGGTCGATGGGACAGATTCCGGGGGTATCGACTTCGATGACCCGAGCGGCCACGTCACCGTAGGCGGACCGCCAGGCGATGGCTCCCTTGGCTGTGATGATGGACGCCTCGGCGGGGTCTATCCCCACCGATAGGAGCTGCTCGGCATGGAAGGGCGGAGTAGCGCGCTCCATGACCACGAGTGTCACCCCGCCCACCTCAAGCACCGCGGTGCTTCCCATTGAGAAGTCCCTCCCGGTCTGCCAAGTGCCCGCCGACCGGTAGCGACCATCCGTAAGCCTGTGAACCCGGCCACGGATGGACACCGGATCACCATGACGCTTGTCGGTCTTTCCGCCCACCTCCGCCTCCAGGGTTGTTCCCTCGCCGAGCTTGTCGGCCTGAAGCGCCACGTCGGCATCGGCAATGCAGACAACTGCTCCCGTGGCTCCTTGGGCAACCAGCTCCCCCAACAGAGCCGTACCGTCACCCGGTGAGCCGCCGCCGATATTGTCGGCAACATCGACCAGCACCACCGGTTGTTCAGCCGAGTCGATGGCCTCTCTAACAGCAGTGGCGGGTCCGTTACGCTCCACTAACCAGTCTTCACTGTGCTTCTCGACGTCGGTGGCTAGCTCATCCCCGACCAGCCGTGCCTGCTTCTCGGCTCCTTCTGCGTAGACGACCACGACGCTGAAACCTGCCCGCGCAACGTCGGCATATGGAAACCCGGGCAGAAGCGAGATACGCCGGATGCCTTTGCGTCCTTCCAACACAGAGGCGCGAGCTTTCAAGTCACTCATTGGCGAGGTATCGGTCCCTTGAGCAAGTGGGGAGATCAGCATCGGAACCTTGCTCACGAGCGTACGGAGACGGGCACCATTGAGAATCTGCTGAAGTATCTCGGCCGCTTCCCGCCCGCGCTCTCGCATGTCGACGTGTGGGTAGGTGTCGTAGGCGATCAGAGCGTCGCACAGACCAACGAGCCCAGGTGAGGGATTCCCGTGAAGGTCGTGAACAGCCACAACTGGGATGTCTCCGACAGCCCGGCGAACCAATGTCACAATCGCCTTCTCCGTGTCGTCTTGCCCCTCCGAGACCATGGCTCCATGTAGGTCGAGGAGCAATCCGTCCAACTGGCCGGCCCGTCGGAGCTCGGTGTCCAGGGTTGCGAAATGGTGGTCGATCGCGGCTCTGGTCACTCGACCGGCCGGCCACGCGCCGGCCGTCATCAGCGGTACCGGGTCGAACCAGTCGTGGTCCAGCATTCCGCCGATCACACTCCCTTTTTGTTGGTGGGCACCTAAAATCTGCTCTCCAGTCAGATGCTCAAACGCTTCGAAGGCGTCGAGGTCGGTTGGGCGCACCGAGTACGTGTTTGTCTCGTGCCAGATGCCGGCGATGCCGATCCGAGTCACAGCGTTCGCAAGGCTGCTTCAGCCCGCTCCAGGGTGACCTCCAACTCCCGTTCGCCATGGGAAGTGGAGACGTACCAAATGCCCCGGGGCGCCACCCATACGCCGGCCTCGACGAGCCGCTCAGCCAGCTTTCGGTACTGGCCGGTGTCGAGTAGCTGCAGATCGCGGAAATCCCACACCACAGTGTCTTCCCCGAAAGACGCGTGAAAGGCCATCGGAAGGCCCTGAAGGCGAAGCGGGTGATCTACCTCCTTGCTGACCTTCTGCAGGCCGTCCATCAGGCGCCGGCCTACCCGCTCGACCTTGTCATAAGGGGGCTCGTCAGCAAAGAGCCGCAACGTCGCGGCCACTGCCGCCATCCCCATGATGTTGGCATTGAAGGTCCCGGAGTGGTTGACCTCGCCGGTGCCGAACCGCTCCATGAACCCGGCCTTCCCGGCGAGGGCACCCACCGGCCAACCGCCGGCCAGGGCTTTCCCGTAGGTAGCCAGGTCTGGGACCACCGCAAACCTCTCGGCCGCTCCGCCCGGGCCCAGCCGAAACCCGGTGATCACTTCGTCAAAGATCAGTAGCGCGCCATGGCGATCGCAGAGCTCGCGGACGCCGGCCAGGTAGCCGGGACGAGGTTCGATTGCTCCGGCATTCATCATCACCGGCTCCATGATCACTGCGGCGATGGCCCCCTCTTCAAACACGACCCGGACAGCGTCTAGATCGTTCCATGGCAGGATGACCGAGTCCGCCAAGGCTTCAGCAGGCTGCCCTGCACTCGCCGGTCCGGATATCCCGTCTTCCATAGCGATGAGCACGTTGTCCAACCAGCCGTGATAGTGCCCCTCGAAGCGGACGAACTGTCGCCGGCCGGTGATTGCCCTTGCCAAGCGGAGAGCCGCCTGGACCATCTCGGTTCCAGAAGATCCGAATCGAACCATCTCGGCCCACCCGAGCATCTCGCACATTCGCTCTGCGGCCTCGAGCTCGAGAGCATTCTGGGCCCCATACACCATCCCCTTCCGACAAGCCTGTTCCACAGCTTCGAGGATTCGCCTTGGCGCGTGGCCTAAGAAAGCGGGTCCCTGGCCCAGCAAATAGTCCACGTAGTCGTTGCCGTCCACGTCCCAGAGCCAGGCTCCCTGACCGCGCTCGAAAAAGATGGGCGGGCCATCGAGCCGCACGTTGGAGTTAACTCCACCCGGCACCCTTCTTCGAGCTCGAGAAGAGAGCTCGGCGGAGCGCTCCAACCGCCTCATCATCGTGCTCCGGGCTCAGTCCACATCGACCGTGATGAGCTTGATCTGAGTCATCTCTCGCAGGGTGTACATGCCCCCGATCCGGCCCATTCCGCTGCCCTTGCCCGTGAATCCCCCAAACGGCGTGTGGGCCTGCCAGTAGGCGGAGGTTTCGTTGATGTTCACGACGCCGGTCTGAAGACGTTCGGCCATTCGTACGGCTCGCGCAATATCTCGAGTGAATACGGAGCTGACCAGTCCCAATGGTGAGGCATTCGCCCACTGCAGCGCCTCTTCCTCGGCAGAAAAAGTGGCCACCGGAGCCACGGGCCCGAAAGTTTCCTCGCCATGTAGCTTCATCATGGGGGTCACGCCGTCGACCACCGTGGGTTGGTAAAAGAGCTTGGTAGGCAGACCGACCTCCCGAGAGCCCCCGAATACGATCTCCGCTCCGCCGTCTATTGCGTCCTGGAGGTGTTCGTCCATCTTCGCCGCGGTAGGTTCATTCGCCACCGGGCCCATGGTCGTCTCGTCGTCGAACGGCGAACCGAGCTTCACTTCCTTTGCCTGTGCGACCAGGCCCTCGACCACCTCTTCGTGCACGGAGCCGTGCACCATGATCCGCTCGGTGGAATCGCAGATCTGGCCTGCATTCGCGAATGACCCAAAGGCTGTCTGACGTGTGGCCTTCGGCAGATCGGCGTCCTCGAAGATAATGGTGGGCCCGTTTCCACCTAGCTCCAACAGCATCGGCTTACCGGCTGCGCGCCGAGCAACGATCTGGCCGGTCCGGCTGCTGCCGGTCAGTCCGATGGCAACCACCCCGGGGTTGGCGGCGACCTCGTCCCCTACCTCCGCCGGATCGCCGAGCAGCATGTTGAGCGTTCCCTTGGGCACCCCCGCATCGACGAAGCACCGTGTGAGGTGCCACGCTGACACCGGGGTCCACTCCGATGGCTTCCAGACCATCGCGTTTCCGGACGCCAGGCCGGCCGACAGGTACTCGCTCGGTATCGCGACGGGGAAGTTCCCCGGTGTCATGATTCCGTAGACGCCGCGCGGTTGGCGGATCGTGATGATCCGCTTCGCCTGATCGGATGAGGGTATGACGGCGCTCTCTAGGCGTTTGGCGCCCTCGGCCGCATCTCGGAACATCTCAGCCGCCACCTCTACTTCCGGAACAGCTTCCAACAGGTAGGGCTTGCCTTGCTCGGCCGCCAGGTCTTGCGCGATCTCCTCCTTACGTTCGTCGAGAAGGTCCGCCACCGCGTGAGCGAGTGACGCTCGGTCAAACGCCGTCATGTCGCTCAACCGCGCATGCGCATCCCAAGCGACGTCCACTGCGCGCTTCACGTCCTCGCGCGTTCCTTGACTGGCCTGAGCAACTGCCTCACCAGTGGCAGGGCTGACGATCTCGAGGGGTTTCATGCCGCCTTCAACCCACTCGCTGCCAATGCCCAGTGGGATCTGTCTGATCTCAGCCATCGCTTGCTTCTTCACCATCAGGCAAAGGCCGGTGAGCAAACCGCTGAGCGAACGAAAGAGCTCGGTCATAGGCGGCTTCCACAATCTCAGCCCCCAGCTCGGGCTTCGCCAGGGTCGGGTCCCCTAGAGCCCCGTCCTCGGTCCACTCGTCGAAGGCAACCGCCTGGTCGACCTGAGCCCAGGGTGGGTCCGTTAGCGGATCAGCCGAGCGCCTCCCCTTGGGCGCAGCGATTCGCTCCGAGAACACACGGTCCGGAGCGAGGACCAGAGCCACCGAGGTCTCGATCTCGCAGGCGTGCCCGTACTGAGGGCTCTGAGCACGAGCCGCGATCTCTTCGGCGGCCAGCTGCGCCCACATGACGCTGGCCACGAGCACTCGGCGGTCCCGACGGGCGATCCTGCTGACCAGACGAAGGGCATCGATGTTTCCTCCGTGGCCGTTGACGATGAGCAGTCTTCGGAGTCCCCAACGGGCAGCGCTGTCTACTAAGTCCATGAAAACTCCGATGAACGTCTCGGGCCGGAGCGTCACGGTCCCCGGGAACCCCATGTGGTGCTCCGAGAGCCCGTACGCGACTGGCGGGTAGAGGATCGCCGAGTCACCCAGGTCGTTGGCAAGCCGCCGGCTCAAGGCATCAGCGATAGCCAAGTCAGTGTCCAGCGCCAGGTGAGGACCGTGCTGCTCGCAGCTGCCTACCGGTACCAATCCCAGCCGCGCGTTCCTCAGGGCCTCGCCGGCGTCCTCCCATGTCAGGCCGGCGAGCTCAACCATCGGTCATCCCTTCTCCGGGGCAATGCGAGCGGCGGCGTCGAC
Organism: Acidimicrobiia bacterium; assembly: GCA_046759765.1. Classification (GTDB taxonomy): domain Bacteria; phylum Actinomycetota; class Acidimicrobiia; order Spongiisociales; family CAZKJJ01; genus JBHICV01. The sequence goes on from JBHICV010000023.1 coordinate 16,845, forward strand.
GAGGGCGTCGGCGACATCAGGAATCGCGCTCGGCTTCAGACGCGTGGCCGGCGCTGACAAGCTGATAGCGGTCGGCACACTTAGTCCCTTAACGGGCGCAGCTACGCAGCGTCCGTCATAGACGTTTTCCCGATCATCGACTGCGTACCCGCGCAGCCCGACCTCCGCTATCGCCTCGAGCAACGTCTCAACGTCGGTGATGGTATTCGGCGTGAGCTGAGGCATCCCCTCCGTCATCAGAATCCTTCGGACCTCTTCTTCGGGCAGCCCCGCGGCAATGGCCTTGCCCAACGCCGTGGAATGTATCGGGTCGCGGTCGCCCCCCCGGGCGGCCATGCGCGTGGTTCTCGGACTCTCCACGATCTCGAGATAGGCCACCCGACTACCGTCGAGGACGCCCAGATTGGTCGTCTCCTCAAAGCGATCGCGCAGCTCCCTCAGAATCGGCTTGGCCCGGTTTCCGAGCACCTCGAACTGCCGAGTGTGAAAGGGAAGGAAGGCGAGCCCCAAACGAAAGCTCCCTGTGTCTTCCTCCCGCTCGACGTACCGCCGTGACTCGAGAGTGCTGAGATAACGAAACGTCGAGCTCTTGGGAAGCCGAGCGCCTTCAGCCACCTCGCCCAGCGAAACGGCACCCGAGGCGCGTTGGAGGACGTCCAGAATGTCGAGCACACGTTCCACGGCGCGGACCGAATAGACAGTCTCGGCGCCCGATTCTTGTCTCATCAGCTGAAATCTCCGTATCGACCGTCAAAATAGACGCGCCATTGGGGGGCCGTCAATCCCGTGTCAGAATTACAGGTTGGCGTGTTCGCGCCGATTCCTCCATCGCCAGGCTGACCCGAACCGCCTCAGTGCCGTCGGACGCGCTGCAGAGAGGAATGGCAGTCCCCTCCACGCATCCGATGAAGTGGTCCACCTCGATCCCCAGGGCTCCGAACAGCCGTCCGCCGACTTCAGGCGAGTAATGAACGTCCTCATAAACTGGACCTTCTTTGGTCACTTTGAGAAACCCGAGGTCGCCCTGGACGACCCTGAGAACCGCCTCCTCGCCAATAACCATGAAGCTGGCCATCCCCCATCCAGGGGTGGCCTTCGGCAACGACCACCCCACCATCGCGGTCCCCTGGGCGCCCTGGACGAAGCTGAGAGTGGCCGAGTAGAGGTCTTCTATATCGAAACCTCGAGCTGTCAGCACGCCTGTGCCGCTCACGGCGAAGATCCGCTCGACATCACCGGCGTACCACCGGGCCAGGTCAAACTCGTGAACGCCGTAGTAGAGCGCGATCGAGGTCCGGCCTTGGAGGATCTCCTGGTCGCTTACCAGTCCGATCCGCTCGCTCCGTATGGCCTGGACGGCTCCGATCTCCCCGGCTTCGACACTGCGCTGAATGGCCGAATAACGGGGCTCAAAACGGAGAATGTGCCCAACCAGTACGGGGATATCACGCTCCGCGGCACGGTCGCGTATCCGCTCGGCACCTCTGACGGTGTGGGCTAGTGGCTTCTCCACCATGAGCACCTTTTCCGCCGCAAGCGCTGACAGCGCCGTCCCGACATGGAGATGCTCGGGGGTGCACACTGCCACTCCTTGCACGTCAGAATCGGCAGCCGCCTCCAGCGGGTCTTTCACGTATTTGGCACCCGTCTGGTCCGCCCATTGCCGGCCTATTTCCTCCCGAATGTCGCTCACTACGGCCAGGCGGGCAGCCGGGTGTTCGTGGACGGCGCGGGCCCATCGAGACCCCATGAACCCGAGCCCAATCACGGCGACGGAGACCGCGCTCACCCCGGCGTTCCTGCGACTGGCTCACCTTCTGCCGCGGCAACAGGCCCCTCGGTCCCAGCGGTATCCAGAGCAAAGTGACAGGACGCCACGCGCCCGGGTAGCCATTCTCGAAGCTTGGGCGCCTCCTCCCTACAAATGGGTTGGGCGAGCGGGCACCGAGGGTGGAATGTGCAACCGGAGGGGGGGTTGGCCGGGTCTGGAGGCTCCCCTGCCAGCCGGATACGTCGCCCGCCCCTCTGCCTGACGGACGGGACCGCCGACATCAAGGCGCGCGTGTACGGATGAAGGGGGCTGGAGTGAAGCTTGTCAGCCGAAGCGAGCTCAACGATCTGTCCCAAATACATGACGGCGATGCGGTGGCTCATGTACTTGACCACGCCCAGGTCGTGCGAGATGAACAGGAAGGCCAGCCCGTGTTCCTTTTGAAGATCCTTGAGCAGGTTGAGGATCTGCGCCTGGACGGACACGTCGAGTGAGGAGACCGCCTCGTCCGCCACGATCAGCGACGGCTGCACTGCCAGGGCGCGGGCGATGCCCACTCGCTGGCGCTGGCCTCCGCTCAGCTCGTGGGGCAGTGCGGCGATCATCTCCTGCTTGAGACCGACGTCTAGCAGAAGCGCCGCCAGCCGATCCTGGATCTCCGCTCGATCCACCACGCCGTGGATCAGGAGTGGCTCGGCCAGAATCTTTCCCACCCGCATACGCGGAGGGAGCGAGCTGTAGGGGTCCTGGAAGACTATCTGCGCGCGACGCCGCAGCTGCATGGCATCTCGGTCGGAAAGGACCTTTCCCTGGAAACGGATCTCCCCGCTGGTCGGCACTTCGAGAAAGAGCAGGGTTCGGGCCAGGGTCGACTTGCCGCAGCCGCTCTCCCCTACCAACCCCAGCGTCTCGCCTTCGTCGATCGTGAAGGAAACTCCCTCCACCGCCTTCACTGTCCTGGTCTGCCGGGACATTCGGCCGGCCTTGGTGACGAAGTGCTTACGGAGGTCTCGGACCTCGGCCAGTGGCTCGCTCATCCCTGCACCACCTCCGCAGGTTCAGGCGACCACAGGTGACACGCAGCCAGATGTGCCGGGCCCACGGCGAACTGATCGGGGTTGACGTCCCGACACACTTCCATGACGGATGGGCACCGCGGCGCGAACGGGCAGCCCTCGGAAATCAAGGACGGGTCAGGCAGCTCTCCTGGGATGGCTTCCAGGCGGGTCCCACCCGGCAGGTCCGCTCGGGGTACTGACTCCAGCAACGCACGTGTATAGGGATGCTTCGGGTCGTTAACCACCTGGGAAGAGGGACCGAACTCGCATGCCTGTCCGGCGTACATGACCAGGACAACGTCGGCGTATTCGGCCACCAAAGCGATGTCATGTGTGATGAGGATGAGGCTGGTGCCGTGCTCCTGGGTGATTTCACGGAGCTGTTCGAGTATCTGAGCCTGGGTCGTGACGTCCAGTGCAGTAGTCGGTTCATCTGCAATCAGCAGCTCGGGCTCAGCCGTCATTGCCATGGCAATCATCACTCGCTGGTTCATCCCACCGGAGAGCTGGAATGGGTACTGGCGCAGAACTCGTTCCGGATCGCCGATCCCTACGGCCCGGAGCGCATCCTGGGCCCCGGCTTTCACATCCCGGTCAGGCGCTTTCCCATGTCGCCGGATCGCCTCCCGCATCTGAAACCCGATGCTGAGGACGGGATTGAGCGAGGCGGCAGGGTTTTGGAAGATCATGCCCATACGCGAGCCGCGCAAGGCGGCCATCTGGCGATCTGGAATGCGGGCCAAGTCCTTCCCGTCGAACAGAATCTCGCCCTGGGTCACCCGCCCAGGGGAATCGAGCAGCTGGATGATGGAGAGCGCCGTCACCGACTTCCCCGAACCGCTCTCACCTACGAGTCCGAGCGTTTGACCACGATCGAGGTCGAAGTCCATCCCGCCCACGGCGCGCACGACTCGGTCCCGCAGAGGGAACTCCACGTGTAGGTCCCGAACTCGGAGCAGGGGGAGCTTTCCTTGATGAGGAGCGATCCTGAGGTCAGGTGTCTTCTCGCGTTTGACTGTCTCGCTCTGATTCAGTCCGGCCTCCTTGTCTGGTAGCTCGGGCGGTGTAGCGGGCGAACGCAAAACGAGCCTCCGAAACGTGCCCTTCTTCAACCGAGGATCGACAATGTCAGCGGTTCCGTCCGCGAGCAGGTTGATGCTGAGAACCGTGAATACGATGGCGAGGCCGGGAAGGATTGGCAGCCAGGGAGCGATCACCATGTTCTTGCGGCCATCGGCCAGGATCAGGCCCCAGGAGGCAGCCGGTGGCTGCAGGCCTAGTCCTAGGAAGCTCAGTGTGGATTCCATGATGATGAGAAAGCCGACGTCGAGTAGCGCAATGACGAGCACGACCATCCAAGACGAGGGCAACACGTAGCGAGCCAACCGTCGCGAAGGGCTCGCTCCAACGGCCTCAGCAGCCTGGACGTACTCTTTCTCCCGCTCCGACAGCACCCGACTTCGGACCATCCGCGCGTAGACGATCCAGCCTGGAATGCCTAGCACGACAATCAGCAGAAGGGGCGTCCGGTCTTGGATCACTCCAAGAATGGCGATTGCCAGGAGGATGAAAGGAAAAGCAAGCTGGATATCCCCGAGACGCATGATCACAGTGTCCACGGGACCTCGGAAGAATCCGGCCAAAAGCCCAGTAAACAGCCCGAGTGTGGCTCCGATCAGCATGGCCCCGGTAGCGATGAGGAGCGAGTTGCGGGCGCCATAGACCATACGGCTGGCGACATCTCGCCCGAGCGTGTCCGTGCCGAGCGGGTGCTCGATGGTGCCACCCTCCGACCAGAAAGGCGGAGCGAGGATATTCGTCAAGTCCTGAGCGGTGGGGTCGGCCGGAGCTACCAGTGGCGCGAAGATGGCTGCCGCCACTACGACGCCGATCCCGGCCAGACCGAACAGGGCGGTGGTCCGTCGAGCGGGTCGGCGCGCTTTATCGGCCGGGGTGACCGATGGAGCGGTCAGCTGATCGGCACCGGCTAGAACGTCGCTCATCGCGCGCTCCTCCGCACGCGGGGATCGAGAATGCTGTAGAAGAGATCCACCAGGAAGTTGAGGAGCACGAAGGCGACGGCTGCCACCAGCACGCCACCCTGGATCATCGGAAAGTCACGACCCGAAACAGAGTCGAGGATGAGTTCGCCGATACCAGGCCAGTTGAAGATCGCTTCGATCACGACGGCTCCGGCCAACAGGAAGCCCATCTGGAGGCCGATCAGCGTGATGAGAGGTAGCGAGGCCACTTTGAGGCCGTGTATGAAGAACACTCGGCGCTCAGGAATACCTCGCGCCCTCGCCGCCCGGATGTAATCATCGCCCAGGGCCTCGTAGAAGGATTGTCGGACCGTCCGGATCAGGATCGGCGAGAGCGCGATAACCAACGTCACGACCGGGAGAACGAAACTCTCAGGACCGGTCATGTCGATCGCGGGCAACCACCGTAGGCGAAGCGAAAAAACCAGCACCAGCACTACCGCCAGCCAGAAGGCAGGCGTCGCCTGAGCCAGTGCCACGTAGCCCAGGACGAACCGGTCCAGGATGCTGTTCGGCCTCCAGGCGGCGGCCATGCCGAGGATCAACGCCAGGCTCGAGGACACAACCACCGTGATGCCTGCCAGCGCCAGCGTGTTGGGGAGCGCCCGAAAAACAGCCGACCGCACCGGCTCGGACCCGTGGAATGTGGTCCCAAGGTCGCCCTGTGCCAGTCTCCACAGGTACTCGCCGTATTGGACCAGGACCGGCTTGTCGGTCCCCAGTCTCTCCCGGGTCTGGAGGATGATGTCTTCCGGGGTTCCGGGCGGGGTGACCAGCCGAGCCGGATCGCCCGTGGCGAGCCGAAGAACGAAGAAGGTGATCGTAACGACCGCCAGAACGACCAGGAACATCTGGCCGACCCGAAGGAGAACGCGACCGATCATCCGCCGGACCGGTCTCCCGCCGGTCGGGCTCGATCAGGCCTCAGCATGGGCCCAATCTATCTGGAGCCGCTAGGAAGCGAGCTCGGCCTGGAAGAAGTCGGTCCTCAGCACGTTGGGCTGGACGACCAGGCCCTGCAGGTTGGCCGAGTGGGCAAGCGAGAAGTCGCTGTTGTAGAGGGGAATGTGCCACACCTGCTCCCACATGTGCTTCTGTAGGTCGTCGTAGACCTGCGCCCGCTG
>JBHICV010000024.1:0-22792 GCA_046759765.1 Acidimicrobiia bacterium
GACCGTTGCGGACCTCGGAGCTTCTCTCGTTCCGAGGCCGATTCGCCGAGTGATCGAGCGCCTCCTGGTCGTCTAAGCCTCCATGGGATTCCCCGACGGCACCTCCGACTTCCGTTCCGATACGGTCACCCGACCCACTGCCGAGATGCGCAAGGCCATGGCGTCGGCGGAGGTGGGAGACGACGTATACGGAGAGGATCCGTCCGTCAACGCGTTGGAGGAAGAGGCCGCAGCAGCAGTCGGTAAGGAGGCGGGCCTGTTCGTGCCATCGGGCACCATGAGCAATCAACTGGCCATTGGTGTCCAGACTCAGCCCGGCGACGAGGTGATTTGCGTCGAGACCGCCCACATTCGGAACTTCGAGGTAGGAGCAGGTGGCGCGCTGTGGGGAATCCAGTTCAGGACGACGACGAGCAAGACCGGTGCTATCACGTCGGACGAGATCGCTCCCCTGACCGAGCCCAGGGGGGCTTTTCTTCCCAGGCTCAGCCTGCTGGCCTGGGAGAACACCCACAACTGGTCCGGTGGAACGGTTACCGACCTGGACTTGATGCGCGAGACCTCCTCTCTCGCCAAAGCGGCCGGTTGGTCGGTCCACCTGGACGGCGCGCGGATGTTCAATGCCGCCGTCGCTTCGGGGCATTCACCGGACGCGTACGCGGAAGTTGCTGACACCGTCAACTTCTGCTTCTCGAAGGGCCTCGGTGCCCCTATCGGATCGATTCTGTGCGGCACAGCAGAGCTCGTGTCCGAAGCTCGTGTTCTGCGACGAAGGCTGGGTGGGGGAATGAGGCAAGCAGGCGTCGCCGCGGCGGCAGCCAGCGTGGCGCTCCGCACATGGCAGCGTCTCGGGGACGACCACGACCTGGCAGCCCGGCTGGCAACAGAGCTCACCGACCGGTTTCCCGCGTGCGTCGACCTCTCCCAGGTACAGACGAACATGGTCCTGTTGCAGGAGGAGAGTGCTCCCTTTGCGCTGTTCGACTTGCAGGAGGCGGCTGAAAAAGAAGGGGTGAGGTTGGCCGCTCCTTCAGGAGGGCGAATCCGGCTCGTCACTCACCGCGACGTCGACTACTCCGACGTGCAGCGGCTGCTGGGGGTTGTCGACCGCCTGGCGGCACGGTAACGGCCACGTAGTCGACTGAAGTCGAACTCCGTATGTACGCCGTCTTGTTTCCAGGGCAGGGGAGCCAATTCGTGGGCATGGGTGCGGAGCTCTTCGAGGCGCGGGACGATCTTCTCGGATCGACGGCGAACGACGTGCTCGGTTGGTCGCTCAAACAAACATGCCTCGAAGGCCCCGAGGACGAGCTAACCAGGACGGATCGGGCGCAACCTGCCCTGTACGCAGTGGCCTTCGCCCTTTGGGAAGCCTTGATGGGGGCTGGAGCTCCGCTCCCCGCGGCGGCGGCAGGCCATTCCCTGGGCGAGTACACAGCTCATGCCGCTTCCGGCACGTTCGATTACTTCACCGGCCTTCGCCTGGTGGCGGCCAGGGGCGAAGCGATGGCGGCCGCGGCGGAGGCCGAGTCGTCCGGGATGGCAGCCGTGCTCGGCACCACGGTCGAGGCAGCGGAGCGAGCGGCCGCGGAGAGGAGATCCGCCGGCGGACAGTTGTGGGTCGCCAACCTGAACGGGGGCGGTCAGGTCGTTATGGCGGGCGGGACCGACGATCTTGCGTGGCTTTCCGAGGAGGCTCGCGGCTACGGCATTAGACGGGTGGTGCCGCTCAAGGTGGCAGGCGGGTTTCACTCGCCGTTCATGGAGCCTGCCACCCGGGCCTTGGCGGCCGCACTCGACGAGGTGGAGTTGCTTCCCCCCGCGTTCCCCGTGTGGGCCAACGTCATGGCACGGCCCGCCGATGACTCGAAGCGGGCGCTCGCCACTCAGGTCACCGCGCCGGTGCGTTTCGGCGAGACGCTCGAGGGAATGGCAGCAGAGGGCGTTGAGGTCTTCGTCCATGTCGGCCCGGGCGACGTCACGGCGGGCATGGCCAAGCGTGCCGTTCCCGGCGGCGAGGTACTAGTCGTCAATAGCCTCGCGTCGATCGATGCTGCCGCAGCCAGGCTGGGGCGTACAATGCCCGAGCCCGGAGGAAGGTCCTAGCGTTGCGTTACGCCGAAATCACCGGCTGGGGTAAGTGCTTGCCCCCGGTAGTCCTCACGAACTCCGATCTGGAGAAGATCGTCGATACGTCCGACGATTGGATCACAACGCGTTCCGGCATCAAGGAGCGCAGGATCTCCCACGTCGAGACGTCCGACTTGGCAATGGTCGCCGGTCACCGGGCGCTGGCAGCAGCCGGACGCCGGCCGGAAGACGTCGATCTCATCATCCTCGCCACCTGCAGCGCCGACACGGTAATTCCTTCCGGGGCGTCCTTCGTGCAGCGCAAGCTGGGCGCGGCGGGCGCGGGTGCCTTCGACCTGAATGCGGCCTGCTCGGGTTGGCTGTACGGGTTAGTGGTGGGCTCGGACATGGTCAAGGGAGGAGTCCACGATCGTGTGCTCGTTATCGGGGCCGAGAAGCTCAGCTTCTTCATGAACTTCTCGGACCGCTCCACTGCGGTGCTATTCGGGGATGGTGCCGGGGCGGCGCTCATTGAGCCGTCGGAGGAGCGGGTGGGCGTGATGGCGTCCGAGTTGGGGAGCGACGGCGAAGCCGCGGAGTACCTCTGGATCGAAGGCCGCGGGACCACGGGCTCGGTCCGGCACGAGGACCCCTCCAAGCAGGGAATCACCATGGACGGTCGGGAAGTATTTCGCCGCGCCGTTGCGACGATGGGGGACGCCTCGGTTCGGGTCGTCACGGAGGCGGGATGGTCGCTCGAGGACGTCGACATGCTCATTCCCCACCAAGCCAACGTCCGCATCATCGATGCCACGACCAGGCGTCTGAAGCTCGATCCCGCCAAAGCGTTTGTGAACATCGGATCCTATGGCAACACCTCGGCGGCCACCATCCCCATCGCGCTGACGGAAGCTCTGGAGCAGGGACAGATCTCGCCCGGGTCCAATCTCGTCTTTGCTGCCTTCGGGGCGGGACTCAGCTGGGCGGCAGTCGCCTACCGGTGGGGCCGGAGAACGGAACCAATCGAAGAGAGTGACACCGAGCTCCCCTCGACGTCGCGGGACGCCTGGGACCTACTTCAGCCAAACTTTGACTTCTACGGGAGACGGCGAGCAGGCGAAGAGGAATGACCAGTCGGGTCAGTCTGGTTACGGGAGCCTCCCGCGGGATTGGTCGAGCTATCGCACTCCGGCTTTCCGAAGCCGGTCACCCTGTTGCGATCAACTACGTTCGTAACGCCGAGGCGGCGCTCGAGGTCAAGGAGCAGATCACGGCTGCGGGCCGCGAGGCAGTAACTGTTGCCGGGGATGTCTCCGATGAGAAGGAAGTGCTCTCGGTGTTCGAGGAGGTTCAGACGCAGCTCGGGGATCCCCTGATCCTCGTGAACAACGCTGGTATCACCTCAGACGCGTTGGTCGTCAGAATGAGAACCGAGGCCTGGGACGAGGTACTGGCTACGAATCTTCGGTCCGCGTTCCTGTGTACCAGAGCCGCAATGCGAGGAATGCTGAGAGCACGCTTCGGAAGGATCATCTCGATCAGCTCGGTAGCAGGCCTGGTTGGCAACGCGGGTCAGGCGAACTACGCCGCCTCGAAGGCGGGGCTGGTCGGCTTGATGAAGTCGGTGGCCAAAGAGGTGGGGTCGCGAGGTATTACGGCCAACGTGGTCGCTCCCGGATTCATAACTACCGACTTGACACAGGACCTCTCCGAGGAGCTGGGCACCGCCGCCATTCGGCAGATTTCAGCCGGAAGGTACGGGACACCGGACGAAGTGGCCTCTGCGGTGGGCTATCTTGCCTCCGACGAAGCAGCGTATATCACGGGGCAGGTCTTACAGGTGGATGGGGGCCTCGCCCTCTAACGAGATGGGAGGAAAGATGGATCGGTCTGAAGCCGAGACGAGATTGAAGACGCTCCTCGTTAACGAGCTGGGCCTCGAAGAGGACAAGATCACCCCGGAGGCGACTTTCGAGGAGGACCTCGAGGTCGACTCGCTCGGAGTGGTGGAGCTCCTGATGGCCCTCGAAGACGAGTTCGGCGTCACGATCCCGGACGAAGAGGCCGAGGACATCACGACCGTCTCGGAGGCCGTCGACGTGGTGATGGCAAAGATGGAGGGCTAGAAGGACAGTGGACACGCGGCGCGTCGTCGTCACCGGAGTAGGAGCGATCACACCGATCGGCTCGGACGTCGACGCCTTTTGGAAGAACGCTCTCGCAGGTGAGTCGGGAATTTCACGAGTAACCCGGTTCGACATCAGCGAATACCCCAGCCAGATCGCAGGCGAGGTGGACGACTTCGACCCCGAGATGTATCTGGAACGCAAAGAGGCGCGAAGGCTTGACCGGTTCACACAGCTCTTCGTGGGCGCAGCCCAGCAGGCGATGTCGGATTCAGGCCTCGACTACCGCGACGACCCGGAGGCCGGAAGTCGCGCCGGTGTGGTGACCGGCGTCGGAATCGGTGGGATTCTCTCCATCCACGACAGCATGGAGACCCTCGCCGAGCGCGGTCCGCGGCGGGTCAGTCCACTCGTCATACCCCAGATCATCCCGAACGCGGCTGCGGGTGAAGTGTCGATACTCCACAACCTGCTCGGCCCCGTCACCTGTGTTGTGACTGCCTGCGCCGCTTCTGCGAATGCCATTGGCGACGGCGCTGAGCTCATCCGGAGAAATCAGGCCGACGTGGTGTTGACCGGCGGAGCCGAGGCGCCCATAGTCCCGTTGGCAATGGCCGGCTTCTCCCAAGCCCGGGCCGTGAGCAGGCGCAACGACGAGCCGGAGCGTGCCTGCCGGCCGTTTGACGCCGACCGGGATGGCTTTGTCATGGCCGAGGGAGCGGCGGCTCTCGTTCTGGAGGAACGTGACCACGCGGTGTCGCGCGGTGCGAAGATCTACGCCGAGGTCATCGGGTATGGCATGTCGGCTGACGCCTACCACATAACGCTTCCGAAGCCCGGCGGCACCGGAGCCGCGCAAGCGATGTGGGCCGCGATCTCCGACGCCGGAATCGCAGCGTCCGAGATCGACTACATCAACGCCCACGGGACCTCCACCCAGGCCAATGACTCCACCGAGACGATGGCCATCAAACTCGTGTTTGGCGAAGCTGAGGCGCATGACGTGGCGATCTCGTCCACCAAGTCAATGACCGGCCATCTGCTCGGTGGGGCGGGCGCCATCGAAGCGATCGCCTCCATTCTCGCGATCCGCGACGGGATCGTGCCGCCGACGATCAACTACGAGACGCCTGATCCCTCCTGTGACCTCGACTACGTTCCCAACGTGGCGCGCTCACTCCCGGTCTCTGTCGCGATGAGCAACAGCTTCGGTTTCGGCGGTCACAACGTGGCGTTGATCTTCAAAGCGCCTTAACTAGTCGTCGCCCGGTCCCGGTCGCTTCCACTCGTCCAACGACCTGATCGCCAGGACGACTACGACGGCAACACCCGCGGCCGCCCCCAGCCCGGAGAGGAGAGCCACTGTTACCTGCCAGCCGAGGCAGCCTTCCGGCAGACAACCGAGTCGAGTAACCACCCAGCCGACGATGGCTCCGGCAACGAGCCCAAAAAGGACAGGTATCCAGACCCAAGGGTTGGGACGGCTCACGACCTTGAACGGCGAACGTCTTCGGGCAGGCGTGTGATCGGAATGGGCACCACGGTTCCGGTCACCGCCTCCGGGGGCGCAACGGCCCGGCGCGCATCCCTGGTCCAGGCCAGACCCATCGCCCCGGCTGAGTATGCCGACGCCGCCGCCGCGACCAGTAGCGGAGACGCCAGCACCGCCACCAGTGTGGCCGGCAGAAGGCCGAACCGCAGGAACATCAGCGCTGGCCGCAGTGCTCGCCCGTACGTCCAGGCCAGGAGAAAGCAGGCGACCGCGAGAGCCCAGAGACCTGGGCTTAGGCCCTGGTAAGACGCGAGCGCGATCCAGCCCGGCTCTATGAGGAGCGCCAGCGCCAGGACGACCGCCGCAGCTGGCGGAGCGGTGCTTCGGGGGAGGGAACCTATGTACGTCCCGAGCCACGGACCGACGAGCGACAGGAGTGCGATGCCGCTCAGGACCGTCGCCGACCCGGTTGCCCATCCGAGTCCGAGGGCGAACAGCCCCGCGACCGGCGCAGTCACGACACCGATGGCCAGCCGCCTCGCCCAAACGCTGCGCGGTATCACAATCCCCGCCACGGATACGGTGGCTACTGCCAGGAGATCAAGGGCTAGCAAGGTGGCCGCGCCCCGGTCCATGGGAGATGGAGCGAAGGTGAACAGTAGGGACCAGTAGGTGGCCGATGCCATCACGAGGATGCCGGTGACCAGAGGAGCCCTGCTCATATGAGCATTATGGCCTTCGAAGCGACGACGGCCGTCCGGTAGGTTGCGCCTGTGGATCACGTCCACGCTTGGCCCGGCGAATACCGCTTCTGCCCTCTGTGTGCCACGCCGCTGGAGCCCGTGCCCCGCGGCGGGCGCGTGCGTATGTCATGCCCCTCGTGCGGATTCGTTCACTGGCGGAACCCCGCCGTGGGAGCCGCCGTCGTGATTCGTGATGAACAGGGAAGGATTCTCCTAGTGAGACGAGGCCCGAAGGCCACCCAGCCGGGCAAGTGGGCGATACCAGCTGGATTCGTTGACTACGGCGAAGAGGTCAGGGCTGCGGCAGCCAGGGAGCTCGAGGAGGAGACGGGCCTCCGGGCCGACATCGGCGATCCGGTGTACGTGGCTTCGAACTTCCACGATCCAGAGAAGCTGACCGTTGGCATATGGTTCGAGGGCGCTGTACGAGGAGGCAGGCTCGCTCCCGGGGACGACGCGGACGAAGCCGCGTTCTTCCCACTCGACGAGCTGCCCTCTCTTGCTTTCGAAACAGACGCCGATCTGCTCAGTCGCCTGGGGAGCGCCGAGATCGGATGATCCTGACCGCGAGTGTGGTCTGCTGGGCCGCAGGGTAAGCAACCAGAAACGCCTTGGGCCGGGCCTCGATATTCCCCGCCTGAGGACTGCAGCGACGCGCCGACCCTCAACGGGTGTCGCTCACCCCGCTCGGGTACGTATAATCTCCGCTAGACGATGCCACTGGACGATCGAGAACAGAACATCCTCGACGAGATCGAGCGGCAGTTCTATCGGGAGGACCCAGATCTGGTTGAGGCCGTCAAGAGGATTCCTCTCGCGGGCTCGAGGCGACGCCTGCGTCTGTCGGCGGTCGGTCTGGTGGTTGGCGTAATCCTGGTGCTCGTCACTTTCTCCGTCAATGTATGGCTCGCGCTCGGAGGATTCATTCTCATGGTTCTGTCCGCGACGGGGCTGATTCACGCCTACCGGGGACGGGTGCGAGACTCCGGAGAAGAACCGCGCCGCCGCTTCAAGTTCCGTCGCTAGCTTCGCCGACGCACCTCTGCGACTGCCGCTAAGGTACCGACCCCCGGCGGGATCAGGTTGAGGCCACTTCGAGCCCCGCCGTGGGGAGAGGCGGAAAGAGCGGGCGGTGGCACTTCCCTCGCTGTGCCGTCCGGCTGCGAGGTTTGGGGGAATACGTGCAGGAGGCCTTCACCGCACAGCAAGCATCCAAGCTGACGGGGTGCACCGCGCACCAGCTCCGGTATTGGGATCGGGTTGCGCTGGTCGAGCCGACCATTCAAAGCACAGGCGGCCGTCCAGGGGTCAGACGGCTTTACAGTTTTCGCGATCTCGTGGCTCTTCGGGTCGTGCGCGGGCTTCTCGACAACGGCATGTCTGTGCAGCGTGTGAGGCGAGCCTGGGACTATCTGCGCCGCAACGGCGCCATGGAGAGTCATCTTGCGGAGGTGAAGCTGGTCACCGATGGTCAGAGCATCTTCCGCATAGCCGCCGACGACGACGAGCTGCTTGATGCGCTCCGCGATGGCCAGCTGGCTTTCTTCGTGGCTATTGACAGCATCGCCAGGAACGTAGAAGAGGATGTGACTCGCTTCGAGCTCGACCGGGAACGCTTTCTCGAGATCCTCCTTCGCAGCGAAGAAGACGTCCAGACCGAGATCGCCGAGTCCGGCTAGGTACGGAGCTACCCCCTGAGCGATCCCGGCCTGATCCACGACCAGGCTCTGCGTGACCAGGGATGCTCTCCGCGCAAATGAGACTCGATCGCAACGAAGGATCGCGTGGCTACGTCAATGCTCGCAGGCGACGGAGGGCGCGGGGGACCGTACGTGGTCCGGCCGTACTCATGGGCCAAGGGTCCAAGTGAGCTGTCGGTGCTTCTTGCCACCTCCAGCGGCGTCTGATGCGAGGACACAGGCGATCCGAGATCCCGAAGCCGGTCGGTGATCTCCGCCCACGCCGCGCCGATGTCCCCTTGGTGTAATCGCTCGAGTCGTCGCCTCCGGCGGACCCACTTGATCGAGGGAGTGATCGCCGTCAGCACAGCCACCGATGTCAACACCCACAACCAGCCCGGTACGGAAATCCCAGTTCCGGGAATGACGATCGGCGGGATGGGCGGGAGCTGCTCGAGTATGGGCTGCGCTCTGGTGTCGCGCAGTGAACCCTCGATTCCGTCATCGAGGGGCACCTCCTCGAGCGGCGGAGGTATATACGCGAGGGGATCGAAGCCGATCTGGGAGCCCATTGCGGTGGCCGCGTTTTGGCCATCAGATCGAGGCGTCGGATCGAAGGGCACCCAGCCGTGGCCGTCGACCCACAGCTCGACCCACGCGTGTCCGTGTTTCTCGCGCACGATCACCACATCACCCGCGACGTCCCCCGGTGTGAATCCGAAAATCACGCGACTAGGGATGCCAATCGATCGAGCCATCACGGCCATGGCGGTGGCGAACTGCTCGCACCAACCCACCCGGTAGTTCTCGCTGAGGGGATCGAAGAGCCACTCGGCGAGGTCTTGGGCGCCGTGGCCCTCGGTGACCGTGCTGTACGTGAAACCGCCGGTGTTACGGAAGTATTTCTCCAGGAACAAGCCCCGCTCGAAGTTGGTCGATCCCCCCTCCGTGATCCCGGCCGCTTCCTGCGGAATAGCGGCGTGGAGGCCGTCGGGTAGCTCTAGGAACCGGTCGATGTCATCCGGGCGAGCGATTCTCGGGCCCGGGTTGGGGACCAGATCGGTTGCACCCGCGGCGCTGGCCTCCCGAAAGACGGGAGAAAGCCCCTGACCAAGCGTGGCGAGACCGGAGATGTCTGGAACGGCGACATCGGAGACCACGTCGTAAGAGTTGCCCCTACGAGTTCTCGCCTGTATCCAGAGAGACGCATCCTCGCGCACGCGGAGAGTGCGATCGATCAGCGAGTTGGTTGTCTCGAGCGCCAAAGGCTCTGCCAGGGCGGGCAGGATCGTCATATGCAACGCGGCGATTTCGATTCGCTGTAACACCCGGGTGCGATTGCCTGCCTGGACGTGCTGAGTGTCGCCCCAAGGCTCACCGACCTCCGGTCTCCGACCTGCTTGTGTCCCCGGGAAGAAGTGTTGCCCGTCGTAAGTATCGAAGGTCGTCATACGGAAGTAGAGGCGGGACGGGTCAACATCACCTGTGATTTGAGCTCGAAACACCTCAGTGTCCGAGTCGGCCACCAGCTTGTCCTGGAGTATCCCCGCGAAGATGTTGAAGGAGACACCGGCGGCTATTCCTCCTCCACCGAGGCCGCCGCGACGCCATCCGATTACGCCGGCCTCGTCCACCCATCCGGACAGCGCTCCCATTGCCACCACCGCCGCGATCGTCGGTATAGCAACGAACAGCGCAGGGAGCTTGGCCGTCATCGCGGGAAGTTGGGTCACTTCGACCGCGCGTCGGAGCCTTCCTCCTTGGCGACGCTCATCGAAGGCGACTGCCAAGAAGGACGCCGCTACGAGGACCATGACGGCGAGCACCCAGATACGCCCTGGGTCAAGCCGATCGATTGTCGCGAGCTGGAGATAGAAAAGCAGCGGCGGAACGAGGGCAACCGCTGGCCTCCGCATGGCAAGACCCCAGGAGAGGACAACCCCGAGCAGCCAGAACAGCGCAGCCAAGATCACCAGAAGGCCGGCGAGCGGCTCGACGGGGGGAGAGCCAAACCGGATCGTATCTATGGCCAGCGAAAGCTCCTCCTGGAGCACCTCGAAGGTGGTCCAGGTCGGGAACACGCCGAGCACTGATTCATCGGGTGCGCCGATGCGGACGGCCGCCAAAGAGAAGAAGAGGAGGTTGGCGCCGACGATTCCCGCGGCTCCGATCCGATATGAGAGCGCGATCCAGGTTATGAGCGCGCCGAGCATCGCGGCGGCCAGAAGAGCAAACGTCCAGGGAAGACC
Source organism: Acidimicrobiia bacterium (assembly GCA_046759765.1). Lineage (GTDB taxonomy): Bacteria > Actinomycetota > Acidimicrobiia > Spongiisociales > CAZKJJ01 > JBHICV01. The sequence continues at coordinate 10,360 of JBHICV010000024.1, forward strand.
GGTCTCGGCGTCGGCGACTAGCCGATCGAGCCGCAGCAGCGCAAGCCCGATCGCGGCGGCTCCGGCTAGGAAGGCGAAGCGGTAACCCACTTCCGTCCCTCTCTCACACCGATCCAGGCCTCCTGCCACGATCCGTCGATCGGAACGTCGACCGTAATGGCGCCGGACCGCTGGAATTCGGCCAGGTCGTCAGGCGCCGCGGCGACGGTCAGTAGAACGGTACGGGTGTAGTCAGACGACATCAGCCGGTGGATGTCGAGCAGCTCGCTGTCGGGCCCACCGGTGACGATGACCAGAGCGCCCCCACGACCGGCGCGACGCAATCGGGCCGCACCGGTTCGGAGATCCGCATCGGGTGTCAGTTGGGCTCCGGCCAGCGCCTCCATGGCCCTTTCATAGGCGCCCGGGTGACGCCCGGGGACCGGATCTCCGCCTGCCCAGAGGTCGGAGTCGAACCCGAACCCGTGCAGATGATGCACGACTGATGCCGCTCCACGCACGGCTTTCTCGAAGGCGGCCGGGTTTCGGTAGGCCCCGCGGCGAGGGTCGAGTATCACCAGCGCCCGCGACTCCCATGGTGTCTCCAACTGGCGGATCATCAGCTCATCGAGCTTGGCGGAGGACGGCCAGTGGACCCGCCGCAGGTCGTCACCGATCTGGTACTCGCGCAGCGTGAAGAAGTCCTCGCCGTCCAGATTGCGAAACTCAGGACGGGTGGCGTGAACTGTGGGATCCTGACCGCTGACAATCGGGAATCCTTCCAGCTCCTCAAAGGCCGGATAGACGACGAGACGATCCTGACCTCCCAGCGAGATACCCGTCTGGGCGAGAGTCAGTGAATCGGTCGTGCGCAACACCGCGGGTCCGACCGGGTAAAGACCGCGTGGGCGGCAAAGGATCTGATAGGTGGCGACGAAGGTCTCCCCCGGACGTAAACGAGCCGCGGAGAACCGAGCCGATCCGAGCCCGACGACCTCGTCTACCAGTTCGGCGTTCCAAACCGAACGCCGACCGTCGTTAGTGAGGGTGGCGGTGACCGTGACCTGGTCTCCTTCGTACACGACTCCAGGATTGAGCCGTCGAGCCAGCCGGAGTGAGGGCCAGTCTCGGCGAACGAACACGAAGGCAACTCCGGTGGCTGTAAAAAGGAGCACTCCCATCCCGAGCAGCTCGGGTTCTCCGAGAGCGACCCAAAGCACTACGAGGGCGAGGGCCGCACCGAGCGCCGCCCACCCCCGGTCGGTCAGCATCAGGCCGAGCCCTTGGTCCCCGGTACGCGAAGGTGGCTCAGTATGGAAGAGACCAGTTCGACCATCGACGTGCCACGCATCTGAGCTTCGGGCCGCAGGGCCATTCGATGCTCCAGCACGGGGACCGCGAGTGTCTTGACGTCGTCGGGCGTCACGTACTCCCGGCCCGACACCGCCGCTCTGACTCGGGCCACACGCTGCATATACAGGCTCGAGCGCGGAGATGCCCCGAGCATGAGCTCGGGATGACGGCGAGTCGTCTCGACGAGGTCGACGATGTAGCCCTTCACTGAGGGGGCGACGTGGACTCGACGGGCGACGTCGATCATCTCCAGGACCTCTTCCGCGGTGACGACCGGCTCCAAGTCGTCATAGGTCGATTGGACTCCATGCGTGTCGAGAATCTCCAACTCCTTGGCCCGCGTCGGATAGCCGATGACCGTCTTCATCGTGAAACGATCTAGCTGTGCTTCGGGTAGCGGGTAGGTGCCCTCGTGCTCCAGGGGATTCTGCGTGGCCACCACCATGAAAGGACGATCGAGAACATGGGTCACACCGTCGACCGTGACCTGGAGCTCTTCCATTGCCTCCAGCGTCGCCGCTTGGGTCTTCGGGCTGGCTCGATTTATCTCGTCCCCGACCACGATGTTGGCGAATATTGCGCCCGCCTTGAACTGAAACTGGGAGGTCTGGCGGTCCCAAACCGAGACCCCGGTCACGTCCGAAGGGAGCAGGTCAGGGGTGAACTGGATTCTCTGGAAGGTGCAGTCAATGGACCGAGCGAGCGATTTGGCCAGCAGGGTCTTCCCGACTCCGGGCACATCCTCGATCAAGACGTGGCCCTCACCGATCAGACAGGTGGTTACGAGCTCGACGGCCTCGCGCTTACCTTGGATAACGCGCTCGATGTTCGAGACGATGGCGCCAAACCGATCGGCCAGCCATCCCACTTGCTCAGGGGCGGCCGTAGTGACCGTCAACCCGGTCCTCCTGGTCGGGCTGGCCAGCCTATCAGAGACCTCGGCCTGCCTCGGACGCCCGTATAATTCGCGAAAATGCAGGGAGCTCTCGGGCGGGGGACACGGCTTCTTGGCTCGTGGCCGTTCTGGCGCTACGGCCTTGCGGTCGAGGGTCTGCGAGTTCTGGTTGCGTGGCGTCTGCCGTTCCGGCCGGGCGAGCGCTGGTGGAATTGGCGAGTCGAGACGGCTTACGGCTCCGCCGGGGCCGAGGTTCCGACCACTGATATGGTCGCCTATCTTCGCTGGAGGCGCAGGCAACGGCGCGCGCGGCCATGAGCGACGTCCAGGACGCGCTCAGGGCGGTCGATGGAGTCGCCGACGCCACGGTGGAAGAGGCGCAGGGAGCGCCCATAGGGGTCCGGGTTGAACTCGAGAATGGAGCGGACGAAGGGGCCGTCGCCACCTCGGTCCAGCGGGTTCTCTCGTCCTATGGTTTGCGGTCCCGCCTGGTACCCCCCCGATCGAGGCTCGAACCCGTGGTTCCGCCCCCACCGCCGAAGGTCTCGGAGATACGGCCCGGCGCCACAGAAGCGGCCGAGGAAGAAGCAGATGAGCCCGCGGTGGAGAGCGCTCCGACGACCGAGGGCGTGGCAGAGATCACGCTGACCCAGCGCCACGACGGTGTTCTGATCGCTATCAGCGACTGGTCGGGAGAGACGGTCGAGCGTCATGTGGGTCCGCGCGATTCCGCAGTCACGGCGGGGATCGTCGAAGCCACCGCCGAGCTGGCTTCGCCCGATTCACCCCCGCCGGGAATCATCATGGTGGAGTACCGAGAGGGCGCGGGCCAAGAGGTCGTGACGGTGGTGTTGGACGTCGGCACGGGTGAGCCGGCCGCCGCGGCGGAAACAGTGACCGCAGGCAGAGAGCTCGCTTTGGCGAGAGCGACCTGGCGAGCACTGACAGCTGATAGCTGACGGCTGACTGCTGACTTACGAGGCTTGCTTTCCGGGGGGCGGATTGCGGCGGGCCGGGATCAGGTGCACGAGGACGTCTGCCGCCTCGTCGGGGGGGCCTTCGTCTTCGCTCGCCTCGAGGAGCTCACGGTACGTTTCAGCCTTGGAGAGCACATCACGCACGAACTGCCTCCCAGGATCCGGCGACGGTTCCGATAGCGAGGCCTGCTCGGCGTCGTCGACGACCGCCACCGAGCCACACCTTGCTCGGAGGTCGGCCAGCATGATCTCCTGGTCGACCTTGTCTGCCGAGAGAGCCGACAGTGACGGGAGAACGACCATATCGGCCTGATCCGAGGCGAGGATTCCCAGCAGGGCACGATATCCCTCCCGACTGGTGGCGGCCTCCGGCACACGGGGGTCTTGGCACATGGCCACGAGTTGGTACGAGTTGTGCCGCACCCAGCGTCGGATGCGCTCCGACTGGGCGAAAACCGTGTCGCCCGGCTCCGGTCCGGGCACCTCTCTGGTGTATCCGACCACCCGCACGTTCGTGCCTCTAGGCGGAGTCTAAGCAGGCGGCCACTCCTGGTGTCGGACCACCGCCGTCCGTGGTATCGGCTGGTGGACCGCTAGGCTGCCGCCCAAAACAGGAGAGCCGTTTGAGGTCACTCGTCCTGAACGCGACCTACGAGCCGCTGTCGATTGTGAGCGCGCGCCGAGCAGTTGTGCTCGTCATCCGGGAAAAGGCCGAGCTCGTCGAGCCTCACGACCACGTCTGGCATGCCGAGAAGCTCTCCGTGCGGGTGCCGTCGGTAGTCCGCCTGCTGCGCTTTATCGGAGTGCCCTACGAGCGTCGGGTGCCACTGACCCGCAGAGCCGTCTTCGCGAGAGACAAGCACCGATGCCAGTACTGCGACGCCCCGGCCGAGAACCTTGACCATGTCGTGCCCCGGTCGCTGGGCGGGGCGCACGCGTGGGACAACGTGGTCGCCTGTTGCCGGGTCTGCAACGTTCGCAAGGGCAACCGCGTTCCGTACGAGGTAGGGCTCACGCTGCGAAGAAAGCCCCATGCTCCGAATAGAGGCAGCTGGCTGTACGCCCACGAGGGCTCTGCGGTAGACCCGCGGTGGGCCAGATATCTCCTCGAGCAGCCGGCCTAGGCGGGCCGCCGGGTCAGGGAGCCGGCGCAGCGACGTCGAACCCCGAAGCTGCTGCGACTTCACCACACACCTCCGCCGGCACTGTGAAGTCGATCAGCTGCTCACCGCTTGTCTCCAGCCACACGGAGGAGCCGGCAGGCGGGTAGAGCACGACTGTCTGCGGCAGAGCGAACGGCGAGGAGAAACGGCTGTCTCTCGGCAGTGAAAAGCCGAGCATCCGAAGCGCGGTCACCTGCGGGGGAATGATGCGCGCTTCGGGTCCCAAGCCGCCTAGCGGGTCCTGGGTTTCACCGGCGTCCGACACAAAGGTTTCCCCAAACCGGAGCCCGCCATTTCGGGCCGAAGCCCCATCGGGCCAGATGGCAATGGCGGCATCCTCTGGATACCGAACGCCGGTCCAGAGGGCGTCCGTGGTGCCCTCGTTGCGCACTTGCAAGACGAGCCCGTAGACGCCGACGACACGCTCGCTTTCGGCGTTACCGCATACCTCGAGATCATGGCCGAGAGGTGTTGCGACGAGGTTCTCGCTCCAGGCGATGTCCTGGCCCCAGCGGGCCTCAAGGAGCTGCGCCGGAGGCGTCCACCCCTCGAAGAAGTCGGTTCCGGCGCCAGTCAGGTTCCAGCTCGCAACCGGCGCGCCGTCCCACACCGCGATGAGTTCCAGGTCCGAAGCAAATGCCGTCGGGATCTGGTATCCGAGGATCCAGCGAGCAGGCACCGCGGCCGGCTGTGCGACCAAGGTGCTGCCGGCTGCGGTCGACGAGAAGCGGGCCAGATTCAACGGGTGGGTGGTACCGGCCGCGTCACGCAGGACCATCTCCGGATAGCCCTGATCGCCGGCCAGCGACGTCGAGTAGTAGATCAGCTCGGACGGGGTGAGATTCTGCAGCGCAACGTCGGCGCGAACCTCCGTGTAGGCAAAGCGGGTGGCTGATGGCACCGCGAAGCTGCTCTGAACGGCGAGGCTCCAGTCCTGGTGATCGAAGCGTTCCCCTTCGGAGAGGTTTGGAATCGGCGCTTGCGAGGACTCGGTCTCCTGCCCTAGAAAAGTAGGACGCAGGTCCGGCGAGTGTCCGATCACAGCCGCCAGCGCCACCGAGCCGGCGATGAGCCACGTCATTACGTGCACGCGCGTCTCCATACGAATCCAGGTTTCGGTTGGGATGTGCGGTTCATTGAGGGGTTTGCGGCCACGGGTCGTGGCCAATCCAGTCTCTGGCCTCGAACTGAGCGCCAGAAGGTTCCTCGCAGGCGGCGTGCGCCAAGCGAAGGAAGATCGGCGTGATGTCGGAGGGGCCGGGCAGCGTATCGGGATCTTCTTCTGGCATCGCGGCCGCTCTCATAGGGGTTCGAGTACCGCCCGGGTTCACGGAGTACACCCGGCCTCGGTCACTCCACTCGTCCGCCAGAAGGGCGAGCCATCCCTCGAGGGCGTACTTCGAGATCGCATACATTCCCCATCCCGCCCGTGCTTGACGGCCGACAGAGCTGGACACCCCAATGACGGTGGGGCGGTCGGCACGATGGTGGAGCGGCGCGATCTCGACATGCAGGAAGTGGATTACCGAGAGATTGGCTTCGAGCACCTCGTACCAGTCCGAGCTGGGGTACAGCTCGAGAGGAACACCCGGAGGTCCTAGAAGCCCGGCGGCATGAACTGCAACGTCCAGCGCGTCCACGTCGCCTGAGACCGCCGCGGCAACGGAGGATCTTCCTTCCGGCTCGGTGAGGTCGGCGACCACGGGTTCGATGTGCCCCGGGTGAGCGCGGCCGGCCGTCTCGGCCAGTGCCTCCGGCCGTCTTCCCACCGACCACACCTGCGCCCCTTCCTGCGCGTAAGCCCGGGACAAGGCTCTCCCGATTCCTGACGATCCGCCGGTCACGAGGATTGTGCGGCCATTCAGTTGCATGAAACCGAACCTACCCCCATCCGTTTTGGTGACGCTTACTCACCTATGCGGTGGATGCCCGTCACGAAAACCTCCCGGCGAGGAGCGAGCCCGGTGGGGGAGGGGTTGGGGGTTGAGGTTGGTCCAATTGGGTTGACATGTGGGGGAAAAGGGTGCATAGTGGCATCCAGTGGAGGACCGGATGCGAGGCAGGGCGACGGTATGTTCCTCGGAGAGCATCAACATACGCTCGATGAGAAGGGCCGAATCGTGCTGCCCGCCAAGCACCGTCAGGGGCTCGCCGACGGTCTGGTCCTCACCAAAGGCCAAGACAGATGCCTCTACGTCTTTCCGATCGAGCGGTGGAACGAAGAGGTGAGCCGAGTGAACGCACTTCCCCGCACCGACCGTCGCGCACGGAACTTCGCCCGCGCCTTCTTCGCGGGTGCCGACCGCCAGAACCTCGATAGTCAGGGCCGCATCACCGTTCCTCCGCACCTCCGCGACTACGCAGGACTGGGGCGCGAGGTCAAGGTGCTGGGTGGAGGTGATCGAGTGGAGCTCTGGGACGTTGGGACTTGGGAGACAGTCCAGCCCGAGGCAGACGAGTACTACGCAGGGATTGAGGAGGCGCTCAGCGACCACGGCATTTGACAGACAAGCCATATCCCCGCGTCTGGCCTATAGCCAGCCCCCGGGTACCAAGTGGAAGGCCCCTTACTCCGCCCGCTTCCTCTTTGGTGTCAGCGCCCCGGGGGCTGGCCATGGGCCAGGCGACGACAGAGCCCCGCTTTCACGTACCGGTGATGACAACTGAGGTGGTGGAGCTGTTCAGACCCATCTCTCGAGGAGTGATAGTCGACATGACGTACGGAGGAGGCGGACACAGCGCAGAGCTGCTCCGGGAGTTAGAAGACGCGGTGAGGATCCTGGCCATAGATCGAGATCCGGCCGCCGTTGCCCAGGCCCGTGAGGGAGCTCGGCTTCGGGCTGTGCAGGCGAACTACCGAGAGCTGGAGGAGACCTTGGCGCGGGAAGGGATCACGGCGACTCAGGGAGTCTTCTTCGATCTCGGCGTCTCCGCATTCCAGCTGACCTCTGCGGAGCGGGGTTTCTCCTTCCGGAAGAAGGGCCCACTGGATATGCGGATGGGACCCGACGCGCCGCACACCGCCGACGAGCTCGTCAACGAATGGCCGCAGGATCGACTGGCCGAGATCATTTTCCGCTACGGCGAGGAGCGATACTCACGTCGGATCGCCCGTGCCATCCTCGCTGCCCGACCGATTACAGACACTCTGGAGCTGGCGGAGGTCATACGCTCCGCGGTCCCGCCGGGCGCCCGAGGTTCGCCTCAACATCCCGCGCGCCGGACATTTCAAGCAATCCGCATCGCCGTCAACGACGAGCTGCAGGCACTGAAGCTCGGGCTTGAGGCCGCGATCGCAAGCCTGGAGGTTGGTGGGAGATGCGTCGTCATCTCCTATCACTCCGGGGAGGATCGGCTCACAAAGCAAAGATTCGCCACCGGCGCGGCCGGATGCGTCTGCCCACCGGAACTGCCCGTGTGCACCTGCGGCAAGAGCATCGAGCTCATACTGCTGACGAGGAAGCCGCTCCGGCCATCGCCGTCGGAGGTCACCGCCAATCCGCGGGCCAGGAGCGCCCGCTTACGGGCCGTCGAGAAGGCCGCATGACCACTCAGCCCGCTCCGCGCTCCGCGCAGCTGCCCAACCTCAGGTTGGTTCAGGGGGTCAGGGGCCGTCGTTTCAGGGCGTATACGTGGGTGGCCTTCAGCATCCTGGCCATGGTTGTGTTCTTTGCGCTCATTGCCGCGCGGACGTCCCTCGACCGAACGGCGTTCGAACTGGCCGAGATCGATCGTCAGATCTCCGAAGAACAAACTCGCTTCGAGGAGCTGAGGTTGGAGATCGCTCGTCTCTCTTCCCCCAAGCGGATCGCGCCGCTAGCAGAAGCGATGGGCATGGTGCTCCCACAGAAGGTGACGCGGATCAGTGCCTCCGGCGTCATTCGGTTCGAAGCCGACCGGGAGGAACGCTGGGCCGAGATGAAGCCGATCCTGGCCGGATCGCCGTGAGGGGAACCCAAACGACAAGGCCAAGCGCTGGTGGTCTGAGCTCAATCACCATCTTGGTGCCCGCCGAGGCCTGAGCATGCCGGGGGCGCCTGAAGGGCGGCCTAGCCGGCGTGCGCTTCGGTGGCGCATCGGCCTGGTTGGCCTCGCCGTTGTGTCTGCGTGGGCCATCATGGGCGTGCGGCTGTTTCAAGTCCAGATTGTTCGAGCGGACGATCTCGCGGCTCGCGCCCTCGACCAGCGGCTTACGAGCCGGGCAATCGCGGCCGACCGTGGCACGATCTACGATCGCCGGCGCAACCAGCTGGCGATAACCGCGGAAGGTGCGACGATCTTCGCCGATCCGGCGCAGGTGACCGAGCCCGTGCTTGCCGCCGAGTTGCTTTCGGATGTTCTGGGGCTCGACCGCGCCGAGCTCTTCGAGAAACTGACGAGCGACTCACGCTTTGTGTTCATTGCGAGACAGCTCCCGTTCGATCAAGCCGGCCAGGTCTCCGACCTACAGCTGAATGGCCTGGGGTACTACCGCGAGCCAAGGCGGGTCTATCCGTTCGGCCAGGTCGGCGCGCAAGTGCTCGGGTTTACCGACATCGACAACCTCGGAATAGAGGGCATAGAGTTTCGATATGAGGGCCTCCTGAGCGGCACCCCAGGTGAGCTGATCGTCGAGGTGGACCCGGCAGGCCGCATAATTCCACAGGGGCAGAGTGAGATCCGCCCGGCCGTGGCCGGTAGTGATCTGATTCTCACCCTCGAGGTGAGTATCCAGTACATCTCCGAGCAGGCCTGTGATCGGGCGCTCCGTCAGACCAAGGCCGACTCCTGTGTCATCGTGGTGCAAGAAGTCGAGACCGGGGCGATTTTGTCTATGGCCAACCGGCCGGGATTCGACCCGGCCGAACGGTCGGCGGCAGATCCCCAGCTATTCGCCAACCGAGCGGTTCGCTCCACTTACGAGCCCGGTTCGACGCAGAAACTCGTCACGATCGCGGCAGCGTTAGAGGAAGGTGTTGTCTCGTGGAACACAACGCTCGAGGTTCCAGACGAAGTCGAGGTGGTCGAAGGCGCATGCTCGGATCGGACGGGCCAGATTCAGGGTTGCTACGAGGACTTCACGCAGCATCCCACCAAGCCGATGACAGTGCTCGACATCGTCACGGAGTCCTCCAACGTGGGGACGATCTTGGTCCAGCAGAGGCTCGGTGACGACGATCATCTCCGCTACCTCGAAGCATTCGGCTTCGGAGCCCGCACGGGGATCGACTTCCCGGGTGAGGCGTCTGGAGCCGGAGCGGAGGGCCTGGATCCGACCTGCTCCTCCTGCACCGCAGCCGCGGCGATCGGATACAACGTCTCAGTCACTCCGCTACAGATGGCCTCCGTCTATTCCACTGTGGCCAATGACGGTGTGTGGGTACGGCCTCATCTGGTGGAAGCCGTCGTGGATGCGCATGGAACTCTCCATCGAATCGAGATCCCGGATCGGAAAGTCATCTCGCCGGGCACGTCAGCGATACTGCGGCGTCTCCTGCAATCCGTCATCGAAGCGGAGACCGGGACCGGCCAGCAGGCGACGGTGCGGGGCTATTCCGTGGGAGGCAAAACAGGGACGACCAACAAGTACGTGCCCGAGCTCGGTCGATACGGCGACGACGTCGTGGCCAGCTTCGTTGGCATGGCGCCCATCGACGATCCCCAGCTGGTTGTCGTCGTCGTCCTCGACTCTCCGCAGGTCGGCCGTTTGGGAGGCGAGGTCGCAGCTCCGGTCTTCTCCGAAGTGATGGAGCGGGCCCTCCACCAAATGGGAGTGCCCCCCGATGCGTGAGGGCGCGACCCTGGGCACTGTGGCGGCCAGGACCGAGGGACGCCTCCTTGGAGATCCTCAGACCTGGATCTCACATGTGACGCACGACAGTAGAGCGACCCGGGCCGGTGGCCTCTTCGTAGCCATTCGAGGACTCGAACGTGACGGCCACGACTTCGTTCCGGACGCCATCGAGCGGGGCGCGGCCGCGATCTGCGTGGAGGAGCAACAGTCCTCCGACATCCCTCAGGTCGTCGTCGAAGAAGGCCGCGTAGCCCTGGCCAGAGCCGCGGCCGCCGTGTATCGCGACCCGAGCCACGAGATCAGAGTGGTCGGAATCACGGGTACCAACGGCAAGACGACCGTTACCCATTTGCTCGAGTCCATCGCCAGCCATGCGGGACGGCGCTCGGGCCTCATCGGCACACTGGGGGCTCGGATAGCCGACCGCCAGATTGACACGGATCGCACGACTCCCGAGGCAGACGATGCCCAGCGACTCCTGCGCGCGATGGTGTCCGAGGACCTGGAGCTCGTGGCGATGGAGGTTTCATCGCATGCTCTTGCTCTTCGTCGCACGGATGAGATCCGATTCGCGCTGGCCTGCTTCACGAACTTCTCTCAGGATCACCTCGACTTCCACGGCAACACCAACAGCTACTTCCTGGCCAAGGAGAGCCTTTTTCGATCGGCGGGCCTTCGGGCCGCAGTCATATGGACCGGCGACGCAGGCGGCCGCCGGCTTGCCGCTCGAGTAACAGTGCCCACGCTGCGTGTCAACCGACATGGTGATGCCGATGTGTGGCCCAGCGACATGGAAATGGGCTTGGACGGGTCACAGTTCCTCGTCCACCTCCCGGACGGGAAGGTCGAGGTATCGCTTCCCATGGTGGGTGACTTCAACATCGACAACGCGCTCTTGGCCGCCGCCTGCGCTCATCTTGTCGGATTTACGCCTGACGAGATCGTCGAAGGGATCGGCTCCGTGTCCCCGGTGCCGGGCCGCTTTGCGCTCGTGTCGGGCGACCATCCCGTCGCAGTCTTCGTTGACTATGCCCACACGCCAGACGGCATTCAGACAGTGCTGGCGACGGCCCAAGCTCTGACGGAACGCAGGGTGCTGGTCGTCTTCGGAGCCGGAGGCGACCGCGACCGATCCAAGCGACGCCGCATGGGCGAAGTGGCGGCACTGGGGGATATTGTGATCGTGACCTCCGACAACCCTCGGTCGGAGGCGCCGGAGGAGATCGCCGCCGAGGTCGCCGCGGGGGTGAGCGATATCGGTGGGGATCCTCATGTCGTTCTGGACAGGCGGCTGGCGATTCGCGAGGCGATTGCTCTGGCGCAGCCCGGCGACGTCGTGCTGATACTCGGCAAGGGGCACGAGCAAACCCAGGAGATTGGCGGTCGCCTGATTCCCTTCGACGACGTCGCCGTGGCGAGGGAGGAACTGGGCTCATGATCTCAATGCTCGTTGCCGCCGCTGCCGCCTTCTTTCTCGTCGTTGGGCTAACGCCGGTGGCGATACGGTTCTTGCGGAAGCACGACATTGGGCAGTTCATCCAGGAGGACGTGTCAGATCATCTCCACAAACACGGCACCCCGACGATGGGAGGCGTAGTGATGATCGTGGCGGTGGTCCTCGCTTGGGTCGTTTCCCACATCACGCTCTGGACTCAGGATCAAGGATTCTCGATTCAAGTCCGTTCGTTCTCCCTTGGTGGCCTGCTCGTCATCTTTGCCCTGGTCGGCATGGGTCTCATCGGCCTCTTCGACGATCTACGCAAGGTGAGGAGAGAGCGAAATCTCGGACTCTCCAAGCGCTGGAAGTTCGGTGGCCAGCTCGTCGTAGCCGGGCTGTTCGCGTGGGGAGCGGTCAACGCGGGCGTGCCGACCCAGATCGGAATGATCAGGCCAAGCGGAATCGAATTAGGCCCCTTGTTCTTCTTCGTATGGGTTCTTCTGCTCCTGACAGCCACCTCGAACGCGGTGAACATCACCGACGGACTGGACGGCCTGGCGTCTGGATCGAGTGCCCTGGTGTTCGGGGCTTACATGATCATCAGCTTCTGGATATTCCGACACCCCGAGTTCTATCAACTCTCGAACGACATCGGTTCTCTTGAGCTCGCCGGACTGTCTGCAGCTCTTCTGGGTGCCACATTGGCGTTCTTGTGGTGGAACACCGCTCCTGCGTCCGTGTTCATGGGAGATGTTGGTTCCCAGGCGCTCGGTGGCGCGATGGCGGCGCTGGCTCTACTCACCAACACCCAGCTTCTCCTGATCGTGCTGGGAGGGTTGTTTGTTCTCGAGACGG
>JBHICV010000025.1:0-22518 GCA_046759765.1 Acidimicrobiia bacterium
CTCGTAGGTCGCATCCATCAGCTGGAGCGAAGCGGCAACCTTGGTATCCGAGTCGAGCACCGGGGCTACCTTGACGAAACGTTCTCCCTTGTCGGTCAGGACGGTGAACCCTACGGGGGTGTCCTTGAGACGGTCGGCGAGTGTTTGGGCCACCGTGCGCCGCGCCTCGGCCACGCGATGGGGCCGGAGGCTGTCGACCAGACGTTGGAGCTCCGCGATTCTGATCTCAAAGCGAGCGTCTTCGGAGAGTGGCACGTCGAGCGCTTCCCGGGCTGCGGCCTGCACGGCGTCATCCAGCAGATCTCGCTCCGCCGATGCCCGCAGCTCCAGAGGTACCTCGGTCTCCGCCAACAGCCGGGCGCGGTCGACGACGTCCACGAGGTCGTAATGCCAGAGGGACTCCAGAACCGCGCGGTCAGTGACGTTCTCGTCCTCCACCAGGCGGTCGAGAACAGATGCCGCTGTCCCGGTAACCAAGCCGTCGCTGATGCTCTCCGGAGGTGGGATGTCGAACTCGTTCAGAATCGGAAGCTCGTGTCCTCCGGGTCGGAGGCGGGCAAGCTGCGCGTCGACTGCTTCCCGACGCCGGCGCCGCTCCCGCCTTTGATTCCTGCGCCGCTCCGCCAGGACACTGCGCGCCAGGTAGTAGCCACCCAAGGCGAGGCCGCCCACTAGGACCAGCAGCCACAGGCCGGTTCGCGGATTTCGTTCCGACCGCGGCTCCCCGGAGGCCCCGACGGCGAACGCCCCATCGAGTGAGGAGACAATCGCCAGCACTCCGCCGTCGAAGTCGCCCCCTCTGAAGGACGAATCGCCGGCGGAGGCGAGGTCGCCCCAGTCGACGCGAAGGCTGTTCAGGCCCGGTCCGTGCTCGATCCAGGTCACCCGACCGCCGGTGTCGATCAGAACGACGACCCCGTCGTTTCGGGACGGGTCACCCACTCCCCAGGTGTTGCCGAGCTCTCTTGCGAACTGCTGGGCGGAGCTGGTGCCGGTAGAGCCGACGACGACAACTGCGATCTCGTGGCCATGGCGTTCAACCACGGCGGCCACAGCTTCCTCCAGGCGCGTGTCGGCGACGATGACGCCAACTGTGTCGGTTACGTAGCCGTCACAGACGATGCCTTGGTAGGGAGGACAGGTTGGCTGCGCCTGTGCCTGGAGAGGCGTCAGCAGAAACAGGGTCAAGACGGTCGTCAACGCCAATCGCCGTGCCATATAGGTCACGCTAGCGGCCCCCGATGGGGTGCTCGGTAGAGTGCGCCGATGAGTAAGTGGGCGATAACCCCTCCGCTGACACCTGCTGAGGCCAAGGTTCGTACGACGTTTCCTCAGCCTCCCGGGTGGGCTTACGAGCCGAAGTGGGACGGATTCCGGGCGGTGGCATGGGGCGGGCCTGATCCCAGGCTCGACAGCCGCAACCATCGGCCCCTTTTGCGTTATTTCCCCGAGCTCGAGGAGCCCCTAGCCGCGCTCCGGGACAGGGCGGTGATCGACGCGGAGATCGTCGTCGTTCTCGGGGATGTGACCAACTTCGATGCACTCCAGCTTCGGATTCATCCTGCCTCCTCGAGGATCCGCATGCTCGCCACCGAGACACCGGCCGAGCTGGTGGCGTTCGACCTGCTGGCATTGGGAGACGAGGATCTGCGTACCAGTCCCTTCCGAGACCGGCGCCGCCGGCTGCACGAATTCGTGGGCGAACCCAAGCCACCGTGGCACCTGACGCCTACCACCGAAGATCTCGACGAGGCGAAGAAGTGGTTCGAGACCTTCGAGCAAGCCGGTTGTGACGGAATTGTGGCCAAGAATCTCGACCTCTCGTATCGAGAGGGCAAGCGAGACATGGTCAAGATCAAGCACCGGCGGACCGCGGATGCCGTGGTGGGCGGCTACCGACTCCACAAGGAAGGAGACAGGGTCGGTTCGCTTCTCCTCGGGATGTACGACACCGAAGGAAGCCTTCACTTCATCGGCCACTGTTCCGGATTCTCCGACGAAGACCGAGTCCGTCTTCTCGAACTGTTCTCGGAGCTGGCGACGGACGCCAGCTTCGGGGAGGACGCTCGCCAGCCGGGTGCCCCGAGTCGCTGGAGCTCGGACCGTGACGCAGCCTTCATCGCAGTCGAGCCTCGCATCGTCGTCGAAGTGAGCTATGACCAGATCACAGGGGGCCGCTTCCGGCACGCCACCCGGTTCGAAAGATGGCGACCGGACAAGGACGCTTCGGCCTGTACGCTCGACCAGATCGAGAGACCTACGGGAGTCGGGTTCTCAGAGGTCGTGGCGTGAGGCACTCGGCTGCGGAGAACTTGAGTTGGACCCCGGCGCCGGACGACCACTTCACCGGGGACGTGTGGTTCGGCGAGATGGTCGAGGCGGACTCGCCCGAAGGGCTGAACGTGCTAGGTGTCCTCTTCCACCCTCGGGCTCGCACCGATTGGCACAGTCACCCCGGCGGGCAGACCTTGTATGTGGTCGCCGGAGCGGGATACGTCGTTAACAAGGCCGGGGAGACGTCCCTCATCGGGCCCGGAGACGTTGTTCACGCACCGCCCGATGAGTTGCATTGGCACGGCGCCACCTCGAGCTCTCACCTCTTCCATTTGTCACTGACGACCGGAGGTCCCACAGAGTGGTCGTCTCGCGAGGTTACTGACGACCAGTACCCGGCCTGACAGCCGGGATTCCTCTTCAGTCACACCGCTCTCCGCCGATAAATCCGGTAGCGGCACCCGGAGATTCCTTGGCAACGCTGAGTGGCAGCCTCGAAACACTCAACCTTCCCGACGTTCTTCGCCTGGTCGCATCTACCGGCAAGAGCGGCCTTCTCCACGTCGAAGGACCGGATGTCACCGGGCGGCTCTATTTCTACGAGGGCGAGCTGACGTACGCCACGACGCGCTCCGGTCATGCCTTCGTCGATACGGACGACGGGGAGCGTCGGATCGTCGACGTTGATCGGATTACTGAAGAACAGACGGCTGATCTGCTGAAACAGCAGGTAACCGACGTTCTCGTGCGCCTTGCTCCGCTCGATAGCGGAAGCTTCGAGTTCGAGGATGGCACGATGCCCAGCTCAGACTCGGGGTTCCGTTTTGACATCGAGGCAGTCCTGGAGGCTGCCGAGGAACGGATCAGGGAGTGGGACTGGATCACGGAGGTTCTTCCCTCGACGGAGACCGAGGTTCGTTTCAATCCCCAGCTCACAGCAGACGACGTAACTCTGGATGCAAGGAGTTGGGCTGTCATAGCCGCGCTCGGCGTCGAAGGGACGGCCAACGGTGTCGCTCAGCAGCTGAAGATATTCGAATTTGCGGCAGCTAAGAAGATCGCCGAGCTCATTCGACGTGGGCTGGTGGCGGTAGCCGAGTCGTGGGACGACCTGCCTCAGAACGGTCTCAAGCTGGCGAGCGAGGTTGCAGAAGAGGACGCAGCCGAGGACGACTCAGACGCGACAGACAAAGACTCGAAGGAATCTACGGAAGAGCCGGCTCGCGCCGAGGAACCCGCGGTAGATGAATCCGAAGAATCCGACGACCGCGAGCCGCCGCCGAGCGAGCTAGCGAGAAGATGGCGGGAGTTGAGCAGCGCCCGTCAGCGCGGAGATCGTTGACGGGACGACTCCTCGATGCGGGCACTGAGGCCGTATCGGCCTTGGCGAAGATCCACAATCGCACCGACTGCCTGGGCGAACGCGGTTGCGTCGTCGGGGATGACGTGGAATGCCTCGTCTTCGACCACCATTCGAAACCGAAACAGCGAGGTTCGCTCGAAGCTGATCTCCCTAAGGGGCCATGAGCCGATGGGACGGCGCCCGGACCGGATCGAGAGCTTGCCCTCATCGACCTTGAAGTCGACGAGCGCCGTATGACCATCCACGGTCTCGAGACGACCAGATACTCTCAATACCAAGACTCCCCCCTAGGAAAACACTAGTCCCGGTTTTCGCGCTCCGGAACAGAAAACACTCCAAGGGCTAGTCACTCCGCGGCGGTGGCGATGGTTCCGCTCACGGTCGTCAGGAGCAAGAACCCGAGGGCATAAAGCGCTATCCCGGCCACCAACGCCTTGCCGATCCCGGCTCGCTCCGAGAAACGAGGAGCAACGAGGGCCCCGACCACGGCGCCGGCGCCGAACAAGACGAACATCCCGGCAAGCTCACCAGGCGACTCGAGACCGAAGAGACGCTTGGCCCACCCACAGCACGCGAAATTGGCGGCCGAGTCCCCGGACTCGCCGATGCCGTCCCTGGGTTTGCATCGGATTCGAAGCCTAACGATGCGCCGCGGCCGCGACGGGTCCGACTGGGGGGCCGCGTAGTAGCCTCCTGTGCGCGCATGGCAGACGTACGCGAAATACCGCAACTCACCGAGGAGCTGATCGAGCTCTCCAAAGACTATCTGCGCCAGGAGACGGTCGAGCCGGCCAAGCTGCTAGGCCGCGCGGTCGGTTTCTCTCTGCTGGCTGGCGTGCTCTTCGCCTTTGGCGGCGTCCTCATCGCGGTGGGCGCGGTGCACGTGTTCTCGGATCGGCTCCCGGACACCGAGCTGTGGAGCGCGTTTGTCCTGCTCTTGGTAGCGCTCCTTACCTTGATCGTGGCGACCGTGGTCATGTTATGGGCGGTCCGGGTGGAGCCCAGCGAAGTGGGTGAGGAAAGCTGATGGTCGAAAGAGCTGAGATCGAAGCCAAGGTGCGGGAGATCGAGGGCGCACTCGACCAAACGCGTGAAAGCCTCAAAGAGAGGGCGGTGGTCGTGGCGATAGTGGTCGTCATCGTCATCGCCGCCGCTTTTGTCATTGGTAGGCGACGAGGCCGGGCCCGAAGCACGATTGTGGAGGTCTACGAACTCTGAACTCTCCGGGCCCGGATGTGTAGACCCTCCCCCGGAGATAGACGGGTCGTATAGATACGCGAGCGAGTCCGGCGCTGCCTCATGTAAAGGCGAAAGAGAATGAGTGCCGCCCCGGTGAGCAGGATGCCGGTGTCCCCGGTTCGCAGGCCCCGAAGTGTCCGGTCGACACCGGTCGAAGTCAGCGACTTGTACTGGTTGCGGATACGATCCATAGGCACCCGAGACTAGGCATCGAGGGCCATGAGGAACCGACGTTTCGTGAAAATTGTCGTGTGGGTCACCGTTCTTGCAATGGGGCTGGCGGTGGTCGTGAGCAGCTTGACGTTCCTGACCCGCTGAAATGAGCGGCGCACTTCAGGTCGATGAGGTCTGTCTGCTCATCGATGGACAGGGCCGGCGGTATCTCGTTCAACTGTCGGCGGGCGGTGAGCTGCACAGCCATCTCGGTGTTCTGCCCCATTCCGAGGTGATCGGTCTCGAGGAAGGAAGCCGGGTTCACACATCAAAGGGGCATCAGCTACTTGTCCTCCGGCCGGGCCTGGCTGACTACATCCTGAAGATGAAGCGCGGACCACAGGTGGTCTACCCAAAGGACTTGGGGTCGATCATCGTCTATGCCGACATTGCCCCCGGTACGACGGTGATCGAAGGAGGCACCGGCTCAGGCGCTTTGACGATGGCCCTGCTGAGAGCCGTCGGTCCGGCCGGTCAAGTAGTGAGTGTGGAACGGAGAGCTGATCACGCGGCCCACGCTCACAGCGCGATTCTCGACTTCTTCGGTGAGATTCCGGCCAATCTCGATCTTCGGGTCGGATTGGTTGAGGAAGTCGTTCGTGAGATCGAATCCGATCGAATTGTGCTCGATATACCTGAGCCTTGGCGTGTGATTGCCCCGGCAGCAACGAAGCTACGAAATGGAGGCGTCTTCTGTGCCTACGTACCCACGGTGCCCCAGATGCAGGAAGTAGTGGAGAAACTCAAGAGCGAGGGAGCGTTTGGGGAAATCATCAGCTTTGAGGTACTTCTCCGAACTTGGAATGTTGAGGATCGCTCGGTGAGGCCTTCCCACCAAATGGTGGGACACACAGGGTTCATAGCAGTCGGGCGAAAGATCAAGGAGAGCTGAGTCCGCCTCGGCGGTCCGTACTCAGGGCTCGATGAAAATGCACTCCCCAGGGCACTCCTCGGCCGACTCGATCGTGATGTCTTCTTGACCGGCAGGGACGACCGCCAGCCCTTGGGATCCTTCCGGATTGCCGTGCGCATCGGCGAAGATCTTGTCGCCCTCACGTACGTACGCGAGACCGTCGTCGAGCAGAACGAACACGTCCGGTGCGATCTCCTCACACAGGCCGTCGCCCGTGCAGAGATCCTGATCGATCCAAACTCGCATTGAGTAATCCTCTGTAGTGCTCGGGGGAGACCCCTCGATCTATCTTAGCCCCGGCTAGGTGTGGCCTCCGACGACGCGCGGAAATAAGGACCCCTCCACGTATACTGCGCGTAGACCCACTTCAGGCCATCCGCCACATGACAGACCAGCGTGAACCATCCCGTAGCGAGATGATCGGTGCTCTCAGGGCGCGCATAGCGGAGCTCGAAGAGGAAACGGCGGCTCTCCGGGCCCGACTGCAAGACGCGCCTGGTCGGATCCGAGTGCTGGAGGAACGGCTGGCTGAGACCCGTGGACAGCTGGCGCAGGCCAGCTCCCAAAACGAGAAGCTGACAGGCGTCCTCGAAGAGGCCAGGGAACAGTTGGCCATGCTGCGGGAGGAGGTCGACAAGCTCACTGCGCCCCCCAACTCGTTCGGTTCGGTGCTTCAGGTCAACGAGGACGGGTCTGTGGATGTGGCGACCGGGGGACGAAAACTGCGTGTCAATGCTCAGCCGGCAATCGAAGTGAAGAGACTTCAGGTGGGCCAGGACGTTCTCCTCAACGAGTCGATGAGCATCATCGACGTGCGGGACTTCGAACCCAAGGGTGAAGTGGTGGCGGTTAAGGACCGTCTCGATGACGGACGGCTGGTGGTTCTGGCCCATGCTGACGAGGAAAGGGTCGTAGAGCTGTCCGAGCCGATGCTCTCCGAGTTCGTTCGAGCCGGCGACCATGTACGACTCGACACGCGTACCGGACTGGTTCTCGAACGCATCATCAGGCCGGAAGTGGAGGAGCTGGTGCTGGAAGAGGTGCCCGACATCACTTACGCCCAGGTGGGTGGGTTGGCCAGCCAGATCGAGACCATCAGGGATGCAATAGAGCTCCCTTATGTCCACAAAGAGCTGTTCGATCACTACGAGTTAGAGGCGCCCAAAGGAGTCCTCCTCTACGGTCCGCCCGGATGCGGGAAGACACTGATCGCCAAAGCCGTTGCGAACAGCCTTGCCAAGGCAGTCGCCGAACGAACCGGTGAGAAGGACGCCCGGTCTTACTTCTTGAATATCAAGGGCCCTGAGCTCTTGAACAAATACGTCGGTGAGACCGAGCGCCAGATCCGTCTCATCTTCCAGCGGGCGAAGGAGAAGTCCGACGAGGGTGTCCCGGTCATCGTGTTCTTCGACGAAATGGACTCACTCTTCCGCACTCGCGGTACGGGCATCTCGTCAGATGTCGAGTCGACGATCGTCCCGCAGCTCCTCTCCGAACTCGATGGGGTCGAGAGCCTCAAGAACGTCATCGTGATCGGTGCTTCCAACCGGGAGGACCTCATCGACCCGGCGATCCTTCGGCCGGGAAGGCTCGACGTCAAGATCAAGATCAGCCGGCCGAACAAGGACGCCGCGCGAGAGATCTTCGGAATCTATGTGCAGGATGAACTTCCGTTGGACCCGAGTGAGGTAGCCCAATTCGATGGAAAGGCGGAAGCCCTGGTCACTTCGATGATCAGCAGGACAGTCGAGCACATGTACGCCGAGTCAGAACAGAACCGGTTCCTCGAAGTCACGTACGCCAACGGTGACCGAGAGCTGCTCTACTTCCGAGATTTCTCCAGCGGAGCCATGATCGAGAACATCGTACGCCGCGCCAAGAAAGACGCCATCAAGCGGCAGATCGCTAAGGGAACCTCCGGGTTGCGAACGCAGGATCTGATCACCGCCATCAAGCAAGAGTTCCGGGAGCACGAAGATCTTCCCAACACCACCAACCCCGACGACTGGGCCAAGATCTCCGGCAAGAAGGGCGAGCGGATCATCTACGTCCGCACGCTGATCGAAGGCGAGGGCGAGAGCCGCAGCATCGAGGCGACAACCACCGGCCAGTACCTCTGAGTAATGGCCATACACAAGGTGCTCGGCACCGAAACCGAGTTCGGGATCACTATCCGCAACCAGCCCGACTTCAATCCGGCTTTGGCCTCCGGTTTGGTCGTTAACTCTTATGCCGGGGGCCGGGTTCGCATCCAGTGGTCTTTCGAGGAGGAGACCCCCGGTCGCGACGCCCGCGGCTTCGGATTCGACGGCATCGGTACCGTTGAGATCGACGCCGGCCTGGTCAACGCGGTCCTGACCAACGGTGCTCGCCTGTACGTCGACCATGCCCACCCGGAGTACTCGACGCCTGAATGCTTTGACCCACGCGAGGCTGCCCTGTACGACAAAGCAGGCGAGCTAGTCCTAGCCCAGGCGGCTTCGGTTGCCCAGGAGCTGCTTCCGGAGGGCCAGCGGCTCTCCATCTATAAGAACAACAGTGACGGCAAGGGCAACTCCTACGGCGCCCACGAGAACTACTTAGTCGCCCGGGATCTGCCTTTCGGCACGATCGTCAACCACCTGACCACCTTCCTCGTTACTCGTCAGGTCTTCACCGGATCCGGCAAGGTGGGAGCTGAGAACGGGCGTCCGCCGGTTGACTACCAGATCAGCCAGCGAGCCGACTTCTTCGAAGAGGAGGTGGGGCTCGAGACGACTCTCAAGCGGCCGATCATCAACACCCGCGACGAGCCCCACGGCGATCCCGGAAAGTACCGGCGGCTGCACGTCATCATCGGCGATGCCAACGTGTCAGAGATCCAGACCTTCGTGAAGCTCGGTTCGGCAGCTTTGTTCCTAGCTGCCCTGGAGGATGGGGCACTCCCCGAGACGCTCACCTTGCGAGATCCTGTAGATGCCACCTGGAAGGTGAGCCACGATGTCGGCCTCCGGGAGCCGCTGCCGCTGGCGGACGGAGGAAGTGCCACTGCTCTCGATCTTCAGTTCCAATACCTGGAGTGGCTCAGCAAGTATGCGGAGACCGAGCTTCCGGAGGCCGTCTGGTCGGACGTTCTGACCGATTGGGAGTCCGTTCTCGTCGACCTCGAGGCCGATCCGCTGGGCACGTCAGATCGGCTGGATTGGGCCGCCAAATACCGCCTACTCCAGGGCTATGTCGACCGTGATGGACTCTCCTGGGACGATCCCAAGCTGGCTGCCCTCGACCTCCAGTACCACGATGTCGACCGGGAGCGCGGCCTATACCACCGCCTCGTTGGACGCGAACTGGTCCGCACCATGTTCTCCGACGACGAAGTGAAGGCTGCTTCGGAGGAGCCGCCGGAGCGCACCCGCGCCTATTTCAGAGGCCGCTGCGTCGCTCAGTTTCCGGATGCGCTGGTGGCGGCCAACTGGGATTCTCTCGTCTTCGACATTGGGGAGGAGACCCTCAAGCGGCTGCCTATGATGGAACCCCTGCGCGGCAGCGCAGCCCGTGTCGGGGAGCTGCTTTCGAACGCACCCGACGCGGCGGGCCTGATCCGGGCGATTGGAGGTGACGATGGCTGAACAAGAGCGGCGGAGAGCCAGGCGCACCGAGGATGAGGTCGTCGAGGAAGAAGACGCGGTCGAGGCGGCAGCGCAGGAAACCTCCGAGCGGATCGACGAACTGCTCGACGAGATCGACTCAGTCCTGGAGGAGAACGCCGAGGAGTTCGTCAAGAACTACGTCCAAAAGGGCGGCGAGTGAGAGACGACCTGCTCGGCGACGGTCTGATCCAAGCTGCGCCCCACCCGACAAGCAGCTTTGTCGCGCTTCTAGAAACCCTCGAAGTGACACCGGGTCCGGTACCACAGTCGACCTCGGATGCGGTGACGGTCCCCGAGGGCACCACCGTCTTGGCACTGCGTTACGCCGAGGGTGTCGTGATGGTGGGGGACAGGCAGGCGACTGAGGGCTATTCGGTCTCGCATCGGCGCATACAGAAGGTGTTCGCCGCCGACGACTTCTCGGCTGTTGCCATCTCGGGGACTGCAGGTTTGGCGCTTGAAATGGTGCGCCTGTTCCAAACGGAGCTGGAGCATTATGAGAAGCTCGAGGGCGTCCGCTTGAGCCTCGATGGAAAGGCGAATTTCCTAGCTCGGCTCGTGCGTCAGCAATTGCCCTTGGCGTTTCAGGGCCTCGTGGTTGTCCCCCTCTTCGCGGGTTACGACGAGCTCGCGGAGGCGGGACGTCTCTATACCTTCGATGTTGTGGGAGGGCGCTACGAGGAGATCGACCATGGAGCTACCGGCTCAGGAGGCCGGGAGGCAAAGGCATATCTGCGCGCCTCATATGTCGCCGAATCGAGCGAGGATGAGGCGCTAGGGATAGGCCTGCGTGCCCTCGTGGCGGCAGCCGAGGAGGACACCGCCACTGCCGGTCCCGACCTCCGACGGGGGATCTATCCCAACGTGGTCACCGTGACGTCAGTCGGCTTCAGTGAAGTGGCTGAAGACCGGATCGCCGAGATAGCCGGCGACGCCTTGGAGACCGTTCAGTGACGATTCCCTTCTATGTGCCGCCGGAGCAGTTTGTCAAAGACAAGGCGGAGTTTGCCCGCAAGGGCATCGCCCGGGGAAAGTCGATCGTCGCGGTGGTGTGCGAAGAGGGAATCGTGATCCTGGCCGAGAATCCCAGCGGAACTCTTCACAAGATCTCCGAGATCTACGACCGAGTGGCCTTCGCCGGAGTGGGCAAATACAACGAGTTCGAGGCTCTCAGAGTGGCCGGGGTCCGGAACGCCGACGTCAAGGGATATCTCTACGGTCGGGCAGATGTGACAGGGAAAAGCCTGGCCAGCGCGTTTTCACAGACTCTGGGCAACATATTCACTCACGAGCTGAAGCCCTACGAGGTGGAGATCCTGGTAGTGGAGGCGGGTGACTCTCGCGTCGAGGACAGCCTCTTCAAGGTGGCGTATGACGGCACCCTCTATGACGAAGACAACTTCGTGGCCATCGGTGGTCAAGCCGAGGCCCTCGTCGAGTCGCTCGGAGCCTCCTACCGGAATAAGGGGGATTGGCAGTCCGCGCTACGGCTCGGGGCGGACGCCTTCCAGCAAACAACTGAGAACGAACTCGAGGGGTGGGAAGCCGCGCTCTTGGACCGAAGCATCTCCCGCCGGGCGTTCAGACGATTGACCGCCGAGGAAGTCGACGGCGCCCTAGCCAGCGAGTAGCCAGTAGTCAGTCCTCTGTAAGTGGGAACGGGAGACTGAGACCTGGAAACTCACTCCTCGAACTCCTCCAGGATCGCTTGCGCTCTCTCTAGCTCACCCTCTTCGACCCAGACTTTCGTGAGCGCCATGGCTCCCAGCGTTAGCCGGTACGGTCCTTCCGGTTCTCCGGTCAGTCGGCTCTCGATCCCCTCCGAGCGAAGCCGGGCCGCCAGTAGCTCGGCCTCATAGGAGTCTCCGATCTCGGCCAATAGGACGAGGGCCATTCGGGAAAGGTACCCGGGCGTGGGAGCTACGCGCAGGTAGCCTGACATCATGGAACGCCGGATCTTCGGAATCGAGAACGAATACGGCGTCACGTGCACTCTCCGAGGCCAGCGACGGCTCTCTCCGGATGAAGTCGCTCGGTATCTGTTCCGGCGGGTGGTCAGCTGGGGCCGTTCCTCCAATGTCTTTCTCGAAAACGGCGCACGCTTGTATCTCGACGTTGGTAGCCACCCCGAGTACGCGACGCCGGAATGCGACAACCTCTACGACCTGGTCGCTCACGACAAGGCTGGCGAGCGGGTTTTGGAGAGCTTGCTGCAGTCCGCAGAGCAGCGCCTGGCGGAGGAGGGGATCAGGGGCGAGATCTATCTCTTCAAGAACAACACCGACTCGGTGGGCAACACTTACGGCTGTCACGAGAACTACCTGGTAGGACGGCACGCCGACTTCCAGAAGATGGTCGACACGCTCATTCCTTTCCTGGTTAGCCGGCAAGTGTTCGCTGGAGCCGGAAAGCTGCTCCATACAGCCCGTGGAACAGTTTTCTCGATTGCGCAGCGGGCCGAGCACATATGGGAGGGCGTTTCCTCGGCAACAACCCGAAGCAGGCCCATCATCAACACTCGAGACGAGCCGCACGCAGACGCTGAGCGCTATCGGCGGTTGCACGTCATCGCAGGCGACTCGAACATGTCCGAATACGCGACCTATGTGAAGGTGGGAACGGTCGCGGCGCTGCTCCAGATGATCGAAGACGGGGTCGTGTTTAGAGACCTGTCTCTGGAGAACCCCATCCGAGCCATCCGGGAGATCAGTCACGACCCGAGCTGCCGACGTCGGGTCCGGCTGGCGAACGGACGTGAGCTGTCAGCGCTGGATATGCAGTGGGAATACCTGGATCGGGCGATCCGATACAGCAGAACGCCCGGGTTCCCGGCGCCGGTGCAGCAAGCCGTCGATATGTGGGAGCAGCTCCTGGCAGGCTTGGAGAAGGACCCGCTCAGCCTGGACCGCGAGGTCGACTGGGTGATCAAATACCATCTCGTGGATCGCTACCGGCAGCGGTTCAACCTGCCTATGTCCAGTCCACGCCTCGCACTATTGGACCTGGCTTACCACGACGTCCGCCAGGACCGCAGCATGTACTACCTAATGACCGAACGCGGTCTCCTCGACCGTGTTGTAACCGACGCGGCCATCACGAATGCGATGGTGCGGCCGCCGCAGACGACTCGGGCGCGGCTGAGAGGCGAGTTCATCAAGGCGGCCAAAGGTCGGAAGCGGGACTTCACGGTCGACTGGGTTCATTTGAAGCTCAACGATCAGGCGCAGCGAACCGTGCTATGCAAGGACCCGTTCAAGGCCGTGGACGAGCGGGTCGAGAAGCTGATCCGGAGCCTGTAGCACGACGCCCGTTTCCCAGGCCAAATGACTGGTTTTTCCTCCCACGAAGCGGACCTTCCGAGTGCGATGGCCGAGTTTGGGTCAATCACCGAAAGCCTCGGTGTTCGGCCGGGAATATTCTGCGACTACGACGGGACCCTGACAGAGATCGTCGACGATCCAGCGGCTGCTTTGCTGTCGGCGGCTACCCGAAGCGCGCTTCACCGTCTGGCTGCGTGTTGCCCGTTGGGCATCGTAAGCGGACGCAGGCTCTCGGAGCTCAAAGAGTTGGTCGGCGTTCCGGGCATCATGTATGTCGGCAGCCACGGCCTGGAGATCGTGACGCCGGACGGTGAGCTGTTCGAGCCGGAGGAGGCAAAGCAGGTGCTTCCGGACCTCGAGCGAGCAAAGGCTGACCTCGCCGTGGCGCTGGCGGAACTCCCCGGGATCGTTTTGGAACGCAAGCCGTTCTCGCTGGTCGTGCACACTCGGCGCGCAAAGAGCAGCGAGGCACGTCGTCGGGCCACGGCGGCAGCTGACGCCTATGTCGCGGGAAACAGTCGGTTGATGATCCAACGCGGTAAGGAGGTGAGTGAGCTCCGTCCCGCCCTGGACTGGGACAAGGGTTCGGCGGTGGGCTTCCTGGTCGGCAACCTGGCCGGGACGACCGGATCACAGGTCCTGTATATCGGAGACGACCTCACGGACGAGTCTGCCTTTCGCTGGGTCAGGAGCCAGGGAGGTGTCGCGATCGTGGTGGGAACATCGGGTCGCACAGCGGCGCACTATCAGCTGGCCGATCCAGCGGAAACAGCAAGCTTCCTCGCCAGGCTTGCCGACAGCGTCTACTGACGCTTCTTCCCGGCGTCGGCTATGACCTCGAGGCTCTGGGCGGCCCAGGCGTGAACGTCCGACCTGCGAACTCGGCGCCGCAGTGACGAGAGCCGACGGCGTTGCTCGTCTTCAGAGAGCTCGACGGCCCTCTCCAACGTCGCCGCGAGCCCGTCCAGATCGTATGGATTAACGATGAGCGCCTCCCGAAGCTGCTCAGACGCGCCCGCAAACTCACTCAATACGAGCACTCCGCTGTTCTCGGTTCGCGAGGCCAGATACTCCTTGGCAACCAGGTTCATCCCATCTCGTAATGGTGTGATGACCGCCACGTCCGCCATTCGGTAATAGGCGACCAGCTCGGCTCGGTCAACACTTCGATACTGGTAGTAGATCGGCGCCCAGCCGGGATGGCCGAACTGGCCGTTGATTCGGCCGACTATCAGCTCGATGCGGTCGCGAATCGCCTGATATTGCTCCACGTTCTCGCGCGTCGGTACGGCAATCTGAACGAACACGATCCGACCACGCAGATCACGTCGTCTTTGCAGGAGTGTGCTGAAGGCCCGCAGTCGATGGTCTATACCCTTCGTGTAGTCCAGACGGTCCACTCCCAGAATCACGATCTCCGGGTTGCCCAGCTCGGACCTCAGCTGGAGGCTTCTCTGTACGGTGCGCGGTTGGTCGGCCAGTTCCGAAAAGGTGTTGAAGTCAATCGAGATCGGCGTGGCACCTACGCGGACTTTCCGGTCTTGCAGCTTGAGCAGCTCTGAGGAGCCGCGCGCGTCGGTGTATGTCCGCGCCGCACGGCCGAAATTGATGACGCCGAGATGCGTTTGGAATCCGATCACGTCAGATCCAAGAAGGCCCTCGAGCAGATCCTTTCGCCACGGAAGCCGCTCGAACAGCTCGACCGGAGGAAACGGTATGTGGAGGAAGAATCCGATCCGGATCTTGGATGCCAGTCGGTCGCGGAGCATCCGAGGGACAAGCTGCAACTGATAATCCTGGACCCAGACCACATCGCCGTCCGATGCCGTTTCCGCGGCCGCATCGGCGAAGCGCTGGTTCACCTCGACGTAAGCGCGCCACCAACGGCGGTGGATCTCGGCCGGCCGGGCGACATCGTGATAGAGGGGCCATATCGTCCCGTTGCAGAAACCCTCGTAATAGTCCCGAATATCCGCTCTCGACAGTCTCACCGGCAGCTGGCGAACACCTTGATGATCAAAGGGCTTTCGCTTACCACCGGCGGTTCCTGTCCATCCAATCCAGGTGCCACCCCGCTTTTGGAGGATCGGGTTGAGAGAGCTGACTAATCCTCCGGGCCCCGCACGCCATCGCTCGGCCTCTTCATCCCATGCCACGGCGAGACGGTTAGCCACGACTATTAGCGACCAGTCAGAGGCCATGAACCCGACAGTAACGCGGATGACCCTTGTCACCGTCATTGGATTGAGGCGTAATAGCGTGCGGGCATGCGCAGTGCGCTCGAACGGATCCTCAACCTTCTCGCTTTCCTGCTTACTGCTGGACGGCCGGTCACGGCGGAGGAGATACGCAACACGGTCGCCGGCTACGACCAGACCTCCGACGAATCGTTCCGCCGCATGTTCGAGAGAGATAAGGACCTCATCAGAAGACTCGGGGTGCCACTGGAGCGACAACCCTTGGACGCCTGGGAGGTCGACTTCGGATATGTGGTGTCGGAGGACACCTACGAGCTCCAAGATCCTGGCCTGACGGACGAGGAGCGCGCCGCTCTCCTGCTAGCCGCTCAAGTGGTCCGTCTGGGAGCCCAGCCCTCTGGACCGGACGCCGTCCTCAAGCTCGGCGGAGCCGTCCTCTCTGATGCAGGCGAGCCGCTTGCAGCCGATCTGGGCACCGAAGTGGACACGCTGGCCACGGCATTCCTGGCGGCGGCAGAAAGGCGGATCCTCGAGTTCACCTACCGGGGGCGCCATAGAGAAGTGCACCCATACGGTCTCGTTCACCGACGCGGGCACTGGTATCTCGTCGGTAAGCAAGGCGACGAGATTCGCGCCTTCCGCGTCGACCGTGCCACCGACCTGGAGGCGGGATCCAAGGAGGGGGCGTTCCGACGTCCCAGAGGATTTTCGGCACGGGACGCCGTGGCCGAGGCTCCATGGGAGGCGGGTTCCTCCGACGTCATGGCGGAGGTGCACTTCGACCCGGAGTTGGCTTGGTGGGCAGAGCGACAGCTTTCCGGAGCCGCGGAGAAGCAGCGGACCGGCGACGGGGGGCTGCGCGTGAGGATGCCGGTGGCGAACCCGGACGCGTTTGTAGGGTGGATGCTCGCCTTTGGCGCCAGTGCCGAGATTCTTGAGCCGCCCGAGCTCCGCGAGCTGCTGGTCAGGCGAGTGGAGTCGGCGGCGTGACTCCCACAGCACGGCGTCTCACTCGTATCTTGGCCATGCTTCCCTGGGTGATCGCGCATCCAGGTGCGTCGGTGGACGAGGTATGCGAACGATTCGGCTATTCACGGCGCGAGCTCATCTCCGATCTCGACCTGGTGTTCGTGTGCGGACTCCCGGGTTACGGGCCGGGCGATCTGATGGTCGCCTATGTGGAGGACGACGAGGTCTACGTCGATATGGCGGACTACTTCGCCTCCCCGCTGCGTCTCTCGCCGGAGGAAGGGCTCGCCTTGCTCGCTGGCGGGATGGCCCTCTCCGAAACCGGACAGGCTCCGCCCGCTCTAGAGCGAGCTATCGACAAGCTGGCACGGGTGATCGTGCCTGACGCCGAGGAGCTCCTCTCGGTGGACCTACCGGTGGAGCCGGAGCTGGTAGACGTGTTGCGGAGGGGGGCCACGGAGAATCGCGCAGTTGACATGACCTATACGTCAATCAGCCGCGGTGAGACCACGAAGCGACTCGTGGAGCCGTGGTCGGTTTTCTCCTCGCTCGGCAACTGGTATGTGTCCGGTTATTGCCATCGAGCCCACGGTGAGCGGGTCTTCCGCGTGGACCGGATCCAGGAGGCAGAACTCACCGACGAGCCATTCGATCCGCCCGACGAGATCCCTCCTCCCGAGGTCCGGTACACGCCGTCGGAGGACGATGTCAGGGCCGTGATCCTTCTGAAACCGGAGGCTCGATGGGTCTCGGAGTACTACCCGGTCGAACAGATCTCCTCGGTTGATGGTGATCTCACTGTTGCGTTTTCGACAGGTGATCCTCTCGTGGCTGCTCGTCTGCTTCTCAGGCTTGGAGACAGTGCCCGGCTGGTCGAAGGAGACGAGGTAGAAGCAGAAGTTCGTCGTCTACGCGGGGAGATTCTCGCCCGTTACAAGCGCTGAACTAGGTCCGCGGGGCTATTTGTGAATAGTCCCTAAGGTCGCCAGACCCCGCGCCGATACACCTGATGTACCGGTCGCAGGAGATACGTTGACCACCATAAAGACGACTTGTGAGAGCTGCGGAGACGTTGAGCTTCTTTCGGACGATCTGTCGCTCGAGCTCGATCCGAACCGGGACTCAGGCGAGTACCTATTTGTGTGCCCGACGTGTGTGACGCTCCGGCGGCGGCCCGCCAACGCCAGGGTCATCAGCGTGCTTTTGGCGACTGGGGTGGACTTCGAAGTCGTTACGACGAACGTAATCACCGAGGCGGAGATCAGTCGTTTCGTTGACGCTCTCGACGATGTCGAGGGCGTTTTCAAACTCCTCGCTTCCTGATCCCATACTCAGAAGCGAGAGCCCTCCCCGGCCTAGCATTTGGTCGGGATGTTCGATATAAGCGGCCCTGAGCTACTAACGATTCTCCTAGTGGCGCTGATCGTGGTCGGCCCCCGTCGACTTCCTGACTTGATTCGCCGGCTCGGCAGGTGGACAGCCGAAGTTCGACGAGCCGTCCGAGAGCTGCGCACCAGCCTCGACAAGGACGTGAAGGAACTGACGGAGCCCCTAGAGGAGGCCAAGGAGGACCTGACCCAACCTCTACGGGAGACGGAAGATGAGCTCAAGGCCACGATCGACGAGGCCAACGAGGCGTTGGAGACCACCGACGAAGAGAAAGCCTCGAAGGGCTATGACTGGGTAGGTCCAAAACCAATCTCGGGACCGACTCCTGAAGACGCCATGGACGACCTCTCCCAGATCGAAGAGGAATCCCAAGAAGAGGCGTCGTGACGGAGGGCGATAGTCAGTCCGTTCTTCAACACCTGGAGGAACTCCGAACCAGGCTGGTGAAGGCGGCGGTTTTCGTACTGATCGGAGCGGTGGTGGCATTCGCTTTCAGGGACCAGATCCTGGCGTTCCTGGAAGATCCGTACCGAGAGGTTGTAGGCAACACCGACGATTTGGCCGTGTTCCGCGTTACGGAACCGTTCTCGATCTCGATGCGTCTGGCGCTGTTCGGTGGCTTGATCCTCGCCAGCCCGGCGGTTCTCTATCAGTCGTGGGCGTTCGTCAATCCTGCGCTCACCAAGCGCGAACGGAAATGGGCCATCCCATTGGTCGCCATCATGACGGTCCTGTTTCTCGCGGGGGTTGCCTTCGGCTATCTGACCCTGCCGCGCGGTCTCGAGTTCCTGCTCGGCATTCAGGAGGGACTCGACAACGTCATCGGCGCCTCCAACTACATCTCCTTCACGCTGCGTTTCCTGCTTGTCTTCGGGATCGCCTTCCTATTTCCGGTGTTCATTTTCGCCGCTGCCGCGGCAGGTCTCGTGACGTCGAAGCAGCTCGGGCATTGGCGCCGGTGGGCAATCCTCATCATCGTGGTCGTCGGCGCCATGGTCACCCCGAGCGGCGATCCCCTAACGCTCTTGGCTCTGGCAGTACCTCTCTATCTGTTCTACGAAATCACTCTCTGGCTCGTGAAGCTCATCCTGCGGAAATGAGCCTCAGCCGCTTCTGGGCTGGGCTTCGATTCGAACCCGACCACTTCCAGGTTCAGGCAGCAGAAGCGCTGGAGCGCGGGAAGTCCGTCTTCGTAGCCGCTCCGACGGGGGCAGGGAAAACGGTTGTCGGGGAGGCGGCGGTTCATCTTGCCGTGGAGAGGCGGCGGAGGGCTTTCTACACCACCCCGCTCAAGGCGCTGTCCAATCAGAAATACCTTGACTTCTCGCGGATATACACCCCGGATCGGGTGGGGCTGCTCACGGGTGACAACGTCATCGCGCCGGACGCGCCGATCGTGGTCATGACTACGGAAGTTCTCAGAAACATGATCTACGCGTCCGCAGCCGACCTAGCCAGCTTGGACGTCGTCATCCTGGACGAGGTCCATTACCTGCAAGACCCGTCTCGAGGAGGGGTCTGGGAGGAGGTCATGATTCATCTGGATCGGTCCGTTCAGGTGGTGGCCCTTTCCGCCACGGTCTCGAACGCGAAGGCCTTTGGAGAGTGGATGGAGGAACGTCGCGGTCCAACCGAGCTCATCTACGAGAGCGAACGGCCGGTTCCGTTGGATTCGCTCTACCTCATCGCCGATCGCTACGCATCGGAGAGGTTGGTGCTCCACCCGCTCTATGGCAAGGACGGAGTATCCGCTAATCCGGTTGTCGCTCGCCTCCTGTCGAGCCGCAGAGGAAAGAGGCGACGCTTCTCGACACCCCGCCGGTCAGAGATTGCCTCGTTCCTATCCGACCGTGGCATGCTCCCGGCGATCTATTTCATTTTTTCTCGGGCCGGATGCGAGGCAGCTGCATCCCGCTTGATCAGGGACGGACTCACGTTCACCTCAGCGTCGGAGCGCGGCGAGATTCGAGGGGTCGCGGAACGAAGGACTGCGTCTCTGACAGACGCTGAACGCGAGGCGTTGGGGTATGAGGATTGGTTGGAAGGGCTGGTACGGGGCATAGCTCCGCATCACGCCGGCATGGTTTCTGCCTTCAAAGAGACGGTCGAGGAGCTGTTTCTTGGCGGGCTGGTCAGGATCGTCTTTGCAACTGAGACTCTTTCGCTGGGTATCAACATGCCGGCGAAGACGGTCGTGCTGGAGAGCACAACCAAGTTCACCGGCGAAGCTCGTGAGCCGTTGCGCCCCGGCGACTACACACAGCTCACCGGCCGGGCAGGTCGGAGAGGAATCGACGAGAGGGGCTTTGGCGTCATTCTCTACTCGCCATACGTGAACTTCGATCGCGTGGCCGGAACCGCGGGGGCCGGGAGTCACCCAATCGCGTCGAGTTTTCGACCGACATACAACATGGCCGTGAACCTCATCGCCAACTACGACCAGTCAGAAGCCGAACGACTGCTGAATGCATCATTCGGACAGTTCACTCGTGCGAAGCAGCTGGGCAGCCTTAGACGATTGCTACGTAAGACCCAGAGCCGACGAGAGGACGCGCAGCGACGGGCCTCCTGTGAACGAGGTGATGTAAAGGAGTACGCAGCTCAGCTGAGAAGCGGCAGCGATCGAGCATCCCAGGACGCGTTTGCTCGCCGACTACAGCAGGGGAGCGTCCTGGACGTTCCTGCGGGGCCGCGAGCCGGCCGGAACGTCGTCTTGCAGCGCTGGCGCGGCAAAGATATGCGGGTGCTGGTTGTCGGCGGCGATGGCCAGTTGGCAAGGGTCAGGTTGCGCGATCTCCCGGCCGGCACCGAGCATCTCGGCAGGATTAAGGTCCCGGCCCCGTACCGTCCCCGGTCCGCCGGATATCGCACGCAGCTTCGAGAGTCAGCCGCTCGCTTTCGGGAGACTGAGCGCGTTGCGCTGTCGGCCGGATCGAAGTACCTCGAGAACCCGGTCCACGATTGTCCCGATCGACAGGAACACCTGGATGCCCTCGATCTAGGAAGGAGGCTCGACGGGGAAATCGGGCGCCAGGAGCGCCAGATCAAAGAAGCCGAACAGGGACTAGTCGGAAAGCTGCGGAGTATCACGACCATTCTCGAGGCATGGGATTACGTCGACGGGTGGACGCTCACGAACCGAGGTGAGCTGCTGCGCTTCATCTATAGCGAGCTCGATCTTCTGGTGGCGGAAACCATTCACAGAAATGTCATCTCGGATCTGGAACCCGCCGAGATGGCGGCATTCTTCTCCGCCTTTGTCTACGAACCGCGCCGGGAAGGGCCCGCCGACTCTTGGCCGACGCAGGCGGTTGCGGCGGCGGGACAACGCCTCATTACCCTCCAGAGTGAGCTGGCCGAAACGGAGAAAGCACTCGGCCTGAGCGCAACTCGAGTGCCGGAACCCGGCATATCGGAACTGGTCTATCGCTGGGCTTCGGGATCAGAGCTCGACGTTCTTCTCGAAGCCGATGAGCTGGCAGCCGGGGACTTCGTGAGGAACTGTCGACAGCTAATCGACTTACTTCGACAAGTCCGCGATGCAGCTCCGGATTTAGCCTCGTTGATGCGCGCCACAATCGACCTCTTGGATCGGAACGTCGTGGCAGCTACCGGCAACCTCTGATGCAGCGCTGGCTCGTTCTTACGCCACCTTCGCATGAAGAACGGATCGGGAATGCGCTTGTTTCTGCCGACATCGAAGCCGAGTTGAACCCGGTCAATACTGCTGCCGAGATTCGAAGAGCGGTCGCGATAGAGGCCCAGTACGGGGGGAGGCACTTCGTCGCGGTTGGCGACGACGCGTCGGCGGGTCTCGTCTTGGATGCTGTGATGCAGGCGTCCTGGGACGAGCGGCCGATCTTGGGAATCGTGCCCGAAGACGGTGGATGCGACTTCGTTCGGACTTTCGGGCTCCCGCAGCCGCTCGAAGATGCCGTAAAGCACCTGAAGGGAGATAGCACCTACGACTGTGACGTTGGTCTGCTCGAGGGCTCCTGGGGCCGGCGCTACTTCCTCAACCTCGCTTCGGCCGGTGCGATCGGCTCACGCCGCTCTCGGAGGTCCGAGTTTCGCCTCATTACGGAGAAACGGACTTACGAAGGAAAGGCTACGAGTGTTCTGTTCGCCAATGGACAATTCGCAGAAGGAGGGTTGAGAGTCGCACCCCGCGCTACGGTCGTCGATGGCGCCGTCGACGTACAGGCGTGGGACATTCGTCGGCGGGAGCGGACATTGTTCCTACAGTCCGTCGCCAGAGGAGAGCACTTGCGAGACAAAAGGGTTCGCAGGGTGAGTGCCGCTACGTTCGAGCTGGCTACGGAGCGGCCGTGGCCGGTCGAAGCTGATGGAACGCGTATAGGAGACACTCCGGTGAGCGGCAGGGCGGTGCCGGGAGCCTTCGCACTAAAAATCTGATGAGGGAATCAAACACGCGGCCGATGCGTATATATACTCCCGCCGCCCCTTAGAGGACGGGGCGTAGGGCAGGATCATGGACGTGGCACCTATGACCGACGAAGAGGACCAGGACCTCGAAGACGACTTCGACCCCGACGCCTTGGACGAGGAATCCGATGTCACGGATGGAGAGCTGGAAGGTACAGACGACCTCGCCGATGAGGAAGTCGACGACGAAGCCGGAGCAAGCAAGAGCGGCCAGCAGGGCGAAGCTGCCCTGGATGAGCTGGCGGAGGAAGAGCTGGAGCTCTTAGACGAGGAAGAGGAGACCGACCTCCCCGTCAACGAGGCAGAGGAGCTCCGGGCTATCCGGCGGGAGGAGCTCACTATGGATGTCGAGGCGCAGGCCATTCGTGGGGACGAGTTTGTATGCAGTGTTTGCTTTCTCGTGAAGAGGAGCAGTCAGCTTGCGAATCGGCGCAAGGTGATCTGCCGTGACTGCGCCGCATGACGTCCTGGTCGTCATACCGACCTACAACGAGCGGGAGAACCTCGAGCCACTAGTCCTCCAAGTGCGCCAGATGGGCTATCGAGTCTTGATCGGCGACCACCG
>JBHICV010000026.1:0-22430 GCA_046759765.1 Acidimicrobiia bacterium
AAGCTCAGGATCTGAAGCTCGGTCGATAGGTCTACGTTTCTCAGCTCGACTGTGTCGGGGGAGGACAAGACGGCGGGAGCGAAGTTGAGAATGGACCGAACCCCCGCCTCGGACAACAACTCGAGGGTTTCCTGAGCTGCGCCGGCCGGAGTCGTGATCAAACCAATCGAGACGTTATGGGCTTCGACGTCGGCCGGAAGGTCCGAGATGTGACGAATGGCGAGACCGTCCACCTTCTTGCCGATCTTGGCGCGATCGATGTCGTAGAGGCCGACGATGCGGAAGCCCCGCTCGGGGAATCCACCGAAGTTGGAAAGCGCGGAGCCGAGATTGCCCATGCCGACAATTACCACGTTCCAGTCGCGCATCAAGCCAAGCTCGGTTCGGATCTGGAACGCGAGGTGATCGACCTCGTATCCGACGCCTCTTACCCCGTACGACCCGAGGTAGGAGAGATCTTTTCTCACCTTGGCCGAGTTGACATGGGCGATGTGTGCCAGCTCTTGGGATGAGACCGTCCCCTGCGAGTGCTCGAGCCTTTCAAGACATTGGAGGTAGAGGGGGAGGCGCGCGACGGTCGCGGGCGGGATGACAGAACGTGGCACCGCTCCACGATAAACGGCACGCTCCCCTTTCGAGAATCGAGGCCGGATGCGTGAGCAGGGTCGACCGGTAGGCTCGGGCCGATGCCGAACCCGGAAGTCGTTGTGGTCGGCGGAGGACCCGCTGGATCCGCCGCCGCCTACCGCCTCGCAGAAGCGGGGCGGGACGTCTTGCTTGCGGAGCGTAAGTCGTATCCGCGGGAGAAAACGTGTGGCGACGGTCTCACGCCGCGCGCCATATTCGCGCTTCAGGAGATGGGTTTTGATTTCGAGGTACCGACGTTCCATAAGGTCGACGGCATTCGTTCGTACGCGGGAGACGATTACCTCGAGCTGACGTGGCCGCAGCACTCGCAGTTTCCTGCGTGGGGGGGTGTCATTCGCAGGTCGGACCTGGACGAGCAGGTGGTGGCTCTGGCTCGAAAGCAGGGCGCAGCGGTTTCTGAGAACACCGAAGCCCGCCCGTTGCTGGTCGATGGAAGCCTCGAGGGAGTCGAGCTGGTATCCGATGGCGAGACGGAGACCATGAACCCGTTAGTGGTGATCGTGGCCGACGGATCGCTTTCGCGGTTCGGCCGAGCTCTGGGCGCGGAACGTCGCCGGGACTACCCGTTGGGCCTGGCCGCTCGGGCCTACTGGACCAGCCCGAGAGCCGATGATCGATTCATGGAGAGCCAGCTCGACCTCCGCGACGCAAGAGGCGACACGCTGCCCGGGTACGGCTGGGTGTTCCCACTCGGAGACGGAACCGTCAACGTTGGGGTGGGTTTGTTGTCGACCTTCAGGCGCTGGAAGGACGTCAACACCACCACGATGCTCTACGACTACGCCGCTAGCGCACCGGACTATTGGTCGATCTCGGAAGAAACGCGGCTGACCGATCCGCGCGGCGGCAAGCTGTCGATGGCTCTATCCCTCGGGCCCTTGGTGGGGCCTAATTGGGTGGTAGTAGGCGACGCGGCCGCGGCCATCAATCCGTGGAATGGAGAGGGGATCTCTCTCGCCTACGAGACGGGCAGGATGTCTGCGGAGGTGGTACACGCCGCCCTCGAGGCCAATGATCTCTCGCTTCTCTCCCGATACCCGCAAGAGTTGAGCGACACCTACGGCGACTACTACCGCTTCGCCCGCCTGTTCGGCAGGGCGATCGGCCGTCCGACGGTCATGAGGTCGCTGGCCCACGTCGGCCTCAACTCCAGGCCGCTGATGGAGTGGGTGCTCACGGTGATGGCAAATCTGCTCGAGCCATCCGAGCGAGGCATAGGCGAACAGGTTTATCGAATGCTCGAGCGGCTGGTCCGGGTCACGCCCGGCTTCTAGCGAACGGCCGCGAGGATCTTCCACTCGCCGGGAACCCCTTTGAGCGGGTGCGCTCCCTGCTCTTCGAACCGAAAGCCCGACCCGACTGCCAGCGCCGCGGTCGTCTCGGACACAAACACCTCACCGGCGCCGGCCAGGTCCGAGATCCTCGAGGAGATGTGCACTCCGATCCCACCTATGTCGTGGCCTCGCAGTTCGATCTCGCCGGTGTGTACGCCGGCCCGCATCTCGAGTCCGAGGGGCCGGAGCCGATCTCGAAGGCCGAAAGCGGAGTCGATCGCGTAGGTGGGCGCATCGAAGGTGGCCATCAGCCCATCTCCCGAGGTCTTGATGATCGTGCCCTCGTGGTTGCCGATCACTTCGGTCGCAATGCTGTCGTGAGTGTCGAGCAGGGCCTTCCATCTCCGGTCGCCCATCTCGGCTGCCATTCCTGTCGAGTCGATCAGGTCGGTGAACAGCACGGTGGCCAGAACGCGGCTCCCGCGGGCCTGTGCACCCAGCTTGCTCCGCACCCGGTCGGCCATAACCCGAGCACCGAGCGCCTCGAAGATGTCGAGCGCGGTCTGCAAAGAATCGGGCTCGTCTGACTCGGCCAGTGCCACCGCTTGCTCGTACGGCTGACCCTGTTCCTCCCATGCCTCGGCGGCTGTATCCCACTTCCCCTCGATCAGCCACCGGTAGGGATCGGAGGCTTGGAATGGGGCCCGGTCCAACATCCCTGCCCGCCAGGCCCAGAGTGCCATCTGTCCGACCTGCTCGCCTCTCCCGAGCGAAAGCGCCAGGTCGTATGCGTAACGAAGGTCGCTCGTGATGCCGCCCATATCCCCCTCGAACCAGGCGAGTTCCGCGCGGGCAGCCATGGCCGGAACAATGCGTTGCAGCTCCCCCGTTGCCTCGGCCTTTTCCCAGACCTTGGCTACGGTTCCGGCCGCGGCTGGGTCTCCTCTACGTACCTGTAGCGTCCCTTTCACAATGCCGGCGGGCAGCAGGGTGATCCGAACGTCCTCGGGTCGGGAGAGAGCAGCATCAGCGTCTTTCTCGGCTCCCGCCCAGTCGCCGATCTGCGTCCTGATAATGGCTCTGGTCGCCATGAGATAGGTCTCGAAGCCCGTCTGGTCGTACTCACGGCTATAAGCAAGCGCCTCCTCGAGGAGGCCGGCCGCCCGGTCATATTGGTAGTCGCTGATGAGGTACCAGACGAGGTTGGTGTACGAGCGACAAGCATGCTCGTGCAAACCTTCCCGCCTAGCGAGGTCAAGGCTCTTCCGTACAAGGATCTCGCCCTCGGATGCTTCTCCGCCGATCCAGAGGGCCGAGCCGACGTTGTTGAGGGCGTGGCTGAGGGGTTCGTAGGCTTCGAGCCTTTCGGCCAGCTCGATCGCCTTTCTACCCCAGGAAAGGGCCGCGTCTTTTTGCTGCGCAAGCATCGCCAGCTGGGCGAGGTTCGAATACGCCATGGCTAGATGCTCTGAGGGGGGAAGCTGCTCGAGCGCCTCGACTGCCTCGGCCGCGGCCCGCTCCGCTCGGGACCTTTCCCCACGCCACCAATAGATCCGGGAGACCAGCCGTAGAGTGCGCCCGACGCCGGCCTGGTCCTCTAGTTCTCGTCTCAGTTCCAGAGCCTGCAGAGCGGCTTCGATCGCTGCGTCGCCGTGATCGATGATGTAGGACTCCATCGCGTACTCCTCATACACCTGGGCGCGTTCCGAAACATCGAGGCGATGGAGAATGGGCAGAGTTCGCGCGAAGTGGGCGGAGGCCTCGCGATGGGCGCTCACCTTGGCGGCTTGACGCGCCGCTACTACGGCCCATCTCAGCACGGCCTCTGTATTTCCTGCCTCCTCGGCATGGTGGACCAGGCGGGCGGGATCCGCCTGCTGCTCCTCGAGCGCCCGCAGGACCTCGTAGTTGAGCGCTCGACGCCGCCGATCCGGGAGAGATGACTCGACCGCTCGGCGGGCGAGCTCGTGGCGAAACCAGATTGTGTCGGAACTCGCGTGCAGTAGTGCCTGCTCCTCACACTCCGTCAGGCAGCGGTCGAGATCGGCCACGCTCGCCTCCAGGAGTTCCCTCTCTGCGCGGGCCGGAACGACGGATGCCAGCTCGAGCAGGTCTCGAGCTTCTTTCGAGAGGCTCCCGGTTCTCGCCAGGACCGCCGCCCGGACGTTACGAGGAACTGTCTCCGGAGGTGCTGCCACGAGTTCCGTAACGAAGAAAGGGTTGCCGCCGGTTATCTGGATCAGCTCTTCGACTGCCCAATCGTGCCCCTCAGCGAGCGCGGCCACGGCGTCCGCGCTGAGCTCACCCAGCTCGATACGTCTCAGCGAGGTGGGCGGGAGGCTCCCCACGGTGATCAATAGAGGATGGTCGGCTGCCTCGTCGTCACGGAACGAGACGATGACGACCGCCCGCGAGCGCTCCAGTCGCCGACCGGCGAACCGGATCACGTCGAGCGAGGCTTGATCGGCCCAGTGGGCATCTTCGATGACCGCGACAGTCGGACGGCTACCGCGCTCGAGCTCGGTGAGGAAGGCCGCCATCACTTCATGAGGCTCGCCGCGGTCCTGAAGCAGTTGGGCCAGCTCGCCACCGGTCTGGCGGGCGATGTCGTGGAACGGTCCGAGCGGTCGCGGGGTGAGAAGGTCGTCGCAGGCACCCCAGAGCGTTCTAGCTCGGTCGCCCTGCTCATCGAGAAACGCCTCTATCAGCGAAGTCTTGCCCACGCCGGCCTCGCCCGAGATCAAGACCAGCGACCCGCGACCGGCCGCGGCATCGTCGAGCGCGTCCCCTAGATCGGTGAGTTGTTGATCCCGTTCCAACAGCATTGGGTCATCGTACGCGAGGCCCCGATGGTGGTTTTGTGATATCTCCGACCCGCTTCCTAATCTCAGCTATAGGACTAGGAAGTGAGCCCTTGACCCTGGCCGACTACCTGCCAATCGCCGTTATGTTCGTGTTGGTAGCGGGTTTCGGGGTTTTCTCGCTGGTGGTCTCGCGTCTGGTCGCACCCAACCGCCCCACCCCGGAGAAACTCGCTCCCTACGAGTGCGGCATCGTCTCGGAGTACGAGCCCTCACAGCGATTTCCGGTCAAGTTCTATCTCATCGCGATGCTATTCGTGGTATTCGATGTCGAGATCGTGTTTCTGTTCGCCTGGGCGACCCGGTTTCGCGAGCTGGGTTGGTATGGGATTGCAGTCATCGGGATCTTCACCTTCCTGGTGATCGAGACACTCGCTTACGTCTGGAAGCGGGGAGCGCTGGACTGGAACATCCGCCGCCGGGCGCGTTATCGGGAGCTAGCAGAGGTAGACGAGGCGGCCTGATGGTCAGCTCCCCGTCCAACCTTCTCACCACCACGCTCACCAAGGCGGCTAACTGGGCAAGAACGCAGTCGATGTGGCCGGCGACCTTCGGCCTGGCGTGCTGTGCGATCGAGATGATGGCGACCGGGGCCGCCCACTACGACCTGGCCCGCTTCGGAATGGAG
Organism: Acidimicrobiia bacterium; assembly: GCA_046759765.1. GTDB lineage: Bacteria > Actinomycetota > Acidimicrobiia > Spongiisociales > CAZKJJ01 > JBHICV01. The sequence goes on from JBHICV010000026.1 coordinate 5,412, forward strand.
GTCTTTCGGGCTTCCCCCCGCCAAGCCGACCTGATGATCGTGGCGGGCCGCGTGTCCCAGAAGATGGCGCCCGTCCTGCGCCAGGTCTACGACCAGATGACCGAGCCCAAGTGGGTCATCTCGATGGGAGCGTGCGCCTCGACCGGCGGGATGTTCAACAACTACGCGCTGGTTCAGGGCGTCGATCAGGTCGTTCCCGTCGACATCTACGTGCCTGGTTGTCCTCCCGGCCCTCAGTCACTCATGCACGGCATCCTCACCCTCCAGCAGAAGATCATGTCCGGGGAGCTGGCCCGGACATGACGGACGAATCGGTACAGACGGAGTCCGAGGGGGCGAGGCCGCTTCCCGACGACCCAGCCATCAGGGCCGTGTTGGAACCGTTTGATGAAGTCTCATGGGAGCAGTCTCTCGGCCAGGACGTAGCGGTAGTTCCACCCCATCTTCTTCGGGAGGTGGCGGCCGCGGCCCAAACCGCAGGATTCGAGATGTGTGCCGACGTCACCGCCGTTGACTACAAAGGCCGTCGGTCCGAGCGTTTCGAGGTCGTCGTCTCTCTCCTGTCGATGAGCCATCGCCTCCGCCTGCGGCTGCGCGTGCCTGTCTCGGGAGCGGACCCGGAGGTTCCTTCCCTTTGTCCCGTGTATCCAGGCGCTAACTACTTCGAGCGAGAAGTGTTCGACATGTTCGGCGTCAGCTTCGCCGATCATCCTGACCTGACGCGGATCCTCATGCCCGACGATTGGGAAGGTCACCCACTTCGTAAGGACTTTGGGGTGGGGTCCGTCCCGGTTCAGTTCAAAGCGTCCCACCAGGTGCAGTGATGGCAGACGAAGAGCGGACCACAACTGAGATCTGGGTGTCCGGAACCGAGGAGCCCGACTTCATGCAACGGGGGACGGAAGAGGGCGACCAGGAACTGCGGGTGAAGGAGGTCGGGCCGCGGCTGGCGGAGCAGACGGGGTCGAGCGTGCTCGAGGACTACGTCGTTTTCGACGAGGCCGCGGACGACGAGACGATGGTCATCAACATGGGACCGCAGCATCCCTCTACCCACGGCGTGCTGAGGCTGCAGCTGGAGCTGGAAGGGGAGATTGTCCGCCGGGTGAAGCCGATCATCGGCTATCTGCATACCGGGATGGAGAAGACGGCGGAAGAACTGACCTTCATGCAGGGTCCCACCAACGTCACTCGAATGGACTACCTCTCCCCGTTCTTCGAGGAGCTGGTGTTCTCGCTGGCAACCGAGGAGCTGCTCGGAATCGAAGTGCCGCCGCGAGCGGCTGCGATCAGGGTGATGATGACCGAGCTCAACCGGGTCACTAGCCATCTCGTGGCGCTGGCCACCCAGGGCCTGGATATGGGCGCGCTCTCGATGATGATCTACGGCTTCCGAGAGCGGGAGCCGATCCTCGACTTCTTCGAGAAGGCAACCGGGCTGCGGATGAACCACAACTACATCCGCCCCGGTGGCGTGGCTGCCGATCTCCCGGACGGCTGGGAAGAGGACGTTGCCGAGATCGTGGAGCTGATTCCCGAGCGGCTCATCGAACACGAGGATCTTCTCCGTCAGAACCCGATTTGGGAGGGCAGAACCCACGGCGTCGGCATCATCACGACGGAGGAGTGCTTAGCCTTGGGCGTCACCGGCCCGACTTTGCGGGCGACCGGCTCCGACTGGGACCTGAGGAGGGCCATGCCCTACTCGGGCATCGAGCAGTACCGGTTCGAGGTACCGACTGGGAGCAACGGCGATGTATTCGACCGGTACGTGGTTCGTCTCGAGGAGATGCGCCAATCGATCGCGATCGTGTCGCAGGTCGCCGAGACAATGCCGAGCGGCGATTACCGAAGCACAGATCGCAAGGTCACGCCTCCGCCCCGCGCCCGGCTCGACGAGTCGATGGAGGCGTTGATCCATCACTTCAAGCTCTTCACCGAGGGCTTCAAGGTCCCTGAAGGAGAGACGTACGTCGCCGTCGAGTCACCAAGAGGCGAGCTGGGCTGCTACCTGGTGTCCGACGGTGGGGGCCGGCCGTGGCGCTGCCATGTGCGAGCCCCCTCATTCGCCAACCTGCAAGCCCTTCCGGTCATCATGGCCGACTCGCTAGTGGCGGACACGATTGCTGCCATCGCGTCGCTGGACCCGCTGATAGGAGACGTCGATCGATGACGCGCTTCAGGCGAGAAGGCCAGTGACCTCGCTCGACGTCGACCACGCCGAAGGCCTTATCGACCGCTATCCCGAGCGGCGCTCGGCGGTGCTCCCGTTGCTCTACCTGGCGATGAAGCGCGATGGCCACATCGGGGACGAGGCGATGCGCTGGGTGGCCGGAAAGGTGGGCCTGACGCCCGCTCAGGTCCACTCAGTGGCCAGCTTCTACACGATGTTCAAGCAGGAGCCGGTCGGCCGCTATCTCGTGTCGGTGTGTACGTCCATTTCTTGCATGCTCGAGGGCAGCGACGACGTGCTCGAGGCTATAGAGGACGAAACCGGTGTCCCCGCCGGCGAGACGGACAGCTCGGGCCTTCTGTCGGTCGAGCACGTCGAGTGCATCGGTGCGTGCGGGGGTGCCCCGGCTTTGCAGGTCAACTACGAGCTGGTCGAGGGCATCAACCCGGAAAAGGCGAGGGCCCTAGGCCGCTGGCTGCGCGATGCGCAACCCGACGTGGTCGGAACCGACGAGATGCAAGAGCTGTTCGGAGGGAGACGCTCGTACGACTGGGGAAGCCGCGAGTCCGTGGGCGCCGTCGGTCCCTATCCCGCCTTCGGTCCCTACGGAACCGGGGGGAAGACTGCGGCTTCCGAGCCCTCGACCCCGGCCACCGAGGACCTCGCGCAGGGCCGCACAGGGTTGAGCAAGGCGGACGCAACACCCCTCATCCTCACGCAGCGCATGGAGGACCACCCTGCGGACAGCCACCTGCTGGAGCGATACGAGGCCACCGGCGGGTATCGGGCTCTGCGGAAGGCCCTCGACGTGGAGCCGTCAGACATAACCGAACAGGTGAAGGCCTCCGAGCTACGGGGACGCGGCGGGGCCGGCTTCTCCTGCGGAATGAAGTGGTCCTTCCTCGGACAGGCCCGCCCGGCCTATCTCATTGTGAACGCTGACGAGTCCGAGCCGGGGACGTTCAAGGACCGGCAGCTCCTGGAACGCGACCCGCACCAGATGCTCGAGGGAACAATCATTGCTTCGTTCGCCAACGACGTAAACGAGGCCTTCGTTTACGTGCGGGGCGAGTACGCAAAGCCTGCCCGTCGCGTGCAGCAAGCGGTGGAAGATGCTTACGGCGCCGGATACCTGGGCAAGAACATCCTCGGATCCGGATACGACCTCGATGTAACCGTCCATCTCGGAGCCGGCGCCTACATCTGTGGTGAGGAAACCGCTCTTCTGAACAGCCTCGAGGGACGGCGCGGCGAGCCCCGTCTCAAGCCTCCCTACTACCCGGCCGCGATGGGCCTCTACGACCTTCCCACCATCGTCAACAACGTTGAGACACTCTCGAACATCCCATTCATCATCTCGGAGGGAAGCGCCTCCTATTCGTCGCTTGGCCCAGAAGGATCGAAGGGCACCCGACTGTTCAGCCTGTCTGGCGCCGTCGAGCGGCCCGGCAACTTCGAGATTGTCATGGGCATGACTTGGCGGGAGCTGATATACGCGATCGGAGGGGGCATCCCGGGAGGGAAGGAGCTCAAGACATGGGTTCCCGGAGGGGCGTCCGCTCCCTGGCTGGGACCCGAGCACCTGGACACGCCCGTAGCCATCGACGAAGTCGGTGAGCTCGGCACAATGCTTGGCTCCGGCGCGGTCATCGTGATGGACTCCGAGACCTGCACGGTCAGAGCCGCCGAGCGAATCGTCCGGTTCTTCGCCCACGAGTCCTGTGGCCAGTGCACGCCCTGCCGGGAAGGCGCCACCTGGCTCGAGATGGTCCTCCGACGCATCGAAGAAGGTAGCGGCCGGGAGCAGGACATCGATCTGATCCTCGACGTTTCGGACAACATCAGCCCCGGGCTCGATTGGCCGCCGAAGATGACCACCATCTGTCCACTGGGACCGTCAGCGGTCTCTCCGATCACGTCGCTGGTCTCCTTCTTCAAGGACGAGCTTCTCGACCACATTCACGGCGGAGGCTGCCCCTTTGACTGAGGCCGTAACGATCACTATCGACGGCCGGCCCGTAAAGGTCCCGGCCGACCAGCTTCTAATCGCCGTCGCCGAAGACAACGGCACGTACATCCCCCGGTTCTGCTGGCACCGGAGGATGAAGCCCGTCGGGATGTGTCGCATGTGTCTCGTCGAGATCGAGACACCACGAGGGCCGCTCCTCACCACCGCCTGCACGACAACTGTGAGCGAGGGCATGGCGGTGATCACCGCTTCGGATGTTGTCCGCAAGGCGCAGGAGGGAGTACTCGAATTCCTTCTCATCAACCACCCGCTCGACTGCCCGGTCTGCGACCGGGGCGGCGAATGCCCGCTGCAGGACCAGACGATGGCCCACGGGCCGGGCGAGAGCCGCTTCGTGGAGGAGAAGCGCCACTTCTCGAAGCCGATCTCGATCTCCGACCTCGTGCTGCTCGATCGTGAGCGCTGCATCCTCTGTGCGCGCTGCACGCGGTTCTCGGATGAGGTCTCGGGTGATCCGCTCATTGAATTCATCGACCGGGCCTATGGGACCCAGGTGAACACGTTTCCCGACGAGCCTTTCGCCTCGTACTTCTCCGGCAACACAGTGCAGATCTGCCCCGTCGGGGCGCTTACCGCCGTGCCCTACCGGTTTCGGGCTCGTCCCTGGGACCTGACCTCGGTCGAGAGCACCTGCCCTCACTGTGTCGTTGGTTGCCGGATCTCCGTCCAGGCAAGCCAAAACCAGGTTCTACGCTTCCTCGGCGTCGACAACGAGCCGACCAATCAAGGGTGGCTTTCCGACAAGTGCCGGTTCGGCTTCGAGTATGTGAACTCGCCCGACCGGCTGACAACTCCTTTGATCCGAAACGGCGACGGCGGCTTCTCCGAAACCACCTGGAGCGATGCGCTCGGGTTGGTTGCCTCTCGGCTGTCCGAGATCATCGCCTCCCACGGCGAATCGGCGGTGGCGGCCATCGGCGGGGCCAGGGGCACGAACGAAGACGCCTATGCCCTCGCCAAGTTCATGCGCGTTGCCGTGCGAAGCAATCACGTCGATGCTCAACTCGACGACGGGCTGGAGCCGGGGTTCCTGGCCGGTGTCACACCGAGAGCCAAGATCGCCGATCTGGACGACGCCAAGACGATCCTGCTGTGGGGCCCCGACCTCAAGGAGGAAATAGGGACCCTCTATCTGCGAGTAAGACACGCCGTCCAGGAGCAAGGTGCCCGGCTCGTTGTCCTTCATCCCCGCCGCACGGGCCTCGATGACAAGGCAGAGTTTCGCTTCATTTACCGGCCGGGTCAGGGCAGTGCTGTCCTAGCGAAGCTGGCAGTCGGGCAAGGCGAGTTCGCCGATGCTCGGGCTGCTTTGGCCGAGGGTGGCGTGGTCGCTCTCGTGGGTCGAACCGGACTGACGGAGGATCGACGCCTGGCGGAGTCTGTCGCTGCTTTTGCCCGCGACGACCTGGGAGCCAGGATCATGCCGCTTGTCCGCCGCTCCAACACTTACGGCGCGCTGGATATGGGCCTTGCCCCGACTCTACTGCCGGGACGGGCGTCCATCGAGCAGGGACGAGGGAGCCTGACGGAGGGGTGGGGGGAGCTACCGGAGGGGCCGGGTCGCGAGACAGCCGGGATGTTGCTGGGCCTCGTAACCGGGGACATCAAGGCGCTGGTCCTCGCCGGTGCTGATCCAGTTTCGGATGTGCCCGACGGCGGGCTGGCGAAACAGGCGCTGGAAGCCGCGGATTTCATCGTTGCCTTGGATTTGTTTCTGACGGACTCGTCCCGATTGGCAGATGTGATTCTTCCCGCGAAAGCCTTCACCGAGAAGGAAGGGACCGTCACCAACCTCGAGGGTCGCGTGCAAAAGGTCAACCAGCTGATCGCCGGCCCCGGGCAGGTAAGGGCCGAGTGCGACATCTTCGACGAGATTGCCTCCCGGATGGGCAGACCCATTGGTCTGCCTTCTGCCGGCGCAGCACAGAAGGAAGTTGCAGTGCTGGCCTCCGCTTACGAGGGGCTCACGTGGGACTTTCTCGACGAACAGCGTGAGGGAGTCGTTGTCCCGGCCGCGGGGGCCGCTCAACCATTCGAATTCCTGCCGGTGTGGCACGAGCTGCCGGCCACCGCGGCTCCGATGGTGCTGCATCTGGCGCGAACTCTCTACGACGACGGAGTCACGATCTCCAAGAGCCCGACGCTTGGGAAGCTCGCGCCAGGTGGAGCGGCGTGGCTACATCCCGACGAAGCATCGGCCCTGGGTCTCGAGCAAGGAGAGCTGGTTCGACTCCGCGGCCAAACCACCGAAATCGAGCTGCCGGTGGAATTAGATCCTTCGCTCCTGCCCGGAGTGGTCTACGTGCCGTTCAACCAGCCAGAAACCCCGCCCCTGGGGACCGACCTGGAACTCACGGTGGCGAAGGCGGGGGTGCACTGATGGACTTCGTCGACGTACTGATCGTGGTCGTCAAGTCGGTCGTCATCTTCGGCCTGCTTCTCGTCATGACGCTGTTGCTGATCTGGATCGAACGCAAGCTCGTAGCCGATATGCAGAGCCGAATCGGCCCCGATCGCGCCGGGCCGTGGGGAATCCTCCAGAGCCTTGCCGACGGCATCAAGCTCTTCTTCAAGGAGCCACTGACACCGCGGAAGGTCGAACTGGGGGTCTATCTGGCCGCACCGATCCTGGCGATCATCCCCGCCTTCTTGATGTTCATGGTCATCCCTATTGGCGACACGGTGACGATTGGAGGCAGAGAGATCACCCTGCAGGGAACCGATCTGAACATCGGAGTGCTTTACGTTTTGGCGGTTTCCTCGGTGGCCGTCTACTCGGTCGTTCTGGCCGGATGGTCCTCCGGCTCCAAGTATCCGCTACTCGGGGGGATCCGAGCCAGTGCTCAGGCCATCTCCTACGAAGCTGCACTAGGGCTGGCGCTCGTCCCGGTCGTCGCGTATGTGGGGACGATGTCCCTGGCGGGCATCGTTGCCCAGCAGGCAGGAACGTTCGAGGATGCCCTGCCTGCTCTGGGGTGGGTACTTCGTTTCGTGCCGGCCTGGAACGTCTTCCCCATGTTTGTGTCCTTCGTGATCTTCTTCATCGCGGCCGTGGCAGAGACCAACCGCGCTCCGTTCGACCTGGTCGAGGCCGAGCAAGAGCTGGTCGGAGGATTCCACACCGAATACTCGGGAGTCCGCTTCGCGATGTTCTTCCTGGCCGAGTACATCAACATCTTCACGATGTCCGCCCTAATCGCCGTCATCTTCCTCGGCGGCTGGAACGGGCCGCTCTTCGAAGACACCCTTCCCACCTGGGTCTCCTCGCTCCTCCCGGTCGGTTACTTCTTCGCCAAGACCGCGCTGGTTCTCTTCGTCTTCTTCTGGATAAGGGCCACGCTGCCGCGATTCCGGTATGACCAGCTGATGACATTGGGCTGGAAACGGCTCATCCCCGTCGCCCTGGTTTGGCTCGTGGCTTCAACTGTGGCCGTGGGTTTGCGCGAGTTCGGCCTGCCTTGGTCGTGAGCTGATGGGGATAGTGAAGGACTTCGCGAAGGGCCTAGCGGTCACCTTCCGGCACCTCGGGCGGAAGCCCGTCACCAGCCGCTACCCACAGGAGAAGAAGCCCAAGCCACAACGCTTCCACGGTCGTCACGTCCTCAATCGCTACGAAGACGGCATGGAGAAGTGCATCGGTTGTGAGCTCTGCGCCGGGGCGTGTCCGGCTGACTGTATCTACGTGCGCGGCAAGGACAATCCGCCCGACGATCCGGTCAGTCCGGGCGAGCGCTATGGGTTCGTTTATGAGATCAACATGCTTCGCTGCATCTTCTGCGGACTCTGCGTCGAGGCCTGTCCCACCGAGGCCATCACCATGACGCACCTGTTCGAGTTCTCGGTGACCGATCGGGAGGACGCGATATACACGCGAGCCGAGCTGCTCGTTGAACCGGACGGAACGCCGAACCATCCCCAGCCGGAAGGGCCGCTCGTCGATCTCGGTGAACTTCAGAAAGCGGACGGATGGATGAGGGCTACGGCACCATCAGGACGCGCTTCGTATGAGGGAACCGCGTCTTGGACACCATCAGCCGGCGTGGGCCTGCGCCCGCCTGAGGTGGGGCAATCGGCCGACTCCGATGAGGCGGTGGCTTCCTCCTCCAGCCCCGCGGGGGAGAGTCCCGAGCAAAGCGAGGCGGAGGGGGTTCTTTGATCGAAGCCATTCTCTTCGTGATTCTCGCCTCGGTAGCCGTGGCCGGAGCCTTGGCCGTGGTACTCGCCCGCAACCCCGTATACAGCGCGATGGGGTTGCTGGCGACGATGTTCGCACTCGCGGTTTTCTACGTAGTCCACTTAGCCCACTTCGTCGCCGCGGTCCAGGTGATCGTCTACGCGGGCGCCGTGATCACGCTGTTTCTGTTCGTGATCATGCTGATCGGCGTCGACCGCGCGGAAGACACGACTGAGAGCCTCCCGGGCCAGCGGAAGCTCGTAATCGCTCTCGTAGCAGTCACGGGCGTCGTAGCCGCGGCGCTGACCTTCGCGGCTCCATTCGATTGGGTCGCCCCAGAAATCGGGGGTGAAGCACCCAACGGCACGATCGAAGCCGTCTCAACGGTCCTGTTCTCCGAATGGCTGGTCCCGGTGATTGGAACCGCGCTCCTGCTCACAATCGGAGCAGTCGGCGCCTTGTCCCTTGCCTACTTCCGACCCCGGAGAGAGCCGTGATCGTCACCGCGGGCTGGTATATGGGCCTGGCCGCGGCCCTCTTCCTGATCGGCGCGGTTGGGCTCCTGGTCCGGCGAAACGCCCTCATCATGTTTATGGCGGTCGAGCTGATGCTGAATGCCGTAAACCTGACCTTCGTTGCCGCCGGGCGTGAGCTGAGGAATTTGGACGGGCAGGTGGCGGTGTTCTTCGTCCTGGTTGTGGCGGCGGCGGAGGTTGCGGTGGGCCTGGCGATCATCGTGGCGGTGTTCCGTCAGAGGGCCACGGCTTCGGTTGACGAGCTGGCGGAGATGCGCGGCTGATGCCAACCGAGTTCGTCTGGGTTGTGATCGCCCTGCCACTAGCCGGCGCGGTGCTCCTGCATTTCGTGGGAGGGCGTCTTCCTTCGCCGGCCTCGGGCTGGCTGGCGACTGCCACCGTCGGCTTGTCCTTCGTCGTAGCTCTCGTAGCAGCGGTGCCCTTCTTCGAGGGCGATGGGCAGGCAGAGGTCGTCGTTCTCTACTCGTGGATGCCGGCGGTCGGCGCCACCGTCGAATTCCTTTGGGATCCCCTCTCGGCGTTCATGACATTGATCGTCACCGGTATCGGTGCGCTGATCCACCTCTTCTCGATCGGCTACATGAGTGGTGACGATCGCTTCGGGAGGTTCTTCACGTATTTGAACCTCTTCGTCGCTTCGATGCTGATTCTGGTGCTTGCCAACAACTTTGCGGTCTTGTTCGTCGGCTGGGAGCTCGTGGGGCTTTGCTCCTACCTCCTGATCTCCTTCTGGTTCACTAGGCCGGCTGCAGCTGCGGCCGGCAAGAAGGCCTTCGTTGTCAACCGTATTGGAGATGTCGGTTTCATCGTCGGCCTCATGCTCACTTTCGCGGCTTTCGGCACGCTCTCGTACTCGGAGGTGCTGCATGATCCCGCCGAGACGATCGCGGCCGGAACCGCAACGGCGATCGGCCTGCTTCTTCTCCTAGGCGCGACCGGAAAGTCGGCTCAGCTTCCGCTCCACGTTTGGTTGCCGGATGCCATGGAAGGACCGACACCTGTCTCGGCACTCATTCACGCGGCGACCATGGTCACGGCTGGGGTTTATATGATCGCCAGGGTTTCTCCAATCTATGAGCTGGCGCCCACGGCATCGGCGATCGTGCTGGTTGTCGGTGCCCTTACCGCCCTCTTTGCCGCCACGATCGCGCTGACCCAGACTGACATCAAACGCGTCCTCGCCTTCTCAACTGTCAGCCAGCTCGGCTACATGTTCATGGCAGTTGGTGTCGCCGGCTATGTCGCCGGCCTCTTCCATCTCATGACACACGCCTTCTTCAAAGCGCTGCTCTTCCTCGGCGCCGGCTCGGTGATACATGCACTGGCTGACGAGCAGAACATGCATCGGATGGGAGGGCTCTTTCGGAAGATGCCCATCACGGCCGTGACCATGGCCATTGGAACCCTGGCGCTTGTCGGCGTACCACCGTTCGCGGGCTTCTGGTCGAAGGACGAGGTCCTAGGAGTGGTATTCGATCAAGGCGGCTGGTTTTACGTCGCGTGGGGAGTCGGGATCCTCACTGCGCTCCTGACGGGCTTCTATGCGACTCGTCTCCTTGTCCTCACCTTCGGCGGTCGCCCCCGCTGGCGCGGCGTCGAACCCCATGAGTCTCCCCGCATCATGACGGTACCTCTGATCGTGCTGGCGGCTGGGGCAATGCTGATCGGGTTCTCCAACACGCCGATCGGCGTGTGGCTCGAGCACTTCTTGGAGCCGTCGTTCGAAGGCGTGACACTGGCTGTGCCACCTGCTCCTCCCGTCTTCTTCGCCCTGGCGTTGGTAGCGCTCCTCGCCTCAATGTCCGGGTTGGTGATCGCAGCCGTTATCTATATCGGGCCGTTAGACGTTCGAGTGCGGCTCTACTCGCTCGGGAGGCGATCCTGGGAGCTGGTCCGTAGCGGGTACCGCGTCGACGATGCCTACGGAGCCGCAATAGTCGCACCGTCCTATCGACTCGCCTCGTGGACCGCGTTCAGCTTCGACGCGCAAGTCGTAGACGGAGCGGTCAACGGAACCGGACGGTTGATTACCCAGCTGGGAGAGTCGCTGCGAGGACTCCAGACCGGATACGTTCGGAATTACGCACTGGGGCTCGCGGGCGGGGCGCTGGCGATCGTCGTCTGGTTGATCGCGAGAGCCCTGTGACGGACTTTCCCTTGCTCACGGCCATCATTCTCTTGCCTTTCCTCGGCGCCGTCATCGTTTCACTCCTACCGCGACGGCGTCCCGAATTGCTACTTCCTGTCGGTGTCGTGGTCAGTTTGCTTCCTCTGGGCGCCGTCGGGTACCTCTACGCGACTTTCGAGGTGGGCGTCGCCGGTTTCCAGTTCGTCGAAGACGCCAACCTGTACCGGCCGTGGGGCATCAGCTGGCATCTGGGTGTCGACGGGATCTCACTGGTACTGGTGGCGCTGACCGCACTGCTCGTACCGATTGCGCTCGCCGCTTCCGTGGCCATCACCGACCGGGTGAAGTCCTTCATTGCCGCCACTTTGACACTCGAAGCAGGTCTGCTCGGTGTCTTTCTATCCCTCGACCTTCTGGTCTTCTTCGTCTTCTTCGAGGTGATCCTCGTGCCCATGTACTTCATCATCGGGATCTGGGGCAGCGAACGGCGCCTCTACGCGGCCATAAAGTTCTTCCTCTTCACGGCGTTCGGCTCCGCGCTCATGTTGGGCGGTATCGTCGCTCTGGGACTGCAACACCTCGATCAGGTCGGACGGCTCTCGTTCGACTACCTGGCGCTTCTCCAACTCGACTTGGATTCGTCCAGCCAGCTCTGGCTCTTTGCCGTGTTCGCACTCGCCTTCGCCATCAAGGTGCCGCTCTTTCCGCTGCACACGTGGCTGCCCGACGCGCACGTGGAGGCGCCGACGGCGGGTTCGGTGCTGCTGGCCGGTGTGCTCCTGAAGCTTGGCACCTATGGCTTTCTCCGCTTCAACCTGCCGCTGTTCCCGGAAGCATCCGTAGATCTGGTCCCCGTGCTGGCGGTTCTCTCGGTGATTGGGATCATCTATGGAGCCGCGGTAGCCACCGTCCAGCCCGATCTCAAGAAGCTCGTGGCGTACTCCTCGGTCAGTCACCTGGGGTTCGTGGTTCTCGGGATCTTCGCGCTCACCAGTCAAGGCTTGCAAGGTGGAGTGATTCAGATGGTCAACCACGGCCTGACCACCGGAGCCCTCTTCCTCCTCGTCGGAATGCTTTACGACCGCAGGCACACCAAGAACATCTCCGACTTTGGTGGCTTGCAGAAGGTGATCCCGGTCTTCGCCGGGATCTTCCTGTTCATGGCGTTTGCATCCATCGGCTTGCCGGGCCTGAACGGCTTTGTCGGCGAGTTCATGATTCTGCTCGGCAGCTACGTGACCCTTCCCGGCTTCGCGATCGTGGCCGCCGTAGGTGTTGTTCTCGCGGCCGTCTATCTGCTTTGGGCTTATGAGCGGGTCTTTACCGGGCCTGTGCAGGAGGAGAACAAGAGCGTTCCGGACGTCGGACTTCGCGAGATAGTCATCGTGGCTCCCCTGGTGGCTCTGGTGGTGTTGCTGGGCGTGTATCCGCGGGTGGCGCTCGACAGGATCGCTCCCTCCACCGAGTTGGTGCTAGAGCGAATCGCGGCCGAAACCGGTTACGAGGCCCCGTATCCGGGCAGGGTGACTGACGTCGCCGGAGGCTCGGGAGGATGAGCGAGGCGGGAGTCTCCTTCCTGGCCGTGGCGCCGGAGATCGCGCTCGTGATCGGCGCGTTGATCATTCTCGGTGGGGAGGTCTACCGACATCCGCCTACCCAACAGCTCGGTGCAGTTGTCGGGGTGACGCTGGCGGTCGCCTTCGGGCTGGCTGTGGCGCAGTGGGTTCAGGTCCGGAACTGCGGTGCGTTCTTGTCGTTCGGCGGGATGATCCTCACCGACCACTTCAGCGTCTTCGCACGGTTCGTCGTGCTGGCAGTGGCGGCAGGTGGCCTGGCGGCCGCGTGGGGGATGATCGACAGTGTCGGCCGCCGAGCAGCCGAAGCGCTTGTCTTGATGCTTCTCGCCGCCGTCGGCTTCCAACTCATGGCCGCGTCAGTCCAGCTGATGATGACTTTCGTGGCGCTGGAGATCGGTTCGATCAGCCTGTATGTCCTGGCCGGCTTTACCCGAGAGCGGATCTCGGCCGACGAAGCGGCGCTCAAATACTTCCTGCTGGGTGCATTCGCCTCGGCGATCTTCGTCTATGGGATCGCACTCACCTACGCAGGAACGGGCACGGTCTCCCTGTTAGAAATCGGCTCCTGGAGCGCAAGCCAGGGCGTTGCTCCTCCGACGGTCGTGCTGCTCGGCCTGGCCCTGCTTCTGTCTGGTCTGGCCTTCAAGATCTCTGCGGCCCCATTTCACGCCTGGGCGCCGGATGTTTACCAGGGTGCCCCCGCCGGCGTGACCGGTTTCATGGCTGCCGTCGCCAAGGTGGGAGGATTTGCAGCTCTGCTGCGAATCACCGGCCTCGGTTTCGCCGACCTAGACGAGCTCTGGGGCTCGGCTCTCGCGGCTCTGGCCGCTGTCTCGCTGGTCGTGGGCACGGTGCTCGCCATAGTCCAGCCGGACGTGCGGAGGATCCTGGCCTACTCGGGAGTCGCTCACGCGGGATTCATACTCATCGGAGTACTCGCCGGAGCGGACGGCTACTCAGCTGTGTGGTTCTACTTGGCTGTTTACGCGGTCCAGATCATGGCCGGGTTCGCGGTCGTGGCGGCAGTTGGCGGCGCGTCGGCGTCGGGTGCTCCCCTCGAGCAGTTCACTGGGCTGGGCGTACGCAGCCCCTTCCTCGCAGCCTCGCTGGCGGTGATGATGCTGGCCATGGCCGGGATCCCCCTCACTGCCGGGTTTGTGGGCAAGTTTGCAGTCTTCGTCGCCGGCTGGGAGGCCGGGTACGAGTGGCTCGTGATTTTGGGCCTGGTGACAGCCGTGGCGGGTTTGTTCTTCTATCTGCGAGTCATCGTTGTGATGTACATGGGAGCTCCCGTTCCGGTCGAGGCCCCCGGTGCGGCGCGTGCCAAGCTCCACACTCCAGGTCCCATCCGCTGGTTGCTTGCCGTTTCACTGGCGGTGACAATCGTGCTGGGTATCTACCCCACTCCGCTTTTGAGTTTCCTCGGTGTCCTTTGAGCGGACCTCGTTGGTCCTTCTGATCGCCGTCCTGGCGGCGATCCCCGTCAGAGGTGGACCGAATCCGGAGAGTGTTCGGAGGATGAGCGACATCGTCGTGATCTCGGAAGGCGAGCGGCTGGCCGACGACTTGATTGTTGTGGCACGAGACACGCGGATCGCCGGGACCGTAACTGGCGACGTCCTCGTGTTCACCGACAAATTGACGGTGACCGGCAGTATCGAAGGAGACATCCTCGGCTTTGCCCGCCGGGCCGATATCTCGGGCGAGGTGCTCGGCTCGGTTCGTCTCACGGGGGGAACGGTCGAGATTCCGGGATCGGTGAGCGAGGACGTGACGACTGCCGTGGTGACGTTGTCTGTCGCCGGAACGGTATCCCGCGATATATACGCACTGGGAGGATCTCTTCAGATCTCGGGCCGCGTGGGCAGGGACGTCGCCGGCCGCGTGACCCGCCGGACCGTTCTATCTGGTCAGGTAGGCAGGGACCTCGAGCCGGTAACACCGGTGTTGGTTGTCACTGATTCTGCCTCTGTGGCTGGCACGATCGTCGTATGGCCTCGAACCGATGCTTCGATTTCCGAAGCGGCTGACGTGGGTTCGGTGGCCCAGCGGTCGGCAGCCGGAAGCCAGCTCCAGGTTCGCGCAGGGCTTTTGCTCATCCGCCTCGTGGTCTCCATCCTGTTCGTCCTCGCCGGCATTGGCCTGTTCTGGCTGTTTCCGAATTCCCTGGCTCGTGCGGACCGGAGAGTGCGGGCCAAGTTGCTGCCGACGGCCCTGTGGGGTCTTCTGGCACTGGCGATCCCGCTACTGCTGGCGATCATCACAACTGTCGTCGCCGCGCTTGCTCCCGTGTTCGTCGCGGCCCCGGCCCTGGTGGTGTTAGTACCGCTCACTTTGCTCGTCGGAGCGTTGGCAGCCGTCGCGGTGCTGGTAGCGCCAATTCCAGTGTTGGCTGCTGCAGGGCAAAAGGCGTTTCGAGGCCGGGTCAGTCCTGTGGCGGGGTTTGTAGCCGCAGCTGTGGTCTGGCTGATTGTTATTGCCTTGCCGTACGTTGGTGGCGTGGTGGGAGCCGCCGTGGCTGTGATCGGTGTGGGAGCTTGGATTTCGGGAGCTTGGGGAGCTCGGGGCGATCCGGCTTGGGCCTTTGAAACCGAGGAGTCAGGGCCTTCGAGTGAGATTGAGTCCCCTCTGGATAGCGAGGCCGGCTAGATCCCGGCTCCACGCATGCTGCCGGTCAGCGGGTCATCCGATGTCGGCTGGATGAGACATAGCACTGTTCGATCGCCGAACTGCCAGCCCTCCTCTTCCGGGTAGAGGTAGGCAAAGTCCAGTACCGACGTCTCCCAACGGTGGTCGACGAAGGCTTCAAACTCGTCCAGGCAGAATGCGTCCGACTGGTCGAGGATCACCGCGAGCCCGGGGTACGGCGCCTGAGATTTGTCGGCATACACGTATTCGGCGTATGCCTCGTATGTGTGAGGTTCGAGGCACGGCACCAGCTCGGCCTGTTCGATCGAGACGACACTGTCATCGGGAAGGCTGAAGCAGTCGCCGACGCGGATGTCAAACGCGGACACGACTCCGGCTTCGACCACCGCGCCCTCCTCGTCGCGCTCGGGCCCCGAGAAGGCGCCCGACAAGGCCGCCCAGCCCAGTGGGATGAAGACGATGACCCCGATCACGGCCAGTACTTTCACCCACCTCCTCGATTGGCGACGTGGGGCAGGCGGCGCGGTCTCGGTCGCTCCAGCCGGCTCATAGCCCTGGCTTCGAGGCCGAGTCTCGGACGTGGTTCCGTACGGAGCTGGGGTGGCATCCGGCCAATCGCCGAACGGGTCGGCCATAGATCGATCGGCGTCGGTCTGTCCTTGACTAACGGTCTGTCTTTGACCAAGCAGCGGCGACCGGCAGGAGGGGCAGTAGGCAGGGTTGCCCTGCCCGACATCGCTGCCACAGGAAGGACACAGGACCCCGGTCTCGCGCATGAGGGTGCTATCGGACGGGAGCGGCTTCTACATGACGGTTTCCTGTGGGGCGGCTCTGCCGCCCTCCTCAACCGCCTCCGCCGCGCTTCGCTCGGCACCTCCCCAGCGGAGCTAGGGGAGGCTGGGAGGGGGCCGCCCGTAGGGCCGGAGGGGGTTAGGCCACCAGCAACGGTACCTCCCGCTCCTCCGGCTCCAGCCCGCCGTGAAATCCGATCCAGCGGAAGCCGACCGAAGGGACGAGAAGCGCCTTTCCGGTGTTGGCAAGCAGGCACAGATCCGGGGTTCGATCGGGAAGGCGGGGATGGTCCTCGCCCTCGGGTCCCCACAAGGAAAGGAGCTCGTCGCCCCCGACCAACGTGGCGGGCAATGAGTCGAGGGTTTCGAGGGCCTCGCTCGGCCCTCGGGCGTACAGCGCCCTGGGCTCGCCGGCGAAGCCCACCTCGGAAGGCTCCTTGACCTCCACCACGGCGTCTCCGACGTAGTCGACATGACCGTGATCAGCCGTGCCAAGCAACGCCGAGCCGCCCGGCAGACGCGCCGCTAGCTGATCCCAGATGCGCCCCACCACACGCATTGCATCGTCGTATTCGTTTGACGATTGGCCGGAGGTGTGGGCGGCAACGTCGACATGGGGAACATAGGTGAGGACGAAGCGGCGAGGTTTGGAGGCCAGATCCAAGGTGGCGTCGATGAGGTCCTGTGCCGACCAGGCGGGCTCGAGACGGCATCCACGGTAGAGCATGCGCGACAAGGGTGAATCCGCAAAGTGGCCCGGCTGCACGGTGATGGGCTCAACTCCGCCGGCCGAGAGCCTTTCCCATAGATTCGGCGCCGGCAGGACGGCCGCGTAGTCGGCCTCGATTGGGTCACCCCAGGGAGATGTCCACCGCAGCACATTCACCGGCGGTGAAATTCCCTCAAACCACATCTGGTAGCCGACGATCCCGTGCCGGCGCGGGACGAGGCCCGTGGCCACG
>JBHICV010000027.1:0-21249 GCA_046759765.1 Acidimicrobiia bacterium
AAGTATTGCCGTGACTATCCACCACCCTAGTGCAGCCGCCACCAGGGCGGCTATGACCGCACCGGCCACCAGGATCGCCCTGACCGTGTTGAACGGGCCGAACACGTCTTCGATCCTAAGGACTACGACGAAGGAGCGAGCTGGCTCACCACCGCACCAAACGACACCAGAGCAATACCCGCCACCTCCGCCAAACCGGGCACTTCACCGAGGAACAGCCAGGCCAGCAAGGCGATCTGCACCAGCATCGTGTTGTTGATCACCGCCGATTCCGTTGCCGATAGGCGCCGCAAGCTGAAGTTCCACAGCGTGAAGGCCAGTGCGGTGTTGACGAGGGCCAGCCAGGAAATAATCAACCAGCCCCGTGCCGACAGGCTCGGAATCCCTTCCACGGCTACGCCGGCGCCTAGGAGGACGAGTGCTCCGGTAGCCATGCTCACCGCCGTGACGGTTACGGGAGGAAGGGCTTGGGTTCGGTTGATTGCTCTTCCCAGTAGTGCCGAGATGGAATTTGCCACCAGCGCGGTAAGTGCGGCGATCATGCCGACGACCGTGGCTCCGAGGTCACCGACGAAGTAGAGGAGTGCGCCGGATACGACAAGCGCTACCCCCGCGGCCTGGCGGCTGCTCGCCCTTTCGCCGAGCGTGAGCGAGGAGAGGCCGACCACCACTATTGGGGACATGGCGAGGAGGAGGCTCGTAGTGGCGGCAGGTTGGTTGTCGATGGCGACGAACTGGGCGCCCTGGGTTAGGGCGTAGAAGACAAGGCCTAGTACCACGAGTCTGCCGACAACCTTCCGACTGACCCGTTGGATCGACTCCCTCTGCCCGACTGCCACGACAGTGGCTAGGGCTGCCGCGGCTAGGACATAGCGGAGGCCAGCGAACGTGATGGGCTCGAGTCCTTCGTCGTCCAGACCCCACCGGATCAGCACCCACGACGAGCTCCACAGGAATGTGACGAAGAGCGCCGCCAGCACCGCAGAGCGATGTGCCCTCGATTCTGACGTCGGTTGCTTGACGGACACGGGGGCTCCTCGGCACGGCTTACTCGTGCCGACGTCTCCCCTCGAGGCTTTTGTCCGTTGAGGTGCTAGCCCGTGCTTGGGCCTTCTGTGGCGCTTGGACCGGTCCCCGCAAGAGCGAGCGGAACCCTAGCCACCCTTCAGTCGACGACTGCCAGGCTACCGGTCTCGACGCTTTCCGAGGAGACGATTACCGCAGGTCCTCTACCGACCGGTTTCCAGGCAGGTCAAGAATCTCGGAATCGCCGGTCAACAGAACCGCGTCATGAGACGCGGCGGTGGCAAGGGCAAATGCGTCACCGAGGGCTACTGGATGCTCAGCCTTGATGGCTACCCTCGCTGGCTGATGCAGCGGTGTGAGTGGGTTCCGGTCGATGATCCGCTTTTCGTGGCCTACCACGACGAGGAGTGGGGTGTCCCGGTTCACGACGATCAGACCCATTTCGAGTTCCTAATTCTCGAAGGCGCCCAGGCCGGGCTCTCATGGCGCACCATCCTGATGAAGCGGGAGAACTACCGCGACGCCTTCGAAGGCTTCGATCCCGTCAAGGTGGCCGCCTACGACGAAGGCAAGGTCGCCGAGCTGCTCGAAAACCCGGGGATCGTTCGAAACCGGCTGAAGGTCACCTCTGCGGTCGACAACGCCCGCCACTTTCTCGACGTTCAGGCCGAGTTCGGCAGCTTCGACAAATACCTATGGGGCTGGGTCGGTGGCCAACCGGTAGTAAACAGCTTCAAGAAGATGGAGGAGATCCCGGCTAAGACACCACTAGCCGAAGACCTGAGCAAGGACCTGAAGAAGCGGGGCTTTAGGTTCGTTGGACCGACCATCATCTACGCACATCTGCAGGCGGTTGGCGTCGTCAACGACCACACTGTCGACTGTTTCAGGTACGCGGAACTCACCTGAAACCGGCCGCCCCTATAGCATCGAGGGCGATGCCATGACCAGCCGCCCGACCGGCACCGTTACCTTCCTGCTGACGGACATCGAGGCCAGCACGCGGCTCTGGGAGCAGAGCCCGAGAGTCATGAATGAGGCCGTCGCCTGGCACGACGAGGTCCTTCGTCGCATTATCGAACGCAACGGCGGCTTTGTCTTCACGACGGCGGGCGACGCCTTTGCGGCAGCTTTCTCCGATCCGATGCTGGCCGCCGCAGCCGCGGTCGAGGCCCAACACGAGATCGGTGCCCGCGAGTGGGAGGAAGTCGGAGCGCTTCGCGTACGGATGTCGCTTGACACAGGCATCGCGCAGGAGCGCGACAACGATTACTTCGGGCCTCCGGTCAACCGGGCGGCGCGGATTCTCTCCCTGGCGGACGGGGAACAGGTTCTCGCCTCTCATACCACGGCCGACCTGCTCCGACACCACCTCGACGAAGGGATACGCCTCGAGAATCTAGGTGAGCGCAAGCTCAAGGATGTCGAACAGCCCGAGCGGGTCTTCGCGGTCGAGTACGGTCCTGCGCGGCCTGATGAGGCTCCTAAACCGGGTCGGGCGGTTATCAGGGCCGGCATCGTCATAGGCGCCGCGGCTCTGGCTGTCGTGCTGGCGGTGCTGCTTCTCGGAGGTAGCACTCCGCCTGAGGTAGGGCTGGTCTATGGCGGCAGAACAGGGTTCGGAACCTACGACGATCTCCTGGCCAGCGGACTCGAGCAGGCCGGGCGGGAGTACGACTTCGAGGCGGTTGAGATTGCCATCCTTACCGACCCGGAGGAGGACTTCCGCCGCCTCGCCGAGACCGGTGCCGACCTGATCATCAGCGGCGGCAGCCTGTGGGTCGATGGCTTCCGGCTGGTTGCGGAGGACTTTCCTGATCTGGACTTCGCCATTGTCGATACGACGGTCGACTTGCCCAATGTGCTCTCCGTAGTGTTCGCCGAGGAGGAAGGCTCCTACCTCGTGGGTGCCGCAGCCGCGCTCAAATCGGAGACCGGAGTCATCGGCTTCGTCGGAGGCTTTCAAACGCCCCTTATCGAAAGGTTCCAGGCGGGCTACGAGGCGGGCGCTAGGGCTGCCCAACCGGATATCGAGATAATCGCTACCTATGTTGGAAGCTTCTTTGATCCGGAGCTCGGACAGCAGGCGGGTACAGCGCTCTATAGAAACGAAGCCGACGTCGTCTATCACGCGGCCGGTGGCGTCGGGTTCGGGCTGTTTCAAGCTGCCCACGACCTGACCCCCGAGCTGGGACGCCATCTCTGGGCGATCGGCGTCGATACGGACCAGTGGCTGCAGGCTCCCCCTTCCATCCAGCCCCACATCCTGACCTCGATGATCAAACGCGCCGACGTGGCGATTCGCACGACGATCGCCGACTACGTCGAGGGAACCTTCGAGCCGGGTGTTCGCGTTTTGGGGTTGGCCGACGAGGCGCTCGATTTCTCTGTTGCAGGCGGATTCGTGGCGGACGTCGCCAACGTGGTCGGCCGTCTGAAGCTTCAAATCATCGATGGCGTGATCGAGGTGCCGGTGGTTCCGACCGTAGAGCCCATTCCGACTACATAAACGCACCGGAATTCGTAGGCCAGGCCGGCGCCTGCCTAGGCTCTGGCCCGCTTCAAACGACTCAGAGGGAGGGAAGCAGCCATGGAAATCGGTCCGTTGCAGGTATTGGTGGTCGGGTTCGTGGATCCGAAGCTGGACGGGAGCGTTCTTGGTGCGCTCGAGGACGCCTCCGCGGCCGGACATATCCGGGTGGTTGACCTACTCGGTGTGTACAAGGACGAAGAGGGAAACATCCTGGCGGCTGAGATGACCGAGCTGACCGAAGACGAGGCCATGGTCTACGGCGCCTGGGTGGGCGCTCTCATCGGGTTGGGTGCCGGAGGCCGGGAAGGCGCGGAGATGGGCGCCGTGCTGGGGGCGATGTCGGCAGCGGATGAGTACGAGTACGGCATCGACGCCGATGGCCTCTCCACAATCGCCGACGACATCCCGGCCGGTGGCGCCGCCATGTTGCTAGTGATCGAGCACCGCTGGGCGATCCCTTTCCGGGACGCGGCAAGAGCATCCGGTGGAATCCTGATCGCGCAGGACTTCCTCAGTCCCGAGGCACTGATCGCGTTCGGTGCCGAGGTGGCGGAGGGCTGAACCGTTTTGGTGACGCTTACCCACCGCGTAGGTGAATTACCGTCACAAAAACGAGCGGCTCCCCTTTTGGTGACGCTTACCCACCGTATAGGTGAATTGCCGTCACAAGAACGGGTCGGGATTGAAGAGACTTAGCTCTCGGTGGTGTCGGCTAGCTCGACCGGAGGTTGGTCCGGCGCCTCGACCGGTTCAAACGTGAGCTCGTCGCTCTCCTCGTCGTATCCGACGATCACCGTCGAGCCCGCCTTGAACTCACCTAGCAGCACCTGCTCGGACAGTGGGTCCTCGAGTAACCGCTGGATGGCACGGCGGAGCGGCCGGGCACCCAGCTCGGGGTCGTAGCCCTTCTGGGCGAGGAACACTCGGGCGTCTTCCGTCAACACCAAATCCAAGGCCTGAGACGTGAGCTGCTCGCGCACTCGAACCAGCATCAGATCGACGATTCGGGTGACCTCTTCCTGAGTCAGCTCGTGGAAGACGATCACCTCGTCGATCCGGTTCAGGAACTCGGGACGGAAGTGCTTCTTCAACTTGTCCGTCACCTTCTCCTTCATGCGCTCGTAAGAGAGCTCCTCGTCCTCCGCCTGGAAACCGACAGAGGTCTTGTGGAGATCCTGCGTACCGAGGTTGGAGGTCATGATGATGACCGTGTTCTTGAAGTCCACTGTGCGGCCCTGCGCGTCCGTCAGCCGCCCGTCCTCGAGAATTTGGAGCAGCGTATTGAACACATCTGGGTGGGCCTTCTCGATCTCATCGAAGAGGACAACGGAGAACGGCTTCCGCCGCACTGCCTCGGTGAGCTGTCCGCCTTCGTCGTATCCGACGTAGCCGGGGGGTGAACCGACGAGGCGGCTGACCGTGTGCTTCTCCATGTACTCGGACATGTCGAGCTGGATGAGGGCGTCCTCGTTTCCAAAGAGGAATTGAGCCAGGGCCTTGGCAGTTTCCGTCTTACCTACTCCTGACGGCCCCAGGAAGATGAACGACCCAGACGGCCGCTTCGGGTCCTTCAGCCCGGCCCGCGTACGACGGATCGCTCGGGACACGGCCGTAATCGCATCGTGCTGGCCGATGATCCGCTCATGGAGCTCGTCCTCCATCCGAACCAGGCGAGCGGTCTCCTCTTCGGTTAGCCGATGCACGGGAATGCCGGTCCACTGCGCGAGGACCTCGGCAATCTCCTCTTCGTCAATTATCGAGCCGATGTCCTCCCCGTCCTCACGTAGCTCCTCCTCGATGTGATGGCGATCAGTGAGGAGGGACCGCTCCTGATCACGGAGCTGCGCCGCCCGCTCGTACTGCTGAGCGAACACGGCGGAGGACTTGTCCTCCCTGAGTGTCGAGAGCTGCTCCTCGAGCTCGGCCAGCTCGGGGTGCGCCGATGACTTACGTCGGATGCGGATCCGGCTCCCTGCTTCGTCGATCAGGTCAATGGCTTTGTCAGGTAGGTACCGGTCGGAGATATAGCGGTCGGCCAGGTTGGCAGCCGAGACCAGCGCCTGCTCGGTGAAAGCCACCTTGTGGTGGGCTTCGTAATGCTCCTTCAGGCCCTGGAGGATCTGAATCGTGTCAGTAACGGAAGGCTCGTCCACTTGGATTGGCTGGAACCGGCGTTCGAGCGCAGAGTCCTTCTCCAAATACTTGCGGTACTCCTCCAGGGTGGTAGCTCCGACGGTCTGGAGCTCTCCCCGGGCAAGCATCGGCTTGAGTATCGAGGCCGCATCGATCGCGCCTTCCGCCGCTCCGGCTCCCACGAGTGTGTGGATCTCGTCGATGAACAACAGGATGTCGCCCCGTGTTCGAATCTCTTTGAGGACCTTCTTGAGCCGCTCCTCGAAGTCACCTCGGTATCTCGATCCCGCCACCAGTGCACCCAGGTCGAGCGTGTAAAGCTGCTTCCCTTGGATCGTCTCGGGGACATCACCGTCGACGATCCGCTGTGCCAACCCCTCGACGATCGCCGTCTTGCCGACTCCCGGTTCGCCGATCAGGACCGGGTTGTTCTTGGTTCTCCGGGAGAGAATCTGCATAACCCGTTCGATCTCTCTGATACGTCCAATGACGGGATCTAGCTTCCGGTCTCTCGCCATCTGAGTGAGGTTGCGGCCGAACTGATCGAGCACGGTCGAACCGGACGGGGAGCTCTCTCGTCCTTGCGGCTGCGAGGGCTGATCCTCACCCTGGACGCCGGAAAGCAGCTGGATGACCGTCTGGCGGACCTTCGGTAGGTCAGCGCCGAGCTTCTGCAGTACCTGCGCGGCTACGCCTTCGCCTTCGCGGATGAGGCCGAGGAGGATGTGCTCGGTCCCGATGTAGTTGTGGCCCAGCTGGAGCGCCTCTCGGAGGGACAGCTCCAGAACCTTCTTCGCCCGGGGAGTGAAAGGGATGTGGCCGCTGGGAGCCTGCTGGCCCTGCCCGATGATCTCGACGACTTCCTGGCGGACCGACTCGAGGTTTATGCCCAGGCTTTCGAGAGCCCGGGCCGCCACGCCTTCGCCCTCATGAATCAGGCCGAGGAGGATGTGCTCAGTCCCGATGTAGTTGTGGTTGAGGAGGCGAGCTTCCTCCTGAGCGAGCACGACCACCCGGCGGGCCCGATCCGTAAAGCGCTCAAACACCCCAAACGCCTCCTATATACGTCTGGCGCTTCCCGGTTGCCCGAGTCGCGCCTCGGGAAGTATAGCTCTGAGCCGGGGACAACCCCCCGCACACTTCTCTTAACGCTACCCGGCCAGTCAACCTTCCGGGCATGGTCTTTCCGGCAACCGGTACCATGACCTTGGACCAACAGGAGTCTCCCATGGACGCTCCAATGCTCAAGGACCTCGTGCCACTCCCAGCCGTCTGGCATCGCCTCCAGCTGGTGGAGACGCGCCTCCTTGAAGTATCGGCGTCGTCGGAACCGTTCCTGACTCAAATTGCCCAGCATCTGATCCAGGCGGGCGGCAAGCGGTTCCGACCGCTCGTTGCCCAGCTGGCGGCTGAGTTCGGCCCGACTGACGACGGTCGGGCGGTCGATGCGGGCGCAGCCGTTGAGCTGATCCACCTTGGGAGCCTCTACCACGATGACGTGATCGACGAGGCGGAGAGCCGGCGGGGTGCGGAGTCCGTGAACGCCAACTGGAGCAATACCATCGCCATCCTGGCGGGTGACTATCTATTGGCACGAGCCTCGGAGTTGGCGGCCTCCCGACTAGGGCTCGAATCGGTCGAGCTGCTCGCCACCACCTATGCGGAGCTCGTTGAGGGGCAAACCCTCGAACTGCATCTCACGAACGACCTCTCTCATAGCCGCGACGAGTACTTCAAGATCGTTGCGGGCAAGACCGCGTCGCTCATCCGTACCTCGGCGCGTCTCGGAGCTTTGGCGACGGACGCCGAAAGGCCGGCGGGCGAGGCGCTGAGCGAATGGGCGTGGGAGCTCGGTGTGGTGTTTCAGATGACTGACGACGCCCTGGACCTGGTTGCCACAGACGACTATCTGGGCAAGCCGGCAGGTTCCGATATCCAGGAAGGTGTATTCACACTTCCGGTCCTGTACGCGCTGGAGGGCGCTAACGGCGAGCGCGTCCGCGAGCTTCTGTCCGACGGCAAACCGTTCACTGCTGAGGCAGTCTCCGAAGTGATCGACCTGGTCCGCGACGGCGGTCACGTGGAGCGGGTCCTCGCCGACGCGCTCGAGCGAGCCGAGCGCGCTGAGCGGCACATCGTCAATTTGCCTGACTCAGATGCCAAGGTCGTGCTCAAGTCACTTGGCGCCTACCTGCTGGATCGGGTGGAGGCGGCCCGGGCTTAGGAACCTGAAGACCGCAGGTGGGGAAAAAGTTGAACGTCCCGGATATGGGCGGTGTCGCTGAGGACCATCACCAGCCGGTCGACACCGATCCCCAGCCCGCCGGTCGGGGGAAGGCCGTATTCCAGAGCAAGGACAAACTCTTCATTGAGGGCATTCGCTTCGGCGTCTCCCGCCGCTCTGGCGTGTAGCTGCTCTTCGAAGCGCTGCCGTTGCTCGACCGGGTCATTGAGCTCAGAGAAAGCATTGGCCATTTCCATCCCACAGATGAAAAGCTCGAACCGCTCAGCCAGGTTCGGATCTGCGCGGTGAGTCCTTGCTAGAGGAGATACCTCCAGGGGATGATCGAACACGAAGACCGGCTCCCACAGGTTGGGCTCGACGTGCTTCTCGTAGACCTCGGAAATAGTCCTACCGGGCCCCCAGTTGGCGTCAGGCTCCACTCCCAACCGCACAGCTTCTGCGCGCAACTCCTCCCCAGGCGTTTCGAAGTCCAGCCGGCTCCCCGTGTAGGAGGCGACCAGCTCCAGCAGCGTTGCCCTGCGAAAAGGAGGAGTCAGGTCGACCTCTCGGCCCTGATACGCAAGCGAATGCGTTCCTGAGACCGCCACTGCGACCTCGCCCAGCACCTGCTCGATCAGCTCGGCGATGTCGTGGTAGTCGGCATAGGCCTGATATCCCTCCAGCATCGTGAACTCGGGGCTGTGAGTCGAGTCAACGCCCTCGTTGCGGAAGTTGCGGCCTATCTCGAAGACGCGTTCCATGCCCCCGACAACCAGCATCTTCAGCTGGAGCTCAAGCGCGATCCGTAGATACATGTCGACGTCGAGAGCCTCGTGGTGGGTGACGAAGGGCCGGGCGACCGCGCCTCCCGGAGCCAGGTGCAGAACGGGAGTCTCGACCTCGATGAAGCCCCGGTCCTCGAAGGCCGTCCTGAGCGCGGCGATGGTCCCAATACGCTTCTGCACCACCCTCCTCGCCTCTTCGTTGACCGTCAGGTCAAGGTATCGCTGTCGTGACCGGCGCTCGACGTCCTGCAGACCGTGAAACTTCTCGGGTAATGGGCGCAAAGACTTGGCCAGAAGCGTCACCTCTTCGACCCGAACCGACAATTCGCCCTTGCGGGTGGTCATGATCGCTCCCGAACAACCCAGCCAGTCACCCAGGTCGACGGAGTCGATCAGGTTCACAGCATCGCCCAGAAGGTCCTCGTCCAGATAGAGCTGAATTCGGCCGCTTTGGTCCTGAAGAACTCCGAACCGCAGCCGGCCCATATCGCGCATTCCCATCAGCCGGCCGGCGACGGTCACGCGGTCGTCGGTCTCGCTCCCCGGAGGAAGTTCGGCGTATTTCTCATGCAGCTCGACCGCATGATCGGAGATCTCGAAACGGAGCGGGTAAGGGTCTACCCCCAGCTGTTGGATCGACTCCAGCTTTTCAACCCTGCGTGCGGTCAGTGGATGATCGGCGAGGGCTTGGCGATCGGTCGACGCCTCGTCTCCCATGGTGGCCGCACCTTACCGAGGGGCATCGTGGTTCAGGTCGTAGATCCGCCTCAGGCCTTTCAGGGTCAGGAACTCGTCGATTCGGTCGACCGTCTGACAGTGCGGAATGATGAGCGAGGCCAGACCTCCCGTCGCCACCACCTCGGTTTTGGGTCCTAGTTCAGCCGACATCCGCGCAACCATCCCATCTACCAGGCTCGCGTAGCCGAAGACACTTCCGCTCTGGATTGCCTCCACCGTGCCCTTGCCGATCACAGAGCGGGGAGGAACGAGATCGACCCGACGCAAGGCGGACGTCTCGTGTATCAGCGCATCGACGGCTATCTCCAAGCCCGGGGCTATCGCTCCTCCGAGGTAAGCACCGTCGGGGCCGAGAGCATCAAGGGTCGTGGCGGTCCCGAAGTCGACCACAATGGCCGGCCCGCCGTAGAGGTCAAAGGCAGCAAGGGCGTTCACGATGCGGTCTGCGCCGACCTCCCTGGGATTGTCGATTCGGATCGAGATACCAGTCCGAACGCCTGGTCCGACGACGAGTACCGGGCCGTGGGACAGCTCTTCCAGAGGCGCGCGTAATGCCTTAGTGGCCGTCGGGACCACGCTGGAGAGTGCCGCTCCGTGGATCTCGACCGAGTTCTCCTCCTCGAGAAGACCCCGCAGGAGCAGCCGGTATTCATCGGAAGCCCGGTCCCTGACAGTCGAGATGCGCCAGTCGTGAGAGAGATCGTCACCTTCGATCAGGCCGATCACGGTCTGCGTGTTCCCCACGTCAATAGCCAACAGCACTCGCTATCTCCTTTCGTAGAGCACACTTCGATGGTCGAGGACTCGCCCGAAGTCCGGCTCGATCTGTCCGTCAGGGCCGAACGACACACAGAGGTTGTCGATCAGCCTGCTTTCTCCAACCAGAGCCGCTACGGCCAAGAACCCGGTTCGGTCTAGCGTCTTGATCCGTTTGACCTCCTCTGCGTCGACGAGCTCGGCGTACTGGAGTGCGAGGCCCCGCTCCTCCGCCTCGGATCGAGCGATCTGACAGAGCGTGGCTGCGTCGCGCTCACCCGTAAGGATCGCCGTCTGAGCAGCTCTGAGCCCCTGCGAGAGCCCAAGAGCTCTCTGGCGGTCTTCAGTTCCTAGATGGATGTTTCGGCTGGAGAGTGCCAAGCCATCGGACTCGCGAATGGTTGAACAGCCGATCACTTCGGTCGGGAACGACAGGTCCGAGACGAGGCGTTTGACGACCGCGAGCTGCTGCGCGTCCTTACGTCCGAAGTAGGCGCGGTCGGGCCGGAGCCCGGCCAGCAGCTTCGTGACGACCGTGGCTACTCCCGCGAAGTGGCCCGGACGGTGAACTCCCTCTAGCGGGTCGGCAAGAGGTCGGACCGTGACCGTGGTGTGAGGTTCGGTTGGAAACACCTCGTCCAGAGGTGGGGCAAACAGGACATCGGCGCCTGATTCTTGGGCCAGTTCCGAGTCGCGTGCCAGGTCCCTCGGATACGAGTCCAGGTCCTCAGCTGACGAGAACTGAAGCGGATTGACGAAGAGGGTCACCACGACCGTGTCCGAGTCACGATGGGCCGCCTCGATCAGGCTCAGATGACCCTCGTGCAGGAATCCCATCGTCGGGACACAGCCGATCACGCCGCGATAGCTCTTCCGGGCGGCCTCGAAAGAGCCGGCGACCTCCATCAGAGGATGCCCTCGAAATTCTCGAGGGTTCCGGCAAGCCGAGCGGTGGCCCGACCGAAGGCACGGAAGTCCTCCTCGAGATGGGGGGCGTGCTGCCGGATGCCCGCCAGTTGGGCCTCGACCGTGGAGATGTCGCCCCGAGCTATGGGCCCCGTGAGAGCGGACTCGGCACCAAAGGAGAAGACGTTGCTGGTGACGGCGTTGACAAGTGGCCGGGCCGCCTCGTAGGGGACTCCAGCCGCGGTCGCCAGAGACTCCGCCAGCCCCAGCGCCGCCGTGACGTAGTTAGCGGCCGCGGCTGCCGCCGCGTGGTAGAGGGGCTTCAACTCATCTGCTAGCCGGAAAGGCCTGGCTCCTAGGTCCTGCGAGACGCCTTCGAGCAGGGCGGCTAGCTCCTCCGAGTCGGTGGTAATAGCCATCCAAGCGCCCTCGAGGCGGTCCGCCCCGACCTCTGCGTTGGGCAGGGTCTGCAGTGGATGCCACGACCCGATAGCAGCACCGCGCGCGGCCAGCGACTGGAGGGTTCGAATTTCCTGCAGGCCTGAGAGATGTACGGCGGCAGCAGCCGGCAGATTCTCAGCAAGGGTCTCGGCCACTGGCTCGATGGCGTCGTCACGAACGGCCAGGAGCACGATGTCGGCTTCAGGTAGAGCTGAACCAAGCCTGTAGGACCGAGCTGAAACGAGTTCCGCCAGCAAGTCTGCGCGCTTGCGATCACGTCCGATCACGGCGGCAACCTCATGGCCCGCTCTATGTAATGCGATCGCCAGAGCGCCCCCGGCGCGGCCGGGCCCTACCACGGCAAAACGAGTCATGGTTCCAGTCCGATCTCCGGTACCGGTCCTGACCTCAGGCTAACCCGTTCCCTCTACCCCAGGCAGACGCCTAGGTTTCGACTTCGTGCGCGCGCCATGGATGGTCTTGGCTCTCCTCCTGGTAGCCGGGTGCTCCCCCACAGAGTCGGCGCAGACCACGATGGCGACGACTCAGCCGCCGGTCACTGCCACCGCTGCTGCCGCCCCTACCACCTCTACCGCGGCTGTGTCCGGTGAGGCCGCCTCGTGTCCGTCTGTCGAGCCCGGGATCGGCGACAGTCTGTTCCCTGGCCTCGGGAATATCGGCTACGACGTCGCCCGCTATGAGCTGGAGCTCGAATTCGAGTTCCCGGAAGATGTCACCGAACCGAGAACTTTCGCCGGAACCGCCACCATCCACGCCACCGCCACGGACAGGCTGGCGGCATTCAACTTCGACGCCACCGAGCTAGATGTTTCGAAGGTCACAGTCGATGGCCAAGTTGCACAGTGGTGCACCGAAGATCGGGAGCTAACGATCGTCCCCGGCGAAGCAATCGGAAGCGGTACCGCCTTCTCTGCGACGGTCGAATATTCAGGCTTTGCGCGTCCTCGCACCGAGGTCACCGCGTTTCAGACGGGGCTAATGCGCGCCGGGCCCGGGCTGGTCGCCATCGATCAACCGAACGGCGCTTCCAGCTGGTTTCCGTCCAACGATCATCCTCTCGACCGAGCGCAGTTCCGTCTGAGTATGACAGTCCCGGCTGATCGCGAGGTTGTTTCGGCCGGTGACCTTCAAAGCGTGGAGGAGGGCGCCAGTACGTCAACGTATGTCTGGGAAACCGTCGAGCCGATGCCGCCCTATCTACTGCCTTTCGCAATCGGCCGCTTCGAAGAGGTCGAAGGGGAAGGTCCGGATGGGCTACCGCTGACCTTCTACTACGAGGAAGGTCTTGACTCGTCGGTCCGAGCCGGGTTCAGTCAGATGGGGAGAATGATCGAGCTGTTCGAGAGTCTGTTCGGTCCTTACCCGTTTGACCGAGCCGGCGCCCTCGTGGTCGGTTCCGGCGCGTTTGTCGCCCTAGAGACTCAGCCTATCCACACATACACGCACACGATCCTCGAGGAGCCATTGATAGGACCGCAGCCCGTGATTGCCCATGAGACGGCGCATCAGTGGTTTGGGGACTGGGTGGCGGTTGCCGACTGGAACGACATTTGGCTCAATGAGGGGTTCGCTACCTACGCCGAGTATCTCTGGGCAGAAGAGGTGGGCGGGATTGAGCGGGCCAACGGTCAGATCAGCCTCGACTACGCGGGCTTTTCAGGATTCGCGGAGGAGCAGCAGCTCTCGCCGCCCGGGAACATACCTAGCCGGCCGGACATGTTCAGCGCGTCGGTTTATGTCTGGGGCGGTTTCACTCTGGTTGCGCTACGAGACGAGGTGGGCGACGAGGTGTTCTTCGACATCCTCCGGACCTGGGTCGAGCGGTACGGGGGGTCCAATGCCACCACGGACGATTTCCTCGCCTTGGTCGAAGAGAAGGGCGGCGCCGAGGCTCGAGACTTGGTACGCAGATGGCTCTTCAGTCCAACGTTGCCTCCATTGACCGCCCGCGGCCTCGGAACAGAGGGCTGAGTCTGTCGCGGTAACGTCGGAGGATGGCTGAGCTGCCGTCCACTGCTGAGGTCGTCGTGATCGGTGCCGGCATCATGGGAACCTCGACTCTGTACCACCTTGCCTCAATGGGCTGCACAGACACCGTGCTCCTGGAAAGGGAGATCATCGCGGCCGGTTCAACGAGCAAGGCCGCCGGTGGGTTTCGGGCTCAGTTCTCGGACCGGCTGAATATTCAGATCGCGCTCGAGTCCATCGGCCGTCTCACTCGCTTCGACGATGAGTTCGGCGTGGACATCGACCTCAAGCAGTGGGGATACCTGTTCCTTTTGCAGAAGGAGAACGTTCCCTCGTTCGCGGAGTCGTTGCGCCTCCAGAACGAGATGGGGGTGCCGTCTGTGTTGCTGAGCCCGGCAGAGGCTGGCGCGATGGTGCCCGAGCTCAATACCGACGACCTGGCCGCGGCCACGTTCTGCCCGATGGACGGGTACGCAACCCCGGAGACCGTCGCCCAGACCTACGCCAAAGCCGCGATCGACCAAGGGGCCCGACTCGTCCAGGGGTGTGAGGTGTTGAAGGTTCTGGCCGATGGCGACCGAGTGATAGGCGTCGAGACGTCGCAGGGGAGCATCACAACGCCGGTGGTCGTTTGTGTAGCCGGAGTCTGGTCGCTGCCACTTGCCGCGCAAGTCGGAGTGGAGCTACCGATACAGCCCGAGAAGCGGTACGTGTTTCTAACCGACGAGCCCGACACCCTTCCTCGTGAGCTACCGCTGACCATCGACTTTGCGACCGGCTTCTGGTTCATGCGGGAGGCGGATCGGATCATGTTCGGAGGCCGACAGCGAACACTGGACGACCTGGCTCCCTACGCGGTAGCTCGCTTGCCCATCCTCGAGGAGCTGTCCGTTAAGCCGGGCTGGTGGGGCTACTACGGGATGAGCCCCGACCACAACGGCATCGTGGGTGAGGCTCAGTCACCGCAAGGGTTCTTGTATGCCACGGGGTTCTCGGGACACGGATTCCAGCAAGGGCCTGTAGTTGGTCAGTACCTGGCCGAGCTGGCCCTTTCGTTGAAGCCGGAGCTCGACCTATCTCCGTTCTCGCTGGAACGGTTTGAGCGCGACGACTGGCGACCCGAAGCGAACGTTATTTGACGGGCTGCTACGCCGCTTCCCTCCCCGCGAGGCTGCGCCCCGCTTCCCCCTCCCGCCTCGCGGGAGGGCGTTAGGGGGAGGGTCTGTCCTCATAACACCCACGGAATCAGCCGCCTCCGGACCCGCTGGCGGTAGTCGCCGTAGCTCGGGTAAGCCTCCTCGAGGAGCCGTTCCTCGAAAGCGGACTTGAACCAGAAGAGAACTCCGAGGCCGGCCGTTATCGCCAGCGCCGGCCAGCTGGATCGAAGCAGGGAGAGCCCCAAGGCCCCGACCAAGGCTCCGCCGTAGATCGGATGCCGCACCAATGAATAGACACCCGAATCGGCTAGGCGTCCGCCTTTGACCGGAGCCGGGTAGGGCGTGAGGCTGCGGCCCAGCACCCGCACCCCCGCCAGCCACAAGATCGCCCCGGCGACGAGGAACAGCGCCCCGACCAGGGTCCACGCACCCCACGACCCGCTCACCAAGATGACCGCGACGAGAAGCGCAAGAAGCAGCAGATTTTGCCCGAATACGAACCATCCCCCCTTGCCCGAGAAGGCTGAGTCGGCGGGAAACGACATCGTGACGCGCTCAACGCGTTGGTCGGCCACACCAGGTAGCGAGTCCGAGACGCGCCGGCCATCGGGCAGAGCTGCCTCCGGCCAGACTTCGCGGAGCGGCTCGAGCACGAAGCGGCGCTCCAACATCCTGGGATGCGGGACCCTCAAACTTGGTTCGTTGATCGTCTCGTTTCCGAATAGGAGCAGGTCGAGGTCGATCACCCGCGGTCCCCACCGCTCCCCTCGCTCTCGGCCCATGGACTCCTCGATAGCCAGGAAACCCTCCATGAGCCCTTGCGGCGTTAGGTCCGTCTCCAGAATGACCACCAAGTTCAGATAGTCCGGCTGCGGTGGCCCGATCGCCTCGGTCGCGTAGATCGAAGACACCCCCTCGTACGAGCCGAGGTCGCCGAGACGGCGGACCGCCTCGTGGAGCTGGCGTTCAGGCTGGCCCAGGTTAGCCCCGAGGCCTATGGCTACCCGCGTCATGCTGGTTTCTTGTCAATCTCAGCCGCGGAAAGCGCGGCCCAGATTGAAAGGAACGCGTAGAGACACCTCACCCGGTCTGCGGGTCGGGAATTAGCCGCCGTCCCTCCGGACCGAGGGGACGACCCACGATCTCCTGGACGACGGCGGTCGCCATGATCGGATCTTCTAGCAGCTCGGAGTGAAGGAGATACCCGGCGAGGATTCCCGCGACTGTGTCGTCGACCAGGTCGCGGTGAACCAGAAGGATCGTCTCGGGCGGAGCCAGCGCCTCGTCGATGGCCGCGAAGACCTGCTCAACGTCCTCCGGCTCCATCTCGAGCGGGAGCGGGGAGTGATGCGTCCGGAAGCCGGCTCCCTGGTAGCTGCGCAGGTTCTGGTTGCCGTCGAGGAGCGACAGCACGGCGTTGATGCCCCGTTGCTTCAGCCAGGCGACTTCCTCTTCTCGCCGGACGCGCCGATGCTGGACGCCGTGGCCACCAATTCGCTCCGAGACGGCAAGGAGATCCTGAATGACCCATGCGAAACCACGTGGTTTCAGGCCCGTGACCACCCTCTACCCCCTTGGAGAGGTCTGTCGGACGATAGCGTCCGCCACCCTGGCGATATCGCTTGAAATGGCCACATTGTGGACCCGAACGGCGAACGCCCCGCCGGCGATGGCGAGGGCAACTGTTGCCCCGGTGCCTATGTCTCGAGCCTCCGGGTCGGGCTTATTGAGGATCGCACCGAGGAAGGACTTGCGGGAGGTTCCTACCATCACCGGATAGCCCAACGCGGCCAACTCATCCAGCCTGCGCAGCAGCGTCAAGTTGTGCTCGGCGGTCTTTCCGAAGCCGATGCCCGGGTCAATACAGATTGCTTTGGGGTCGACTCCAGCCTCGATGGCGAACTCGGCACGTTCCCAAAGGAACTCACCGACCTCTTTCGTAACGTCTTCGTAGATCGGGTTGGTTTGCATGGTGCGGGGCTCGCCCTGCATGTGCATGAGCACCACCCCGGCCCCGGCATCAGCCACCAAGGGGACCATGTCCGGATCCGATAGCGCGGAGATGTCGTTGACCACCACCGCTCCAGCCGCGAGGGCAGCCTCCGCCACCGAGGCCTTCGAAGTGTCGATCGAGACTCGCACACCCGCTTCTACCAGGCCCTTTACCGCGGGAATCGCTCTCCGTAGCTCTTCCGACCCTGCTACCGAGTCGGAGCCAGGCCGCGTGGACTCGCCGCCGACGTCCACGAGCGCGGCGCCTTGCGACTGCAGCCGAAGACCATGCTCCACTGCCAAGTCAGGACCGAGGTACTTGCCCCCGTCAGAGAACGAATCCGGGGTGACGTTGATGACGCCGACGATGGCGGTGCGGTCGCCGGAGATGACGCCGTCTCGAATCTTCCAGCTGGAGCTCACGGCCGACGGCCGTTCCGGAATCAGGACTCCGACTGGGCGGCTGCCACCCCCTTGGGGCCGGCTTGTTCCGGTACCGGCATTCGTATGCGCATGGCGCCGCCGGAGTCATGCTCCCACTTCGGTACGTCCGCCAGGATCTCGGCCACGTCGTCCGAATCGATCGTTTCCCGCTCAATGAGGAGGTTGGCCAGCTTGTCGAGTGCGTCTCGGTGGGTCGCCAGGATTTGTCGAGCCTCCTCGTGAGCCTGCCCGATCAGCTTGCGAACTTCCTCGTCAATGAAGCTGGCCACCTCGTCCGAGTAGTCCTGCTGGCGCGCGTAGTCCCGGCCTAGGAAGACCTCACCAGTGGCTTGGCCATATTTCATCGGCCCGAGGCGGTCGCTCATCCCGTATTCCATGACCATCTTGCGGGCTTGCTCCGTGGCCTTGTCAATGTCGTTGGCCGCTCCCGTAGAGGGATCCACGAAGATCAGCTCCTCCGCTGTGCGACCCCCCAACAGCATCGCCAACTGATCTACCAGCTCACTCCGCTTCATGATGTACTTGTCTTGCTCTGGCAGAGATTGCGTATGCCCGAGAGACCTTCCGCGAGGGATGATCGTGACCTTGTGAATCGGATCGGCCATCGGTAGTGCCCATCCGACGAGGGCATGGCCGGATTCGTGATATGCGATGACCAGCTTCTCCTCGTCCGAGATCAGCCGGCTCTTGCGCTCCGGGCCAGCGATAACCCGGTCGATCGAGTCCTCCAGGTTCTGCATCGAGACCTTCTTCTGATCGTGACGAGCCGCAAGAAGGGCGGCTTCGTTGATCAAGTTGGCGAGGTCGGCGCCCGTGAATCCAGGTGTCTGGCGGGCCAGCACCTCGAAGTCGACGTCATCGACGAGCGGCTTGCCCTTGGCGTGCACCTCGAGGATGGCCTTGCGGCCGAGCAGGTCGGGGCGATCGACGACAATCTGCCGGTCGAACCTCCCTGGCCGTAGGAGAGCGGGATCGAGTATGTCCGGCCGGTTGGAGGCCGCGATGACAATCACGCCCGTGTTTACGTCGAATCCGTCGAGCTCCACCAGTAGCTGATTGAGGGTCTGTTCGCGTTCGTCGTGTCCGCCGCCGAGCCCTGCGCCTCGGTGCCGGCCGACCGCGTCGATCTCGTCGATGAATACGATCGCCGGTGCGTTCGACTTTGCCTGGTCGAAGAGATCACGCACCCTGGCGGCCCCAACACCAACAAACATCTCGACGAAGTCCGACCCTGAGATCGAGAAGAACGGCCTGGCTGCCTCGCCGGCAACCGCGCGAGCGAGCAAGGTCTTGCCTGTGCCCGGAGGGCCGTAGAGCAAAACGCCTTTGGGGATCTTGGCTCCCATCTGGGCGAATCGCTTCGGATTCTCGAGGAACTCCTTGATCTCGACTAGCTCTTCGACCGCCTCGTCGGCTCCAGCCACGTCGTCGAACGTGACCTTGGGCATGTCCTTCGTGATCTGCTTGGCCCGAGCCTTGCCGAATTGCATTACTCGGTTACCGCCTCCCTGCATCTGGAAGATGATGAACACCATGAAACCGATCAGGAACAGCCAGGGCAGGAACTGGAGAAGGATGGCGAAGACGCTGGGGGGCTCGGCGTCGACTTGGTACTCGATGCCCTGGTCGATCAGCGACTTGGTGAGTATCTCCTCATATCCGTCGTTGTAGGCGGCGGTGAAGTCGGGATCGCCGTCCTCCTGGCCTCGGGTTTCCCACTGGACGGCTTGCGATTCTCTGAGGATGACGACGTTGGCGACGCGTCCCGCGTCAAGGTCGCTCTGGAACTGGGTAACCGTGACCTCCTCGGGCGCAGTAGCCCGTTCCACCCAGTTCTGAGCAACGAAGACGGCGACAAGAACCAAAGCGCCGTAAATCAGGATGGTTCGCAGGGTGCGGTTCACCCGTCCTCCTCAGGGACGCGTCTTACATGGTATGCGAACGGACCGCGTAATGGGCAAACTCCTCCTTCCGACGTGCCGGCACAAACCTCTCACGTAGACCGGAGCAGCTCCTCGGCTTCTTCGCCGGTCATCACGGCCACATAGGGGAGATTCCGGTACTTGCCTGCGTAATCGAGCCCATACCCGATCACAAACTCGGGGCCAATCTCGAACCCCAGATAGCGAACCTCCAAAGGAACCCTCTGAATTCCTTTCTTGACGAGCAGGGCGGCCACCTCAAGCGATGCCGGTCTTCGAACCCTCAGGCTCTTCAGAAGGTAGTTGAGGGTAAGACCGCTGTCGATGATGTCCTCGACGATAAGGACGTTCCGGCCGGCGATCTCCTGGTCCAGGTCCTTGAGGATGCGAACGACCCCAGATGTTTGTGTGGCGGCGCCATAGGACGAGACAGCCATGAAGTCGAACTCCACGGGGAGGTCGATGTGTCGAGCCAGATCGGCCATGACAATGAAGGCGCCTTTGAGCACCCCGACTATGAGGAGGTCCCGTCCCTGGTAGTCCTCAGTGATTGCACGACCCATCTCCTCCAGCTTGGCCGAGATCTCCTCGGCCGAGATCAACACATCGCTCACCGCGCCTCCCGTTCCGCCCGCATCCAAAGGTAGCGCCGAGTTTCGAGTGTCACCCAATTGCGCTGTGCGCTCCGGACACCCGGTATCCACAGAACGTCGTCGTTAGCCGTTACTGCAGGCCAGCTCTCACGCTCACGGACGGGTACCTCCGCCTCCGCGAGTGCCTTCTTCACCTGTTTGTTACCCACCAGCATCGCCATCACGTCCCCTGGGCGGACACCTCGAACCTCACCCTTGGAGGGCAGGAGGTCGGCGTCGAAGACTGCCGTCCAGGGCGACAGAGGAAACGCGGTCGGAGCGAGTTCTTCCACCCAGGCCTCGATTCTCCATTGGCCAAACCGCACCTCTCCCCTGAGACGCCAAGCCACCACATCGGGCGGCTCTTTCGACTCTCGTGCAGGCACTAGAGCCAACCACGGTCCCTCCCGGATGACTGCAACACCGCCTTCGATGTGTTCCGAGGGTTCCCCGGCGGCGACGGCCAACGCGGCCCTGACCTCGGCATCGGAACCCCCGTAGGGCGCATGGACCACGCGGAGAGCCCGCCGGACCACCCTCTCGCGGAGGGGTAGCGGAAGACCAGCTAATGCGGGAACAGGGATCCGAACCTCTCCCCCTGGTCCGCTGGTCACCGGGACGCTCAAGGCCTGCTCGTCTAACAACGCCTCGTCGCGGCCTGCCTGCGCCGCCAATCGCACTAGGGCCTCCCTCAATGCCGGGTTGAAAGTCCGCTCAAGATCAGGAAATGTCGAGCGGCGAAGCGCGTTGCGGGGAGTGCTCTCATCGAGGTTGCTTGGATCGTCCTTCCAGGGCAGCCCGAGGATCGTGGCGAGCTCCCGTGTCTCGCGTCGCCATACCGACAGAAGCGGGCGGACGATGCGCCCTCTCTTGGCTGCCATCCCTGCCAGCCCTGACAGACCGGTGCCCCGAATCAGGTTGGCCAAGATCGTTTCGGCTTGATCGTCGGCCGTGTGACCTGTGACCAGCCACTCGCCTGCCTCAAGCCCTGCCTCCAGAGCCGAATAGCGCACACTGCGAGCTTGAGCCTCGGGTGAGGGGCCAACGGGTATCGAAACTCTCTCTATGTCGAGGGAAAGCTCCAAAGCTTCTGCTACTTCTTTGGCCGCCACTTCCATGAGGTCCGAGCCCGGCAACCCGTGATGGACGAACACCGCTCGAACCCGACCGCCCAACTCCTTCACTGCCCACGCGCACACGGCGCTGTCCGCTCCCCCGCTCAATGCGACGACCGCGGACCCGGCCGGCATCTGCGATCGCACCGCGTCGGTCACTCGATCCGACAGCGAAATCAGGCGACGCGGGCCAGCCACTGTCCGGAATCCTCTATCTCGGCTCTAGTAGGTAGGTAGTCGGGGCCCTGCCAAGCAGCATCCAGTGCCGTCCACCCCGCTTGTTCGGTGACGGCGCGCACGAACCTCTCTCCCAGCTCGTACTGACGAAGCTTCAGCTCGAGGCCGGTCACGCGCAGGAACGCCTGCATCCGAGGGTCCATCCTGCGAGCTTTGAGAATCCGCGCCATCCGGGCGTGACTCTTCAGCAGCCGGGAACCGATGCGGTCCATGACCGCG
>JBHICV010000028.1:0-20495 GCA_046759765.1 Acidimicrobiia bacterium
ATCATCGACGGGCTGGACGTGATGAAGCACCCCCACGAAGTCAGAAGCCGGGTGGGGTACGCGGCACAGTCCATCGGCGTCGACGACGACCTGACCGGAACCGAGAACCTGGTACTTCAGGCCCGGCTCCATGGCCTCGACAAGCGTAAGGCGCACAGAAAGGCCGCCGAGCTGATCGAGATTGCCGACCTGACCGACGCCGCCGGTCGCCGCGCCGGGACGTTCTCCGGAGGTATGAGACGGCGCCTCGACCTGGCACAGGCCCTGGTTCACGAGCCGCCGCTGCTGTTTCTGGACGAGCCGACCACCGGCCTCGATCCGCAGAATCGGCGAGCGATGTGGAGCTACCTCAAAGCGCTGAACTCCAGCGGCGTGACCATCTTCCTGACCACCCAGTATCTCGAGGAGGCCGACGAGCTCGCCGACCGCCTGGCCATCATCGACCATGGACGGATCGTCGCCGAAGGCTCGCCCGCGCAGATGAAAGACGCCCTCGGAGGTGACGTCATCGAGGTGACCCTTCCCGATGACATTCCCGCCACGGTTCTCACCGAGGCCAAGCAGCTGCTGATGCTGCTCCCGGGCGCCGGCGAGACCCAGGCTCACGACCACGCCGTGTCCGTGTTCGTGCCGGACGGGGGATCTGCGCTGGCCGACCTGGTCCGACGCCTGGACGCGGCCAGAGTCCCCGTAGCCCGTCTGGAACTCCATGAGCCAACGCTCGACGACGTCTTCCTACATCACACCGGTGAGCACATGAGGGTCGAAGAGGTCAAGCCACCCTCTCGTATTCGACTGGGTCGACGGAGCCGAAGGAATCGCTGATGGTTCATATGACAGAAAGCAGTGTCCTCTGGGGACGCAACCTGAAAAAGCTCGTCCGCGTACCGATGCTCGTCTTCTTCAGTCTCTTCCAGCCACTCCTGTTCCTACTCCTCTTCAGCCAGGTGTTCTCCTCGATGGCAAACCTCCCTGGTTTTCCGTACGAGAGCTACCTGCAATTCCTGGTACCCACGATCATCGCCCTCACGTCGCTGAACTCGGCCTTCCAGTCCGGGATGGGAATGGTTACCGACATCGAGGACGGCATGCTGGACAAGTTCCTGATCGCTCCGATTCACCGGTCGAGCATCCTGTTAGGCAAGGTGGCCGCGGACGCGACGAGGATGGCCATCCAGGCTCTGCTGATCGTCGTTATCGCCTATGTGATGGGGGCGCGGTACGCGACGGGCCCGCAGGGGGTGGCGGTGATGATCCTGCTGGCGGTGGCGTTTGGCATTGCCTGGGCCGGAATCTCGAACGTGATCGCACTCCGCACCGGAAACGCCGAGCTGACGATGGTGCTCGGAATTCTGATCACGTTTCCCTTGCTGTTCCTCTCCACGGGTTTCATGCCACTGGCGCTTCTTCCTTCTTGGCTCGAAACGGTCGCCCGCTTCAACCCGATTACTTACGTGATCGACGCGCTCCGAGCGTTGGTGAACGACGGCTGGATCTGGATAGAGGTAGTCGAGGCGCTAGCCGTCACCTTGGGACTGGCCGTGGTCACACTTACCGCGGCCACGCGCTCCTTCCGTAAAGTCATCGGCTGATCCAGCCCGCCAGGGCCTCCGACCACAGTCCGAGCGCTCCCTGCATCTCGGATCCTTCTCGCACGAACCTGTCTGAGGAAACGACCGCCACCAAGCCTTCGAGTTTGCCGACTAGATCGAGAATCACCTCGTCCGCCAGGACGTTGCGCTCCGTGAACCGGATGTCAACGGGGCCCGGCTCAGAGTCGGCATCGCCGCCGTCGGTGGAGTCATAGACAACGATTACTTTCATCTGGCTCTTCGCTTGCTTCTTGAGCTCAGCCAGTGCGAGGTTGAGCCTGGCGCGCATCCCGCCGGTGTGAAACTCGGAGGAATCGAGCTGATAGGTGACGTTGTAGCCGTCGACGACGACAGTCGTTGGGGTGGAAAGTGCCAATAGCCAGTCCACGATTGCCGGATCGTCCGGCCTCACGCCCTTGGGCGGTGACTCCTTTGCAGGCAAGCCTGCCGTTGGTAAGGCAATCTCACCGGGACCGGCGACCGAGGCCTCGGTGAGTTGGTCCAAGTGTCGGGCGAGATCGATCGGGTCAGAGAAGCTCCAGGCGCTCTCGCGAGAGGAGGAGGGATCCTCTGGACCTGACCTCCTTGCCCGCAGAAGCGCAGCTCTGAGGAAACGGCTCCGATCCTGTGCTTTCGCCACGGCTTCCCTCAGCTCATCC
This sequence comes from Acidimicrobiia bacterium, assembly GCA_046759765.1. Taxonomy (GTDB): domain Bacteria; phylum Actinomycetota; class Acidimicrobiia; order Spongiisociales; family CAZKJJ01; genus JBHICV01. The sequence goes on from JBHICV010000028.1 coordinate 2,252, forward strand.
ATCTCGTCCGACATCCGCTCGAGCTTGCCGGCCAGCTCGGCCTCCTTGTCGATGTCTTCCCGCCGCGCCCGGGCCGAGTCCGCCTTGGTGGCCTTCCTCCGTTTCGCCGCGGACTGCTCCGCTTGACGGGCCCTCTTCTCGGCCGCCTTCGCTCGACTTCGAGCCAACTCCAGCTCCCCGCGGAGGCTTTCAGTCTCTGCCTGCAGCTGCTCCAGCTCCCTGAGTTGGTGATCCTGGGACCACGCTTCCGTGACTGCTTCGAGCTCGCTCTCCCATCCTTCGGGCCGCTCGAGGAAGAGTGCGGCAGCCTTCGCCGGCGCGCCCGCAACGGTTGGCTTCTTCTCGCCCCATGCCTCTGTCACCTTCTCGCGCAACCAGGTGTTGGCCTCCAGCTCGCGTACCAGGGCCCGCCCGAGAGGCGGAGGGAGACGGTCGCTGGCCGCCACGCGCCGAACGCCTGCCGGCACCTCGTCAGACTCGAGCCGGCGCAATACTTGATGGGCTACGGCGGTCAGATCGCTCCACAGCTCGAGAGGCACGTTCTCGATTTCCATGACCGCAATCGTACGGCCGGCTCCAGCTTTTTCCGGACGCTCAGTCGAACTCGAGCCGAGGCGGTTGGCGAGACGGGATCGGCTGAAACTCCGGAACCTTCGGGCGGGCTCGTCGAATCTCCTTGAGTGCCTCCGCAATTGCCTTATCCAGCTGAGGGTCGGCGTCGGCGGCATGGTCCTGAGGCCGAATCTCGACCTCGATGTCAGGGTCGGTTCCGTAGTTCTCAACGCCCCATCCCACGTCCTTGAACCAGAACGCGAACTCAGGCTGGGTGGTGATCGTCCCGTCGACCAGGGCATGCCGCGGGAAGATACCTACTACGCCTCCCCAGGTTCGCTTGCCGATGAGGGGGCCGAGATCCATCAGCTTGAAGGCATGGCTGAAGATGTCGCCATCCGAGCCGGAGTACTCGTCCGTGAGACACACCATCGGACCGGTCGGAGCCTCCACCGGCCAAGGCTGGGGTTCACTCCATCGGGAGACGTCATATCCCACCCTGCGCCGGGCAAGTCGTTCGAGCAGCAGCTGCGAGACGTTGCCCCCCGAGTTCTGACGTACATCGATGATCAGCCCGGGCCGGTCCACCTCTGCTCGAAAGTAGCGGTGAAACTCGGCGAACCCCCGTGGTCCCATGTCGGGTATGTGCACATAGCCGACCTCGCCATCCGTGCGCTCATGGGTGGTTCGCCGGTTTTTCTCGACCCAATCCCGATAGCGGAGCGGCAACTCGGAACGAAGAGCCTGGGTGAGAAGTGTGCGCCGCCGTGCGCCCGGAGTTCTGACGGCCAGCGTGACAGCCGAGTCGGCCTTGTGTACGAAGAGCCGATCCGGTGATCTTCGCTTGGACGTTTCCACCCCGTCGACTGCGACGATGAGGTCCCCTTCGGAGACGTTCGCTCCCGGCCTGGTCAGCGGCGAAGACGCCGTAATGTCCCACGGGTCGCCGGTGGGGACGCGGTCGACTCTCCAGCTCCGGGCCCCGTCGTCCCACACGAGATCAGCACCCAGGAAGCCCTGGAACCACTTCGGCTCGGGCCGGTAGTCGCCCCCCAACTCGTAGGCGTGGGACGTGCCCAGCTCGCCCTGCATCTCCCACATGAGGTCGGAGAACTCAGCCCTGCTCCCGACTCGATCTACTAACGGCAAGTACCTGTCGTAGACGCCTTCCCAGTCAACGTCCGACATCGTCTCGGTCCAGAACTGGTCGCGTTGGAGTCGCCACGCCTCCGAAAACATCTGCTGCCACTCGCTTCCCGGGACGACCTCGACCTTCAGGCGCCCTAGGTCGACGTAGCCAGATTCGCGACCTGGTTCCTCCGTCTTCTTCTCCTCTGATTCCTTGAAGCTCGCAGGAACGACTCTCAGCTTCTTGCCGGCTCGGATAGCCATGACTTTGCCGTCGGATGAAACCTCAAAGCTCGAGATGCCTTCTGCTACGCGCTCCGTCTTCTCGGACGCGAACTCATACGCTTCCAAGACTCCCTTGGGCTTCGACTTGTCGGCCGGAGGCTGCAGGCTCCCGGCGACCGGCACCGAATGCAGCAGTACCCGCCCCTCTGCGCCCCGTACGGCCCGGTAGCGTGCCTCAGGCACCGGAAACTCCACGATCCGGCTCTCTATCCCGTCAAGATCGATATCCGTTTCCGGAGGCTCGGAGTTGTCGGCCTTGTTCGCTTCCGGCTCCTCGGGCGACCCGGGAGGTCTCGGCTCCCTGGTAGCGGCCGCGAACGGAGAAGACAGCTCCGCGCGTAGCGTTACCAGGTATGGCCGCGCTCCCCTGGGAAAGCCGCGCTCGAAGAAGTGACCGTCCACAACCGGATCGAAGACCCTCCAGGACAGGAAGTACAGATAGCGACCCTCCGGGTCGAAGGAAGGCGCTACATCTATGAAGTCCGGGCGCGTGACCCGCGTTTTCTCCCACGTCTTGGTGTCACATAGATGAACCGCAGAGCTGGTGTGGGACTCGAAAGCCGCATACGCCAGCCACCGGCCGTCAGGGGACCAGGCATGGCCGGCGATCGGCTCCCAGGGGCTGTGATGGACCACCTGGGACTCTCCCGAGCTCACATCCACCACGATCAGTTCATGACGCTGATTGCTCAGCGCCACCATGGAACCAGCGGGCGCGGCTGCGAGCGTTGCCGCCCGGCCCAGGTCGCCCGTGATCAGGCGAGCGCGCCCGGAGCCGTCGGCGTTGGCGACCACCAGTGACTCCTCGCCGGTCTCGTCCGAGATCGCGATCAGTCGCTTGCCATCCGGAAGCCAGGTAGCCAGGCGGCGCCGCGCTTCCGAAGGGACGCCGTGGCGCAGCGGTGCACCTTCCCACAGGGGCATCGTGAACGCTCCGCCTCGAGCCACGAGCGCTACCGAGTGACCGTTGGGGTGAAGGCTGTAGGACTCGAGGTGGTCGGAGGCGCTCACGAACCGGCGGTTACGCTGGCTCCGGGAACCTGAGGTCTGGATCGAGACCGGCCGAGCATCCGCAGCTTCCGCGTCGTAGATCCAGAGATCGGCGCCGGCGTGATAGACGATGCGGCGCCCGTCCGTAGCGGGAAACCGCGCGTAGAAATCTTCGTGGTTCGTGTGACGCTGCAGCGAGCGACCCCCGGGAGTGGTGGAGTAGAGGTTGCCGGTTCCCTCATGATCAGAGAGGAAGTAGATGCGGCGGCCCAGCCACATCGGAGCAGCCAAGTTTCCGTCGAGCGCAATGAGCTTGGAAAACTCACCGTCGCCATGCCTGTCGACCCAGATCGTGCCCGCAGTGCCCCCGCGGTAGCGCTTCCACCGAGCAGGGTCGGCCAGGCCTCTGGCCATCGCCACGCCCGGTCCCTCCCTCTCAAAGGTGATCGCTCGCGCAGGTCCCGCAACGAGCTGGGTGGGAGGACCCCCATCGACAGCCACGGCCCAGAGGGTGAAGTCCGCACGAAACGGGCGCTTCCAGTCGGTAGCTACGACGACGCGGCCGTCCGGTGTCCAGCCCGCAACGTAGGTGAATGAGCCCATGTGGGTGATCCTGGACGGTGGACCTCCCTCGGACGCCATGACGTATGCCTCGGGAGGGCCCTCATCCCGCGACGTGAAGGCGAGGAGTCGCCCATCGGGCGAGAACGACGGGAAGGTGATCATGCCCGGATTCGATGTGAGCCTGCGGGCGAATCCACCCTGGACATCGACGGTCCAGAGGTCATCTTCAGAGACGAAGACGATCTCGGATCCGAAAATGGTCGGGTGCCGGTAGTAGCCGTCCGAACTCATGGGTCCCGGAATGCTACGTGTCCCCGGTAGCCAGCTGCTCGTTACCGCTCAGGCGTCAATGAACCCGTTGGTGACGAGCCAGTCCCGCGCTACCGCGGAGGGATCGTCGAGATCGATGTTGACCCGCCTATTCATCTGGGAGAGCTCTGATGTCGTTATCTTGGCCGTCACCCGGTCGATCAGATCGGTCAGCGCACTTCCGTACTCGTCGACCAGATCCAGCCTTACCACCGGGACGATGTTGTCGGCTCCTTGTAGATGACGATCGTCTTCGAGGACGACAAAGCCGTTAGCGGCTATAGCGCCGTCGGAGGAGAACAGCAGAGCGACGTCGATCTCGCCGGTAGCCAGGGCGGTCACTGTGATCGGCCCTCCTACGTCGAGCGGCCTGAACTCGGCGAACTCGATGCCGTACACGTCGCGGAGCCCGATCTCGCAGAACTCGCGCGTCGGACACTCTGGTGGGCCTCCGAAGACAAGCTGTCCTGCGTGAGGCACAAGGTCGCTCACCTTGGCCAATCCGAGCTGATCCGCGGTCGCCTTGGTGACGACGATGGCATTGGCGTCGATTGCCGGCGCGTAGTCGAGGACCATCACTCCTCGATCGGCGAACCTCTCGGTGAGCTCGGCGTGCGCCGCGTCGACATCTCGGATGTCGGATCGGGGCGCGTCGGGGCGAGCAAGAAACGACAGCACAGTGGCCACGTACTCGGCATAAAGCCCGATCTCGGCGGCTTCAATGGCCGGCTCGACGACCTCTCGGCTACCGAGTTGGAACTTCTTCTCCACTGGATAGCCCTCGGCTTCCAACACCTGGGCATAGATCTCGCCCAGGATCTCCTGCTCGGGAAAGTTTGTGGAGCCGACGATGATGGTCGTGCCTTCACCCGACCCGCAGGCTGCAGCCAGTAAGGCCACCGCCAGAAGGGCCGCCCCGAAGACACGGGTGCGGTACTTCCGCATGGGTATCCCCTTCCTTAGGAGACTGCATTGGGAAAGCGCCCACCGGGCACTGCTCCTTGAACGATAGGTGAAGGCGCGGAATTCCCTCTAGCCGGGCTTGCTCCGCGTAAGAGCGTCCAGATACGGACCGCGGGCCAGCCCAGGCGACGCGGTCACCCGCTGGAGGAGGCTGAACCCAGCTTCGAAGGAGAGTGCCAGAGCGGCGACGAGTATCGCGCCGCCCAGAACCTCCGGAATGTTCAAGGTCGCCAGTCCGTCGATGATGTACCGGCCGAGCCCGCCACCGGCTGCCAGGGCGGCCAGCGGGGCGGTGGCGATGACGTGCACCGACGCTATCCGCAGTCCGGTCAAAATCAGGGCCACGGCGATAGGCAGCTCGGTCCGGGTCAGGATCTGGCGAGGTTTTAGGCCCATTCCGCGGGCTGCCTCCCTGATCTCCGGGTCGACCTCGCGCACCCCTGTGTAGGCGTTGACCAGGATCGGAGGTATCGCCAGCAGGAACAGCGCCGCAAAAGCGGGCCAGTAGCTAAGTCCGAGTCCCCAACGGATGGCCAACGGAAGCGCCAGCACGAGAACCGCGAACGACGGCAGCGCTCTTCCGACGTTGGCTACCGAAATGGTGAGAAAGGCGCCGCGTCTCGTGTGGCCGAGCACCACGCCGATCGGGATCGCCAGCAGCGCGGCGAGGGCGACCGGCGGAATCGATAGCGTGAGATGCTCGAAGACTCGATTGGGAATCCCGTCCGTGCCCTGCCATTGGGCAGGATCCGTGAACCAGGCCCAGAGCCCGTCGATCATGCGCGCCTCCTCGCCCAAGGAGTCAGGGCGCGCTGGGTGCTCACGAGGGCCAGATCAATCAGGAGCGCGAGCGCGACCGACAAGACCGCACCCACGATGAGAGGCGTCGTGAAGAACCGATTGAGGCCAGTGAGGATCAGCTGACCGAGGCCTCCTTCTCCGATCAACGCCGTGACGGTTACCAGGCCCACTGTCGTTACCGCGGCCACGCGAATGCCAGCGACGATCACAGGCAGCGCGAGGGGAACCTCGACTCTCCAGAGCAGGCTCCGTCTGTTGTACCCCATCCCGGCGGCCGCCTCGCGGACTTCTCCCGGTACTCCGTCGATTCCGGCGACGATGTTGCGCACGAGTATGAGCAGGGTGTAGGAAACGAGCCCTATCAATGCCGTTGTCTTCGAAAGGCCCGTGATCGGGATCAGGATCACGAACAGGGCCAGCGAAGGGATGGTGTAAAGCACCCCTGTCATCCAGGAGATCGGATGGAACGTCCACCGCCAGCGCAAGGCGACAAACGCCAGCGCGGCCGAGAGGACGATCCCGACCCCAAGCGCGTAAGCGGTGAGGACGAGGTGCTCGACTGTCTGTGCCCAGATGTCGTCGAGGTGATCCCACACCCAGTCCCATCGCACCAGCGGCTGAGTCGTCTGAGCCTGGGCCCCGAGGAGAGTCATCGCTCGAGCTCGTCGTGCAGGTGTGTGAGGCTGAGGAGACCCAAGTAGGCGCCCTCATCCGTTATGACCGAGACCTGGGTGCGGTGCGAGACGATGGCGTCGAGTGCCTCTCTGAGAGTGCCGCGCGGGCTCAGCTCCACCAAGAACGGTCTCGGCTCCGCTTCGCCGACCTTTTCGCGCGCCGCCAGGTCGTCCTCTCCGACCCATCCGAGCAGTCGGCCGTCCCCCACCACAACCACCCAGTCGGTGCCGCCCGCCGCCATTATCCGGCGAGCCTCGGCCGAAGGTGTCTCGGGCTGTGTCACAGGACCGGGCTCGAGCTTTATGTCGGATATGCGGAGCAGTGCCAGTCTCTTCAGGCCTCGCTCGCCACCGAGGAAGTCCTCGACGAATTGATCCGCCGGCTCCCTCAGGATCTTCTCGGGGCGTGCGAACTGGGTGAGAACACCGCCGATATTGAGCAAAGCGATCCTGTCGCCCAGCTTGAGCGCCTCGTCGATGTCGTGGGTGACGAAGACAATCGTCTTGGAGAGCTGACCCTGCAGCGCGAGGAGCTCGTCCTGGAGACGCCCGCGCACGATAGGGTCGACCGCGGCGAAGGGTTCGTCCATAAGCAGCACCGGAGGGTCTGCCGCCAGAGCCCTCGCCACCCCTACTCGCTGCTGTTGTCCGCCGGAGAGATCGGACGGGTATCGGGCCGCGAGATCAGCATCGAGCCCCATCAGCGACAGGAGCTCCGCAACTCGCTCCGATATCTGGGGCTTCGACCAGCCAAGCAGACTCGGGACGGTGGAGATGTTTTCGGCCACGGTTCTATGGGGAAACAGTCCGACTCGTTGGATGACATACCCCATCTGCCGCCTGAGCTCGAACGGCTCGATCTCGGAGACGTCGACGCCGTCGCACAAGATCGTTCCCGAGGTTGGGTCGGTGAGTCGGTTGATCATGCGGAGCGTGGTGGTCTTGCCACATCCGGAGGGGCCGACCAGCACCACGGTTTCTCCGTGTTCAATATCAAGCGAAAGATCCCGGACGGCAGGTTCGTCGGCTCCCGGATAGACCTTCGTCACGCTGATAAGACGGATCAGAGGCTCGGCCAGGGATACTCCTCGTCCATTCGAAAGAGCCTAAAGCCGCGGCTCTCCAACCACGAGAGGCTTCAGAATGTCACGTCGCCGACCAGCATCCCGTCTTCATCCGTCACCGGGATGCGTTCGAAGGGATGATCGCGGGCCCTCAACTCCTCGAGCGAGTCTTCCTGAGCCGCCGAGGCGCCTTCTTCCATCACGCTTGATACCAAGGCTTCCGGATCGGATTCCGCCAGGGATTCGCGTCGAACCACGCCGATCAGACGGCCGCCGTCGACCACCGCCACCACCGGGGCATCGGTAACCCGGGAAGCCTCGGCGACACTCATGTGTCCGCTCACATAGGAAGGGTCCACCATTCTTCGGAAGACTCTCATCGGCGCAGCCTGGACGATCACGGCGCCCGACGGCGCTTGGGAGCGTAAACGGACTCCGGTCCCGAAGAACAGCCTTTGCAGCAACCGTCCGCCTGCCGCGCCGAACACCAGCAGAGACCGCTCTCCGACGCTGTGGATCAGGTCGGAGACCTCCGAGATCTTTACCAGACGACCGCCGGCTCCTATCTGCCGGGATATGTCGGTCAGGGCACGGCCTCCGGCCATGCGCTCTTGGTCGTTGCTGTGCGCGGTCACCAGCTCCACCGGCACGTCAAGGCGGCTCGCCAGCCGAACCGCCACTTGGCCGGCGAACAGGGAATTCGGACCCGTGCCTACGAGAGCCGCGACTTTCTCTGGGGTCTCCGGGTCGAAATGATGGGGCACGGCCTGATTCGTGAGATCAAAGTTGGACAGCTTTCGACTGACGAGGACATCGGCGCGCGCCTGTATGCAGGCCCCGTGTATGTCGTCCACCACACGCACTGGAGTGTCCGTTGCGAGCAGCGAGGCAAGCTCCAAGCACCCTTCTCCTCTTGTAAAGGCAACGCGGATGATGGCCTCGGGAGTCGGCAGCCTCTCGGCACTAGTGACCACCCGATGTCCCCTTCCCCGAGGTGTAGATGCTCCAACCTACCAAGGTCGCTTCCCTTGCCAAGACGAGCGAAGGGACGACAGAAGCAATCGTTGTAAATTGCCCGCCATGCTTATCGGCGTTCCTTCCGAGTCCGCCTCCCGGGAGCGGCGGGTGGCACTGACACCGAGCGCCGTTGAACGCTTGACGGGTCAGGGCTACGAGGTCCTGGTCGAGAAGGGTGCGGGTGAACGAGCTCTCTTTGCCGATGACGACTACTCCGCGGCGGGGGCCCGGGTGGTCGCTCAGCACAGTGAGGTGTGGAACGCGGATCTCGTGTGCGTCGTTGCCCGGCCTGCCCCGGCCGAGGAGTCATACCTGGGTCCGAACACCGCGCTGCTCGGTCTCCTCGAGCCCCTTGACCACCCGAAAGCGGTGCTTCGTCTCGCTCATACCGGGGCCACACTGCTCTCATTTGACCTCTTGCCGCGCACCACCCGGGCTCAGGCGATGGACGCGCTGTCATCTCAGGCAACGGCGGCCGGATATCAGGCGGTGATTGTGGCGGCCGAGCATTCGCCTCGATTCCTCCCGATGCTCACGACCGCCGCCGGCACCGTTCCCCCGGCAGGTGTTCTGGTCCTCGGCGCGGGCGTGGCCGGCCTCCAGGCAATCGCCACTGCCCGCAGGCTGGGAGCGCGGGTGAGTGGCTACGACGTAAGGGCGGCCGCGCAGGAGCAGGTCGAGAGTCTGGGCGCCGGTTTCGTGTCCCTCGATCTCGACCCTCAAGACGCGGAGGCCTCCGGCGGCTATGCCCGTGAGCTGGAGAAAGACGACCAGGCTCGACAACTAGCCCAGCTGGCTCCTTTCGTTGCGAGCGCTGATGTGGTGATTACAGCCGCCGCGATCCCCGGCCGGCGAGCCCCTTTGTTGATCACTGCCCAAATGCTCGAGGCGATGGCGCCCGGATCGGTGGTAGTGGACCTATCCGCCTCCACCGGGGGTAACTGCGAGCTGACTAAGCCCGATGAGGTGGTTTCTTTCGCGGGAGTAACCATCCTGGGCCCCACCGACCTGCCTTCGCGGGTGCCTACCCACGCCAGTCACCTCTACGCCCGCAATGTCACCGAACTGGTGCTATATGTCTCGACCCCGGACGGGCTCCAACTGGATCCGAAGGATGAGATCGTGGCGGGCTGCCTGGTGGCTCAGGGAGGCGAGCTGGTGCATCCGGAAGTGTTAGCGGCGGCGGGAACGGCACTGTGACCGTTCTCGTAGGCATCACCGTGTTCGTTCTGGCGGCCTTCGTCGGCTTCGAGGTAATAACCAAGGTCCCTCCGACGCTGCACACGCCCCTGATGTCCGGATCCAACGCCATCTCCGGCGTCACCGTGATCGGAGCCCTGGTGATAGCAGGAGGCGCCTCGGAGACCTTGGCCGGCGCGCTCGGATTGGTGGCCCTGGTCTTCGCCACCATCAACGTGGTCGGCGGGTTCCTGGTCACGGACCGGATGTTGGAGATGTTCAGGCGTAAGGACTCCAGTTGAGCTCCACGCTGGCGGGCCTGCTGCTTCTGCTGGCGTCGGTTCTGTTCATTGTCGGCTTGAAACGACTGTCTTCGCCGGCAACGGCGAGGTCGGGCAATCAGGCGGCGGCAGTCGGGATGCTGATTGCCGTAGTTGTCACGCTTGTCTCCACCGAGGTTCTCACCTGGGGCCTGATCGCAGGGGGCGTGGCGGTCGGAGGCGTTATCGGAGCCGTAGCCGCTGTGCGCGTGCCAATCACTTCCATGCCGGAGCTCGTAGCCGCATTCAACGGGTTTGGTGGCGGCGCGTCTGCGCTCGTGGCGGCCGCCGAGATCCTCACAGGACCTGCTCCCACGGAAACGACCGCCGTGACGATCGTGATCTCCAGCGCCGTCGGCGCCATCACCTTCACGGGCAGCTTCGTTGCCTTCGGGAAACTACGGGGGCTCGTTCCGGGCCGGCCGCTCACCTACCCGGGTCAGATGGTCGTGGACCTGCTGCTGGCCGGCGTCGTCTTGGCCTCCGGGATCTTGGTCGTCGTCGACGGGAGCACTGCCACCTACATAGTGCTTGCCGCCTCCGCCGGCGTGCTCGGCATCAGCCGCGTTGTGCCCATTGGCGGCGCCGACATGCCCGTCGTGATTGCGCTGTTGAATTCATTCTCGGGCATCGCCGCCGCATCAGCCGGCTTCGTGATCGAGAGCCCGGCTCTCATCATCGGTGGAGCCTTAGTTGGGGCGTCGGGTCTGATCCTGACCAGGATCATGAGCAGAGCGATGAACCGCAGCCTCGCCGACATACTATTCGGTGCGTTCGGGACGGACGAGACGGCCACGCTCGAAGGCGCCGAGGAGAAGCCGGTTCGGGCGACAACCCCCGAGGACGTGGCGATCACCCTCGGCTATGCGCGGTCTGTCATCGTGGTCCCTGGCTATGGCCTGGCGGTGGCGCAAGCTCAGCACGCCCTCAGAGAGGTAGCCGATCTCCTGGAGCAGCGCTCGGTGGACGTTCGTTACGCCATCCATCCGGTAGCGGGGCGAATGCCGGGGCACATGAATGTGCTCCTGGCCGAAGCAGATGTCTCCTACGACCAGCTCGTCGAGATGGATGAGATCAATCGTGACTTTCCTCACACCGACGTAGCGCTGGTCGTCGGCGCCAACGATGTCGTCAACCCTTCCGCGCGAGACGACGCGACGTCCCCTATCTATGGAATGCCGATCCTCGAGGTGGATCGGGCGAACACAGTGGTGGTGGTGAAGCGGAGCCTTTCACCCGGCTTTGCCGGCATCGACAATCCGCTGTTCTACCGGGACAATACGGTGATGCTGTTTGCTGACGCCAAAGAGGGGCTCGGTCAGGTCGGGGCGGGCGTCCGGAACCTCTGAGTCATCACCGAGGCAGGATCCTCAGCACCCATATCGTTGCAATGGTGCCCAACAGCATGGCGATGAGAAGCATCATCAGTCGTGCTGTGCTCGTGAAGAGGCTGATCGCTGCCGCCAGCGCGAGCATTATTCCGCCGAACAGGAGCATTGTCGGACGAACGCCCAGCGCCAGGCGCGAAGAGTCGGTCGTCGTAACCCACCAAGCGACGCCGAGCAGCAGCGCGAAGGTCATCAGCTCCAAAGTGAATGGTGTCGCCCACCAGATGGCGCTGAGCGCGATGGCAGAAGTCCCGATCCCGATTCCCAGCTCTCGGGCCGCCTTACCCCAACTGCGCTCCACGGCCGAAACCTAGCTCCTAGCCTCGAGCGGGGATGGAGTTCCGAAAAGTGATCCGCCGGCGGCGAATGGTCCGTAACTACACGCAGGAGGCCGTAGGTACCGAGTCGTTGGAGCGCATCGTGGATGCGGGACGCCGGGCGCCCTCGGCCGGTTTCACGCAGGGACAATCCTTCGTCGTTGTTACCGATGAATCTCTTCGCCACTCGATCGCCGAGCTGGCAGATGAAGCCGCATATGCACAGGCCGGCTTCGACCCCTGGATCTCTCGCGCACCGGCTCACATAGTCGTGTGTGTCAGCGAGGAGGCCTACCACCGTCGCTATCGCGAGCCCGACAAGTTGCAGGAAGACGGTAGCGAGATTGACTGGCCAATCCCTTTCTGGTGGATAGACGCGGGAGCCTCGATGATGGCCATCCTGTTGGCCGCCGTGGATGAAGGATTGGCCGCGGGTTTCCTCGGGACGCACGCTGTGTCGGGATTGCAGGATCTGCTCGCTATCCCGGCTGAGGTAACGCCGATCGGCATCGTTACCGTCGGGCACCCCGCTCCCGACCGGCGATCCGGCTCACTGAGGCGCGGCTGGCGCCCCGATGCCGAAGTGCTCCACTGGAACCGCTGGCAGTCAACTACTCCTTGAAGCCTTGGTCCCGTGGCGAAGATCAGCTCCAGCACCAACCCGCGGGTCAAGGCGCTGGTCCGCCTCCGTTCCAGACGGGAGCGTGATCGCTCCGGCCGCTTTCTCATCGAGGGCCATCGGGAGTTGAGCCGTGCGGTCGAGGCCGGCCAGCCGATCGAAGAGGTGTACTTCGCTCCGGATCTTTTCCGAGAGGTCGACGAGTCATTGCTGCTGGAGCGGACCGAGGCCCAAGGAGCGCGCCTCTTCGAGCTCACCGAAGCTCCCTTCCGCAAGGTCTCCTACCGCGGCCGGCCGGACGGTTTGCTGGCCGTCGCGCCTCAGTTCCAGACCGGTCTCGCGCGTCTAGCGCCAGGAACCAACCCATTGCTTCTGGCCGTCGAGGCGATAGAAAAGCCCGGCAATCTGGGGACAATGCTCCGAACCGCCGACGCCGTCGGTGCTGACTCGGTCATCGTCTGTGACCCAACCACCGATCTGTTCAACCCCAATGTCGTTCGCGCCTCGCTGGGAGCTCTGTTCACGGTCCCGGTCGCCGTCGTAACAACCAACGAGGCTCTTTCTTGGCTGAGGTCCGCCGACGTGAAAACCTATGCCGCCACGCCCACGGCGGAGCTCGCTTACTACGACGCCGACTATTCGGGTCCATCGGCAGTCGTCGTCGGAAGCGAGCAGCTGGGTCTGTCCGATGACTGGTTGGCCGGGTCCACCGCGCGGCTTCGTATCCCGATGAGCGGGCGCATCGACTCGCTCAACTCGGCTATGGCCGCCGGGATTCTTCTCTTTGAAGCCGCCCGCCAGCGAGCCGAGTCCTGAACTCCGGTCGTTGACATCGAACGTATGTTCGATATAGCTTGGCTCGGTGGTCCAGCGAAGCTTCGAGGAGCTGGGAGCCCCTCTCCACGAGGTCCCCTTCTGCGTCGTGGACCTCGAAACCACGGGCGGCGCTGCGAGCCGGGACGCCATAACGGAGATAGGTGCGCTGCGATATCAGGCCGGCGAGCTGCAGGGCACCTTTCACACACTCGTCAACCCGAATCGCCAGATTCCCGCCACGATCACGATCCTCACCGGAATTACCCACGCGATGGTGGTCGAGGCACCCCCGATCGCAGAGGTGCTACCGACCTTCTTCGAGTTCCTGTCCGATGCCGTTGTCGTAGGCCACAACGTTCGCTTCGACCTCGGCTTTCTCAACACGGCAGCCGAAGAGCTGGGATACGGCCGGCTTCCTAACCGGGCGGTCGACACCCTGGGCTTGGCTCGCCGGCTCCTGGCGGGTGAGGTGCGACGTCTGAGCCTGTCCAGCTTGGCAGCACACTTTCGCTCCCCGCAGGAACCAACCCACCGAGCCCTTGACGATGCGCATGCCACCGCCCATGTCTTCCACGGGTTGCTCGAACGCGCCGGCACGATTGGTGTCACGGCGCTCGAGGACCTCCTGCAGTTGCCCACTGCCCGTGGCTCACCTCACTATCAGAAGATCTCGTTGACCGAGTTGCTTCCCCGCCGGGCCGGCGTCTACGAGTTCCTCGATCGCAACGACGAGGTGTTCTATGTGGGCAAGGCGAAGAACCTGCGGACGAGAGTCCGCTCGTACTTCTACGGCGATGGTCGCCGGAGCGTCACGAACATGCTGCGAGAGCTGCGAAGGATCGAGCACCGTGTCTGCGAGACCGAGCTCGAAGCCTCGGTCACTGAGCTGCGGCTCATTCAGTCTCACCGGCCGAGGTTCAACGTGAGGTCCAAACCGCCACGGAGCGTTCACTACGTGAAGTTGACCGACGAGACCTTTCCTCGGCTCTCCTTGGCCAGGAAAGTCCGTGACCAATGCCTCTATCTCGGCCCTTTCCGGTCGCGCCGTGCCGCCGAGCAGGTTCAACTCGCACTCTGGGATGCTTTGCCGATTCGGCGCTGCCGCGGAAAGGCGCGCTCGCGATCCGGTCCGTGCCAGTTCGCGCAGCTGGGCGTTGCCTACTGTCCGTGCGACGGCAGCTTGGCGGCGGAGGAATACGGGCACGTCGTGGGCAAGCTGCGCGAAGGAATCGAAACCTGGCCCGCTGTGCTCCTCGATCCTCTCGCGGCGCGAATGTCGGCGCTGGCCGGAGAGCAGCGTTTCGAGGAAGCCGCTTGGGCACGCGACCGCTACCGGGCGCTTGCCCGAGCGATCGAGCGCAGACGCGCCTGGCGGACGCTGATCGAAGCCGGCCTCCTCCGCTTGGAGCGTCGCTCTGGTGAGGGAGCGCTCGTTGACCGTGCTCGGCTGGTCGCGAGCTGGGCCGACGGGAACCGTCCTCCTCTCTTGCCGGTCGAGCCCGACGACGAGGAAGGGTCGCAGGTACCGCTCACATGGGGAGCGGCCGAGGAGGCCGAACTCATCTGGCGGTGGTTGACGGGCGAGCAGGCAACAGTTGTCGATGCGACGGGTGTTGTCGCCCATCCGATCGGGTCGATACCCGACCTCCAACTCGCCGGCTAGTAATCGCGGGCGACTCCCAGTTACTAGATTCCTTCCGCCGAGGGAGGGCGATGTATTCCGTCGATGAGCTGACGGGCTGGCGCCGATACGTACCGGCGGCTGCCTGGCTGCCGGACTACGACCGGTCCTGGCTGAGCGGCGATCTCATCGCCGCCCTCACTGTCTGGGCGCTGTTGGTGCCCGAAGCCATGGCCTACGCCTCGCTTGCCGGCATGCCCCCCCGAAACGGGCCTCTACACCGCCTTGGTCGCACCTTTCGCCTACGCGATCTTCGGTACCTCGCGCCAACTGAATGTCGGGCCGAGCTCGACGGTCGCCGTCATGTCGCTGGCCGTGGTAACTCCCCTTGCTGTGAGCGATCCCGATCGCTTCGTGGAGCTGACGACGGCACTCGCCATTCTGGTTGGCGTCATATTCGTCATCGCGGGATTCCTACGTCTGGGCTTCATCGCCGACTTCATGTCCAAGCCCGTGCTCGACGGGTTCATTGTGGGGCTGGCCCTCACCATCGCCGCCGGCCAGCTCCACAAGCTGTTCGGGTTCGAAACCGACTCGGAGAACTTCTTCGAAGATATCTGGGAGATCATCACCAACCTCGACATGACCAATGGGTGGACGCTGGCGGTCGGGATCGCGAGCCTTTCCTTGCTCTTCGGGATGGAGAGGTTGGTTCCCCGCATCCCCGCGGCGCTGGTGGTGACCGTTCTATCGATCCTGGCGGTGACCGCACTCGACCTCGAGGCCAAAGGGGTACACGTAATCGGCGAGATACCCAGTGGTCTGCCGTTGCCCGGCTTGCCCTCGGACCTCACCGTCGACGATTGGGTCGCACTGATTCCAGGAGGCCTAGGAGTCTTCATTGTCGCATTCGCGGAATCGGTAGCGGCTGCTCGAACCTACGCCAACAAGCACAAGTACTCGATAAGCCCCGACCAGGAGATGGTGGCTCTAGGCGCTTCGAACGCGGCCGCCGGGTTCTTTGGTGGCTTTGTAGTCGACGGGAGCCTCTCCAAGTCGGCTGCGGCCGATCAGGCGGGGCAGAAGACGCAAATGGCGTCCTTCGTGCTCACGGCCGCCGTGTTCATCACCATCCTCTTCTTGACCGGCCTGTTCGCGAACCTGGCGGAGGCGACCCTCGGTGCGATCGTGATCCACGCCGTGTGGCACCTCATCGACTTTGGAAAGATCGCCCGCTACCTCAAGGTACGGAAGGACGACTTCTGGGCAGGCTTGGCTGCCATGCTGGGCGTTCTGGTCTTTGACATTCTCGCCGGCCTGGCCATTGCAGTGGGCGTGTCGATTGTGTTCCTGGTCGCGCGTGCCAGCCGGCCGCACTCGGCGATCCTGGGCCGCGTCCGGGACGAAGAATCGGACGACATCGCCTTCCAGAGCCTCGAGAACCACCCCCAGGCTGAGACCTTCCCGGGGCTCATCATTTTCCGGTTCGATGCCGACCTCTTCTTCGCCAACGCCAACGTACTCAAAGAGGCAGTTAGAGATGCCATCGCCAGTACCGAACCGACGCCCCGGGTGGTACTGATCGATGCCGAGACCATCTTTGACGTCGATTCGACCGCGTTGGCAGCAATGGCCGAGCTGGTGGAAGAACTCGGGGCCGAAGGCATCGAGATCTGGATGGCACGCGTGAAGGATCACTTGGTCGAGATGCTCGAGCGGGCCGACGCAATCCGGCCAGTGCACTTCGAGAGGCTCTTCCCGAGCGTACGCGCCGCGGTCGAGGCTTTTACCCGCGAGGCCTGAGGTGTCGGACTTCGGCCTCGCACTAGTAGCGCTCAGCTTTGTCCTTTACGCGCTGATCTCCAGGAGGCTCAGTCGTAGCCCGATTACGGGCCCGATGATTTTCGTGGTGGCCGGCATCTTGATCGGTCCCGGCTCGCTCGATGCCCTCGACGTTTCCGTCGCGTCGCAGGGCATCGGCCTCCTGTTGGAGTTCGCCCTGGTCGTAGTCCTGTTCACAGACGCGGTGGCGATCGACCTTCGGGCACTTAGGCAGGAGTCCTTCGTGCCCGGCCGGCTGCTCGGTATCGGCCTCCCACTTACCGTCGCCGCCGGACTCGGCACGGCACTTTTGCTGTTCACCGGTCTTGGGTTCTGGGAAGCGGCCGTGCTGGCGGTGGTGCTGGCGCCAACCGACGCCGCGCTCGGCCAAGCAGTGGTGACCAACCGCCGCGTTCCCCGTCTGGTCAGACAAGGACTCAATATCGAGAGTGGACTGAACGATGGGCTGGCAGTTCCCGTTCTCACGGTCTTCCTTGCTCAAGCGCAGATCGACGCGGGTCTGATGAGCGAGGCCGAGATCGGGAGGGTCTTCTTGGAGGAGATCGGAATAGCCGCGGTCATCGGCACCGGGGTCGGTTACCTGGGTGGAAAGGCGGTCGTGTTTTCGAGCCATAAGGGATGGATGGGGCCGATCTGGCGCGGCCTGTCGGTTACCGCGCTCGCGCTGCTTTGCTTTGGGGTCGCCGACCCTTTGGGCGGTAGTGGTTTCATTGCCGCCTTTGTGGGAGGGGTCACCTTCGGCGCCGTTGCCCGGAGCGCTTATCCCGATGTCGGCGATCATGCCGAGGGGGTTGCCCACTTGCTAACGATGCTGTCTTTCTTCGTCTTTGGGGCGCTCATGCTGGGGCCATCGCTTTCGGAACTCGATGCCAGCGTGGCCGTCTACGCGGTGCTGTCCTTGAGCTTGGTAAGGCTCATACCGGTGAGGATCGCCATGATCAGATCGGACGTGCGGCCCAGGACCGTCGGCTATCTCGGGTGGTTCGGGCCTCGCGGCCTCGCCTCCCTTGTCTTTGCGGTAACGATCGTCCTCGACTCTGGACTCCCGAACACAGACCTGATCATCCTGATCTTGACCGCGACAGTGGGGCTGAGCGTGTTTGCGCACGGTGCGACCGCTTGGCCGGCCTCGGTTCGATATGCGGACTGGTATGAGGGCCAGGAGGCTGAGCAGGACGAGATGATGGAATCGGCGGCCGTGGCTCACATGGGAGAACGCCGTCGAGTTCATCCCCATTGGGAGAGGGAAGCGGGTTAGGAGCCCCGGTGGTTTCCACTTCTTCTCAGGCCCTCTCGACAGTTCCTACCATTTGAACAGTGCGTTTCGTTGTGCGTGAAGGGCGCGATCCAGTAGCCGGGGCCGACCGGGTAATGCTCGCCGCGATGGGCTTGCCCGGCGGTGGAATCATCGAGATCGGTGATACCCACGTGCTGGTGACGCCGCGCCAAACCACGGAGCCGTCGGCCCTTCTGCTGGGACCTCAGTCGATGACCAACGCCGGGCTCGAGCCGGGTGCTGCCGCCGAGGGTCGTCGAAAGGTGCTCGGACCTGCGTCACGGATCGTCGTCGCGAGCGACTCGCTTCCGGTCGACGCCGGACAGCTGGTCCGGGCGCTTCAGGGCCGCCCTATGACCTCTGGTGATCGTGTCACCATCGATCCTGCTTTTCTGGACGGCGACGAGGAGATGACGCTTGTCATCGCCGAGGTCACGCCCCCCGCGGAAGTAGTTGGTGCCCGTACTCGATTCGTCACCGAGGACACGGCGGCCGAGGTGGCCGCCGAGCCAACCGCCC
>JBHICV010000029.1:0-20169 GCA_046759765.1 Acidimicrobiia bacterium
GTTGGCGACCTCCAAGTGGTTGTGCGTCTTGGAACCCTCGGCCCAGTAGAGGATCGTGCCTGCCACCCAGAACGGGTCGTTTAGATGATCCAAAGCGAAGGCTCGAGCATCCCGTCTGATTGCCTCGATCTCCAGCCGGCGCTTGCGCTGTGTGTCCACCGGGATCCCTGTTCGCACTCCGGGCGGACGCCGCACTCGGATCGCCTCCACCTGCTCCTCCGTCAGTCGGATCTCCCGGCACCAGTAGCTCAGCGTGCCCTTGGGGACCGGAATGAGCTCGCGAATCTCCGAGTACGTCCAGCCCAGCTGGCGAAGGGCGCGGCCCAGCTCCGCCCGTTCCCAGCGGTGGAGCTCGTCCCACTGCTGGGCGCGCGCCAACATCTCGGGGGAAGCAGGAGGTTTCATGACCCGAAGGTATCAAGAGAGTGTGACAGCTCTCGCCGTGCGAGAATGACTAATAGCTGATAGCTGTCCGTCCGGGCTGTGGCGCAGCTTGGTAGCGCGCGTGCTTTGGGAGCACGAGGTCGCCGGTTCGAGTCCGGCCAGCCCGACACAATGAGGACGCGGACCCTGACGCTAGGATTTCAGCGCGGCGCGGGTGTAGCTCAATGGTAGAGCTCCAGCCTTCCAAGCTGGCGGTGAGGGTTCGATTCCCTTCACCCGCTCGAGGCCCCCGTAGCTCAGCCGGACAGAGCAGGAGCCTTCTAAGCTCAAGGTCGGGGGTTCGAATCCCTCCGGGGGCGCTGCCGGCCACCCCGTGGTGACCGTAGCTCAGTTGGTTAGAGCGCCGGGTTGTGGACCCGGAGGTCGCGGGTTCGAGTCCCGTCGGTCACCCTGATCCATCGATCCCAAGGAGCAACATGACGACCACGGTCCGCGACGCCGGTCCGTTCGAGAAGCTGGTCACGGTCCACATCCCCAACGAAGAGCTGGACGCGGCGATGAACCGGACCGCCCGCCGCCTGTCCTCCGAAGTGAAGATCAAAGGCTTCCGGCCCGGCAAGGCTCCCCGCCCCATCGTCGAGGCCACCGTCGGGACCGATCGTCTCCGTTCGGAAGCGCTCGAGGATGCACTCCCGGAGCTGGTCGCCGACGCCCTGTCACAGTCCGATCTCCGCCCCGCCGTGAACCCGAGCCTCGAGAAGCTGGAGGACGTAGACGACGGTGTGGAGATCGAGGTCAAGGTGACATTGTGGCCCACTCTCGACAGGGTTCCTTCCTACCGAGACCGCGAAATCCAGGTAGAGGCGCCCGAGGTGTCGGAGCAAGAGCTCTCCACCCAGATCGATCGCATGCGAAGCCAGTTCGCCGAGCTCGCCGTCGTTCCACGAGCTGCTCGCGATGACGACTTCGCCTCCATAAACATCTCGGCCACCCATGACGGCGAGCCGGTGCCGGAAGCGGCGGCCTCGGATCTCCTCTACGAGATCGGCTCCGTTTCTTTCATCGAGGGCCTCGATGATGAACTGGTCGGCAAAGCCGCGGGCGAGATCTTCAAATACCGGGCATCGCTCCCCGACGGGTTCGGAGACCTGGCCGGGGAACGCGTCACCATCCAGGTCCTGGTCAAGGACGTCCGGGAGAGGCGGCTCCCGGACCTGACCGACGAGTGGGTGGAGGACGTGACCGAGTTCGAGACGGTGGAGGAGCTGAAAGGCGAGCTCACCACCCAGCTCGAGTCCTTCAAGCGCGCGGCCGCCGCCGACCAGTTTCGAAGGAATGCACTCGACCAGCTGCTGGCCGAGATGGACGTGGTCGTGCCCGAAGCGATCGTCGGCGCCGAGATGGACGCCACCCTCCACCGTTTTGCGCTGCAGCTGGCCGGCCAAGACATCGAGCTAGCGGACTACCTCGAGGTGACCGGGCAGACCCAGGAGGCGTTCCTCGACGACCTTCGCTCCCAAGCAGAAAGAAACGCCCGCACCGACATCCTCCTCGACGCCGTCGCACAGAAGGAGGAGCTCGAGGTCACTGACGAAGAGTTCGAGGCGGCCGCCCGCGCGATCGCGGCCCAGGCGGAGGAGTCTCCTGATGGCTTCGTGAAAGAGCTTCGCGGAACGTCGCGGGAGATCGCCCTCCGGAGTGATATCCTGAAAAGGAAGGCACTGCAGGCTGTCCTAGACGCTGCAGTGCCGATTGATCAGAACGGGAGCCCGATCGATCTACGCTCGGTCGACGAGGGATCAACCGAACGAGAGCCGGCCGAGGAGAGTGAATGAGCGGAGAGAATTACCTGGTCCCGACGGTCGTCGAAACCACTAGCCGTGGTGAGCGGGCGTTCGACATCTACAGCCGACTACTCAAGGACCGCATCGTCTTCCTCGGCACCCCCATCGACGACACCGTCGCCAACCTGATCATGGCCCAGCTCCTACACCTCGAATCGGAGGACCCGGACAAGGAAATCGCCCTCTACATCAACTCGCCCGGCGGAAACATCACCTCGCTCTTCGCTGTCTACGACACCATGCAATACATCAAGCCGCCGGTCAGCACCGTCTGCATGGGAATGGCGGCCTCGGCGGCCGCCGTCATCCTCGCCGGCGGCGCCCCGGAGAAGCGGATGGCACTTCCGCACGCCCGCGTCATGCTCCACCAGCCCACCGGCGGAGCTCAGGGCCAAGCGAGTGACATCGAGATCCAGGCCCGGCTGATTGTGCACATGCGGGAGCAGATCAACCGGATCCTCTCTGAACGAACCGGCCAGGAGTACGACAAGATCGCCATCGACACCGAGCGTGACTTCTGGATGACCGCTGAGGAAGCGCTCGAATACGGAATCGTCGATTCGGTTCTGAGTCGCAGGGAGCTAGCCGCAGTGGCCGGAGGCAAAGAGAGCTGATGGCCAAGTTCGCCGAGGGCAGCGATCTACTCAAGTGCAGCTTTTGCGGCAAGTCACAGAAGCAAGTTCGCAAATTGATCGCAGGCCCCGGCGTATACATCTGCGACGAGTGCATCGATCTCTGCAACGAGATCATCGAGGAGGAGTTCTCAGGTACCGAGGAGGTGTCGTTCGGCGAGCTGCCCAAACCGAAGGAGATATTCGAGTTCCTCGATGACTACGTCGTCGGTCAGGACTCGGCCAAGAAGGTCCTCTCGGTTGCTGTGTACAACCATTACAAGCGAGTGCGGGCCGGGCAGCAGCGCAAAGACGACGTCGAGCTGCAGAAGTCGAACATCCTCCTCATCGGCCCCACCGGCTGTGGGAAGACCCTCTTGGCCCAGACGCTCGCCCGGCTCCTCAACGTTCCTTTTGCCATCGCAGATGCGACGGCCCTTACGGAGGCCGGGTACGTCGGCGAGGACGTAGAGAACATCCTGCTGAAGCTCATCCAGGCGGCCGACTACGAGGTGAACCGGGCCGAGACCGGCATCATCTACATCGACGAGATTGACAAGATCGCTCGCAAGGCCGAGAACCCGTCCATAACCCGCGACGTGTCAGGCGAGGGGGTCCAGCAGGCGCTCCTCAAGATTCTGGAGGGCACCACTGCGTCGGTGCCTCCCCAAGGTGGTCGCAAGCACCCGCATCAGGAGTTCCTGCAGATAGACACCACCAACATCCTGTTCATAGTCGGTGGGGCTTTTGCGGGCCTCGAGGATGTGGTCAGCCGCAGGATCGGCAACCAAGGAGTGGGCTTCGGGGCCGACATTCGGAGCGTCAAGGAGCGGAGGGCGACCGAGCTGCTCGACCAGGTGTTACCCGAGGATCTGATCAAGTTCGGCCTCATCCCCGAGTTCGTCGGCCGGCTGCCGGTGGCGGCCACGGTCCAGGATCTCGATCTCGATGATCTGATCCGCATACTGGTGGACCCCAAGAACGCCCTCACCAGGCAATACAGCAAGATTTTTGACCTCGACGGCGTCGAGCTCGTCTTCACGGAGGATGCGCTGGAGGCAATCGCCGACCAGGCGTTGTTGCGCAGCACCGGCGCGCGCGGCCTCCGCGCCATCCTCGAGGAAGTACTCCTCAACACCATGTATGACCTGCCGTCCCGATCGGACATCGGCCGGGTGGTAATCGACCGCCAGGTGGTCCTCGACCGCGTCAATCCCCCCCTCGTGCCGGTGCATGAGCTGGAGGAGCCCGAAGAGCGCTCTGCGTGACTTGTTTGTCACTTTGCGTGGTAGTAGCTTGATCCGCGCCGGAGTCCTCGGGAGGGTCTGAGCACTCTCAGCCCATCTCGGGATTCCCACCAGAAGGGAGAGGGGGGAAACGCGTGGCAGCCACGCGCAGAATTGTCGCTCGTCATCACCCGACCTCCCGCCACCTCGCGTTCATTTGTCCGGGCGTAGTTCCGGCCCTCGGTGGCGTCGCCCTACCTTGGGCAGCCATGCGCCGCTGGGGGCCGGAACTCGACTGAGCGGGACCGCCCGCTCCGCGCTCAAGGCCCCGGGACTCCGGTCCCGGGGCCTCTCTCTGGTGCACTAGTCAATGGGGCACCTCGCATTTTGTTACCTATTGACCCCGAGTTCGAATTGCCACTCTGCGTGGAGGTGATAAGTTGAGCACAGCCACCGAAAGTGGTTCTCATACCACTCTCCGTGGGCGGGCTGACAATAAGGGGAGGCAAAATGAGAGTCGCGCGACGGCGCGTGGGCGCGGCGTTCGTCGTGATTGTGGTCGCCGTAGGGATCCTGGCGATCGCACCGGCCGCTTTCGCACACCATCCGGTCATCTCGGCGACATGTGTGCTCGACGGTTCCTACATCATCGCGGGGACGGTCGTTTCATGGAACGGACCCACAGACGAGTCAAAGACCAATGGAAACGTCGAGGTGCGCAGAGGGGGCTTCAACGGTGAAGTCGTTGGCCAGGGCGAACTGAACGCCGGAAATGGATTCTCCTTCGGCTGGTCGGACAGCCTGCCGTCCGACACAGAGGGCCCGGTTACCTATGTGACAGTCGCGCTGGAGCCGTGGGCTAACAACACTCCGAACCGTGGTGAGGGCAACCTCCACCCGTCGCAGACCATGGTCCTCAGCTTCGACGGATGCGTCGTAACCGAGACCACCACCACCACGACGACAACGACTACCACGACGACACTTGCTCCCACCACCACTCTGGAGGTTGTTGAGGAGACGACCACTACCACTGTGCAGGAAACAACGACGACGACCGAGGCGGCTACTACGACAACCGAGGCGGCCTCTACTACAACCGAGGCCCCAACCACGTCGGTCTTGGCCGCCGTGGTCACCCAGCCGCCCACGACCGGCGAGACTCTGCCAGTCACCGGTTCTTCCAATGGCGGCTTCGGCCTGGTCGGTTTCCTACTGCTTCTGGGGGGGGTTGGACTTCTGGCCACGGCCCGTCGAGCGCAGGGAAAGCACGCCGCCAGCACGAAGTGGGAGTAGAGGTTTGTCCCTCGCTCCTGGCTCGGGGGGGAGACCGGTTCCGAGTCGAGACAGGTCGCGGTTGACCGCCTACCGCGAGCTGGACGGAGCCGGACCACAGGCGCTCGGCTAACACGAACCGCCTGCTGGGTAGGGAGTGAGCCCCGGGTTTCCCGGGGCTCACTGCTCAAATGCGGGAGAGGTTCGAGGCATCGGTCGGTAGCATTTCCCGACCATGCAGGCGACTTACGATCCGAAGTCCGTCGAGGTCGATTGGTACGAGCGGTGGGTCGATGCTGGGCTCTTCCGCCCCGAGTACCGGCCCGATGGTGAGCCGTTCTGCATCGTCATTCCACCTCCGAACGTCACCGGTTCGCTCCATATGGGTCACGCCCTCAACCACGTCATCCAGGATGTGATCATCCGGAGAAAGAGAATGCAGGGATACGCGACCCTCTGGCTTCCGGGCTCCGACCATGCCGGAATCGCTACGCAAAACGTCGTCGAGCGGGACCTCAGACAGGAGGGAATGACCCGTTATGACCTAGGCCGCGACGAATTCGTCGAGCAGGTGTGGGCCTGGAAGCGACGGTATGGCAACCGCATATCCGAGCAGATGAGGCTCCTCGGGGATTCGGTCGACTGGTCTCGCGAACGCTTCACAATGGACGAAGGGCTGTCGCGAGCCGTGCGAGAGGTCTTCGTTCGTCTCTACGAAGAAGACCTCATCTACCGGGGAGAGCGAATCATCAACTGGTGCCCCGTCTGTGCCACGGCCCTGGCCGACATCGAAGTCGAGCACGAGGTTACGGACGGCGAGCTGGTGCACATTCTTTACCCGTTTACGGAGGGCGACGGCGGCATCTCCGTCGCCACGACTCGAGCCGAAACCATGCTCGGAGACACAGCAGTGGCGGTCCACCCAGACGATGACCGCTATCGCGAGGCCGTCGGCAGGACCGTGCGCCTCCCGCTGCTCGGACGCGAGATCCCGATAGTCGCGGACGATGCGGTGGACCCCTCGTTCGGGACGGGAGCCGTGAAGGTGACACCGGCGCACGATCCGAATGATTTCGAGATCGCCGAGAGGCATGGTCTGGAAGCCATCAAGGTGTTGGACGAGGACGCCCAGATCACCGAGGCCGGGGGGCCGTTCGCGGGTCTGAGCCGGTACGAAGCGCGCGAGGCCGTCAAGCAGGCGCTGGAAGCGGAAGGAGTCCTGCTGGGCGTCGAGGATTACGAGCACTCGGTCGGTCACTGCTATCGAAGCAAGACCGAGGTCGAGCCGCTGCTCTCTCGGCAGTGGTTCGTTCTCGTGCGGCCGCTGACGATCCCGGCGATCGAAGCTGTGGCCGACGGCTCGACGCGATTCTCCCCCCGGCGGTGGGAGAAGAACTACTTCCATTGGATGGAGAACCTTCGAGATTGGTGCATCTCCCGGCAGATCTGGTGGGGTCATCGCATCCCGGCCTGGTATTGCGGGGACGATCACGTGACGGTGGCGAGGGAGGAACCGTCTTCCTGCTCCGAGTGCGGATCCGAAGAGCTGCGCCAAGACGAGGACGTGCTCGACACCTGGTTCTCGTCGGCTTTGTGGCCATTCAGCACTCTGGGATGGCCGGAAGCAACGCAGGACTTGAGTACCTACTACCCGAACAGCGCGCTCGTAACCGGCTTCGACATCATCTTTTTCTGGGTCGCCCGCATGATGCAGATGGGTATCCACTTCATGGAAGAGGTGCCTTATCCCGACGTGGTCATCCACGGACTGATACGCGACGCCGCCGGGCGCAAGATGTCCAAATCCGAGGACAATGTGGTCGACCCGCTGGACGTTATCTCAGACCATGGGGCCGACCCTCTCCGGCTGGCGCTCATCCAGGCGGCCGCACCGGGCCACGACGTCACCTTCGAGCTCGACTCTGTGGTCGCCGCGCGCAAATTCGCCAACAAGCTATGGAACGCCACTCGGTTCGTCCTCAGCCATGTCGAAAGCGCCCCGGCCGAGGGTGGCTATCCCGAGAGTCCCGGACCTGTCGACTCGTGGATCCTCTCCCGGCTGGCCGAAGTCGTGGCCAGGTTCGACGAACTCTCCGAGGGGTACCGCTTCTCCGATGCTTACGGCCTCCTTTATAACTTCGCCTGGTCTGAGGTTTTCGACTGGTATCTCGAGCTTTCCAAGAGCCAGCTCACCGATCCCGATCTCGCCGAAGCCACGGGGCGGACTCTCGGAGTCGTGCTCCGTGATCTGCTCAAGCTTTTCCACCCTGCGATCCCCTTCGTTACCGAAGAGCTCTGGGGAGAGCTCATCTCGGACGGACTACTGGCCGGCTCGACATGGCCGGAACCGCCGACCGAATATGAGTCACCCAGGTCTATGGGCGAGTTCCAAGAGCTCGTTACCGGTGTGCGTCGGCTGCGCGCCGAGCATGGGCTATCGCCGCGCCATCCGCTCAATTCGCGGATCCGCGATCCTGAATCGGTGGCGGAGTCGTGGTGGGAACCGCAGCTCCCTGCGCTGGCGGCCGTCGATCCGGTGTTCGGAGATGTTCCCGACGATCTGAGTGGCTGGACCAAAGTCCTGGCGGGATCCGTGGAGGCCTTCGTTCCGGTGGCGGGTCTGGTTGATTTAGAGGCAGAGCGGGAGCGCTTGGAACGATCGGTGGCCACAGTACGCGACGATCTGGCCATGGCCGAGACCAAGCTGGCCAAGAACGAGTTCCGAGAGAGAGCACCGAGCGAGATCGTCGCCAAGGAAGAGAGCAAGGCCAACGAACTCCGATCGAGGCTGGAGGCGCTGGAGCGTCAGCTCGCTCAGCTCGGTTCGTGAACTACACGGACGCGGTCGCCTACCTCGATCGTCACATCGGGCAGGGGGTGCGGCCCGGGCTCGAACGTATTTCGGCGCTGCTCGATCTGATGGCCAATCCCGAGGCCGGATACCCGATCATCCACATCGCCGGCTCCAATGGAAAGACGTCCACGGCCCGCATAGCAACGTTCCTCCTGGCGGCCCATGGGCTCAAAGTCGGCACATTCACCTCGCCTCATCTCGAACGGATCGAACAGCGCTTCGCCCTCTCGGGAGTCGATTTAACTCGGGAGGAGTTCGCCGATGCGGTGGAAGACGTAGCGCCGTTTGCCGACCTTCTGCAAGAGCAAATCGGGGATCCACCCACTTACTTCGAGCTCACTGCGGCGGTCGCGTTTGGTCTGTTCGCGGAGAAGGCGGTTGACGTCGCGGTGGTCGAAGTGGGATTGGGTGGCCGGCTGGACGCGACCAATGCCGCGGATGGAAAGGTGGCGGTCGTCACGAGCATCTCCCGGGAGCACACTGACTACCTCGGTGAGACCCTTGCCGAAATCGCCCGAGAGAAGCTGGCTATCACCAAGCCTGACTCCGTCCTTGTGCTGGGCAAGCTCCCACCGGAGGCGCTCTCAGAGGCGGAGAAAGTGAGAGAGGCTCTAGGGGTTCGGGCGGTTGCCCTGACAAGAGACTTCGACGTGGAACCCACCATGGCGGTCGGGGGTTGGACGATCGACATCGATGGCGTGTACGGCCGGTACGAAGGCGTGTTCATTCCGGCTCACGGACGTCACCAGACCAGGAACACCGCCGTGGCCGCCGTAGCGGTGGAAGAGATGTTGGGACGGCCGCTCGTGCCGGAAGCCGTCATAGAAGCGATGGCCGAGCTGACTCTCCCTGGGCGGCTCGAGGTGCTCGGCCGCCGGCCGTTGCTCGTACTCGACGGGGCTCACAACGCGGAGGGATTCGAGCTTCTGGGCGGGGTGCTCGCCGAAGAGTTCCCTGCCCTCAAATGGACGCTCGTATTCGGTGTTCGAGGAGACAAGGACCTCGAGACGATGATCGGCTCACTCGCCACACAGCTCAGGACGGTGGTCACTTGCGCCGCTGACAGCCCGCGGGTGGTGCCTGCTCCCGAGGTCGCCGACCGGGTCCGGGGGGTGCTCGGTTCTGCCACAGAGGTCATCACGTCGTCCGGTGTTGCCGAGGCCGTGGATATCGCTCTCGCGCAGACGGAGCCCGATGGGGCCGTGCTCGTGACAGGCTCGCTGTACGTGGTGGGAGAGGCTCGCACGCACCTGCGGGACGGTTAGCGTTCTGGCGATGACCGAGCGCACCTTCGTGATGGTCAAGCCGGACGGAGTCGCCCGCGGTTTGGTAGGTGAGATCATCTCGCGGCTCGAGCGAAAGGGCTTGACCTTGGAGCAGATCCGGCTCCTGACCATGGACGTCGAGATGGCCGAGCGCCACTACGACGAGCACCGAGACAAGCCGTTCTTCTCCGATCTGATCGAGTTCATCACCAGCGGTCCTTCAGTGGCGATCGAGTGGTCAGGCGACAGCGCGGTAGCGGTAGTGCGCGACACCATGGGCGCCACAGATCCGAAGCAGGCAGCCCCGGGCACGATTCGCGGTGACTACGGGCTCGAAGTCACGCAGAACTTGGTTCACGGGTCTGATTCGCCTGAGACGGCGGAGAGGGAGCTCAGCCTGTTCTTCGGCTGACTGAGCGTTCGCGACCAACTGGCATAGCCAGGTCGGGAGCCATAGACTTCACTTTTCCCGATCTTGGGTCGCCATGGCTGACACCCTCTTCGCACTAGCCGGCCAAGATATGGCCATAGACCTCGGCACGGCCAACACGCTGGTGTTCGTGCGCGGGCTGGGCATCGTACTGAACGAGCCCTCGGTGGTCGCCATCAATACCCAAAGCAATCAGGTCCTGTCGGTCGGCATGGACGCCAAGCGGATGATTGGGCGGACCCCCTCCTACATCCAGGCGATCAGACCCCTACGCGACGGGGTCATAGCCGACTTCGACATAACCGAGCGGATGTTGCGTTACTTCATCCAGAAGGTGCACTCGCGCCGCTGGGCGAAGCCCCGGATCGTGATCTGCGTTCCGTCTGGGATCACAGGAGTCGAGCGGCGAGCGGTCGAAGAAGCGGCCTATCACGCCGGCGCTCGGCGCGCTTACACGATCGAAGAGCCGATGGCCGCCGCCATTGGCGCCGGCCTGCCAATCCACGAGGCCAGCGGCTCGATGGTGGTCGACATCGGGGGCGGCACGACGGAGGTGGCGGTGATCTCGCTCGGAGGGATCGTCGTCTCGCGCAGCATTCGGATCGGAGGCGACGAGAAGGACGAGGCGATCATCGAATGGGTCAAGAAGGAGTACAAC
The DNA here is from genome assembly GCA_046759765.1 of Acidimicrobiia bacterium. Lineage (GTDB taxonomy): Bacteria > Actinomycetota > Acidimicrobiia > Spongiisociales > CAZKJJ01 > JBHICV01. Next base: position 10,548 of record JBHICV010000029.1, read on the forward strand.
CTGCTACTGGGAGAACGGACGGCCGAGCAGGTGAAGATGGCGATCGGATCGGCCTACCCCTATGCGGACGAGCCCGGCGCCGAGGTACGCGGTCGTGACCTCATCTCCGGGCTGCCCAAGACAATCGTCCTGTCCAGCGGCGAGGTACGGGAGTCGATCGAAGAGCCGGTGCAGACCGTCGTCGACGCCGTCAAGTACACGTTGGACAAGACCCCTCCTGAGCTGGCTGCTGACATCATGGAACGAGGGATCATGCTCACGGGTGGCGGAGCATTGCTTCGTTCACTCGATGAGCGGATCGCGTACGAAACCGGAATGCCGATTGTGACGGCAGATCGCCCGCTCCAATCGGTTGTGCTGGGCTCCGGCAAGACGCTGGAAGACTTCGATGTCCTACAGGGGGTTCTGGTTTCCTCGAGCCGTCCCTAAGGTCGTGAGATCGCATCCCCGACGCGAGTCCCGGCCATGATGAACCGCAGGCCCCGGGCGGACTTCGCTACGCAGATGATGATCGGCCTCGTCATTGTCTCGTTCCTGGCGATGACGTTCGATATCCAAACCTCCGGCGAAGGTCTCCCGGGGACGCTTCGATCCGGTGCCCAGCGCCTGTTCGCTCCTCTGCAGACCGTCGCGGCCACGGTCGTTGACCCGGTCGTCGACTTCGTTGATGGCGTCGCCAACCTGGCAGGTCTCCGAGAGGAGAATGCGGCGCTGCGAGAGACGATCGCGGAGCTCCAAGATGACCTTGCCCGAGTGCAGGTGGACGCCAATGAGCTGGGCTCGTTGCAAGCACTCCTGAGCCTCCAGCTTCCGGACGCAACCCTGGCGACGACCTATGCCCGGGTAGTCGCGGGCGGCGACACCTTCGACCTGGCCTTCACCATCGACAAAGGTGTCGACCACGGCGTACTCATCGGCAATCCGGTGGTGGACAGCATGGGTCATCTGGTTGGGACGGTCGTCGATTCCTTCGCTCAGACTGCCTTGGTGGCGCCCCTCACCGATCCCCAAGTAGCGGTCCCGTTCGTGACCGCCGGCGGCCTGCGAGGGTTCACGCAGGGCCTGGGTCAAGGGCTTCGGTTGACGATTCTCGAAGCCGAGCAACCAGTGCTCGCGGACGAGCTCCTGCTCACAGCCGGCAGCGACAGATATCCGCCGAATCTCCCCGTCGGTACCGTCTCGGCCTCGGTGCTCCCGGAGACCGGGACTCGGGTCATTCGGGTGGAGGCGAGCCCGCTCGTGGAGCTCGACCGGCTTCGTTTCGTCGTTGTCGTGCAGTGGCCGGTTGCCGAAAAGCCTGAGCCGGTCGTTACCACCCCCGAGCCGGTGGGCACGGAGGAGAACAACGGGACGGGATGAGCTCCACCCGGCAAATACTCATCTCTCTGGGGGCAGTTCTGGTCGCCGTGCTGATCCAGACCACGCTCTTTCGGCGCGTACAGCCGTACGGTGTGGCTCCCGACCTCGTACTCCTCGTCGTCATAGGCGCAGCTCGTTGGCTCGATCCCGAACCGGCGGTTCTGCTGGGATTTACCGGCGGCCTGCTGCTCGATCTACTCGGTTCGACACCCCTGGGCCTTCGAGCCCTGGTCATGACCCTGGTGGCCTTCGGAACGCTGCGATTCCGTAGGTACTTCGAGGAGAATCCGATCACCCTCCTGGGCGCCATCGGTGCACTGTCGCTGGTAGGTGTGCTCCTTCTGGCGGTAATAGGAACGCTGTTCGGAGAACGAACCTTCTCAGACGTCGATGTGTGGCGACGGATCGTGCTCGTTCCGGCCTACAACGTAATCGCGGGGATCGTAGTGCTTCCCCTTCTCACCCGGCTGCTCCGGCCAGTCCGGACCCGAGGAGTGATGTGAGGTTCGGGTGGCGGCTGGCCGCCCTCGGAGTTCTGTTCATTGCAATGTTCGGCGTGCTGTTCACCAGGCTGTGGTATGTCCAGGTGGCCGCGGGCGAGTTCTATGCGGTCCAGGCCGAGGACCAGGCCATCGATGTGCAGCTCACCTCGGCCCCGCGCGGGATGATCGTCGACCGAAACGGCAACGTGCTGGCCAGAAGTCGGTTTGACCTCGGGCTGCTCGTCGATCGGCGTCAGATACCGGTGGAAGACGAGCCAGAGGTCATCCAGGTTCTCGCTGCTTTCACCGACATCGCTCCTGCTGATGTGGCCTCGCGGTTCGAGGTCGAAGGCTCAGGAGCGAGGTTTGTGCTCACGACTGTGGATCAGGAAACCGCCTTCCGGATCTTGGAACGGCGGGCTTCGTTGCCGGGAATCTCGATCGAGGAAGTCCCGGTTCGTGTATATGAGCTGGGCGAGGCCGGCACCCTGATGGCCCACGTCATCGGGCACGTAGGACTTCCGTCCCCGGAAGACGTCGAGGCCAATCCCGGTATCGATCGCCGGGCACCGGTAGGGAAGAACGGAATCGAGCTCCAGTACGACGAGGCGCTCCGGGGCACGCAGGGGTTCTTCGTCTATGAGAACTTCGACGGCAACCTCGTCGAGACGAGAGCAGAAGCTGCTCGACCTGGTTCCACTGTCGTCCTGACTATCGACTCCGAGCTCCAGAGGTTGGCCGAGAAGGCCCTCGGTGAGGGAATCGACCTCGCTCGCGGGATCACGGAAACGGAGAACGAAGAGCGGCTGAGCGTGGGGGAGGACCCCCGCCCCCTCCCCGAGCGCGGAGCCGTTGTTGTCCTCGATCCCAATGACTTTGCGGTCCTGGCGATGGCATCGCATCCGGCCTTCGCACCCCAAGACTGGGTGGGCGGCATCACGAATGAGCGCCTCGAGGAGCTCCGGGCGGCGCGGGCGCTCAACAATCTGGCGATCCAAGCTCAGGTACCGCCCGCCTCGACTTTCAAAGCAGTCACTTACGTAACGGCGATGGAGACCAATGTCTTTGCCCGCTCGGCCTCCGCCAACACTCCCTCGGGTGACATCGTCTGTAGCGGCCGACTCGTTGCCGACTTCACTGACGGAAGCCAGCTGGGATGGAATGACTGGAGACCCAGCGGCCATGGCACACAAGACATACACGCCGCCTTCGGCGACTCCTGCAACATCTACTTCTGGGAAGTGGCTCTCAACATCTGGGATCAGCACAAAACCACCGATCAGGAGAACCTGATTCAGGACTTTGCTCGGGAGTTTGGCTTCGGGGCCCCGACGGGGGTCGACTTGCCCTTTGAGGCCTCAGGTCGAGTACCCGACCGCGAGCTTTTTGAGCAGTGGGCACGCGACGGAGATCCCCGGCTCGATCCGAGTCGTATCGTGCCCGGCCAGAGCGTCTGGTATGGGGGCGACCTTCTGCTGTTGGCCGTAGGGCAGGGAGCGATGGTGGCAACGCCGCTGCAGCTGGCCACCTCATACGGGGCCATGGTCAACGGAGGAACAGTCGGAGTGCCCTACGTCGTCAAGGAGATCCAGGACATCGACGGCACGGTCATCTCCAAGTCTGTACCCCAGACCGCAGGGCAGGTGGGCCTTTCTGAGGAGACGGTCTCGTTCCTGCAGGCTGATCTGGCCCGCGTAGCCAACGACGGGACGGCCGAGTTCGCCTTCGCCGACTTCGGCCCCGGCCGGGAGCAGGTAGGCGGCAAGACCGGAAGCGCCCAGATCGGCGCCGGTCGCAACAGCCACGCCTGGTTTGTCGGGGTGGCCCCCGTTCGAAGTCCTCGCTACGTGGTGGTGGTGTTCATCGAAGAGGGCGGCAGCGGCGGCAGGGTGGCAGCCCCGGTCGCCAAGGTGATCCTGCAGCACCTGATGGGCGTGCCGGTGACCGAGGTCAGCGAGGGCGGAACGGATACGGACTGATGAGCACACTCACACTCGACCGAGATCTCCTTGATGACGGGAAGGTCCGTCCGCGTCCTGATCTCATCTCACTGCTCACCATGCTGGCGCTCTCGGCGTTTGGCGTGCTGATGATCTACACGGCTTCTCGCCATCGGCTCGCGCTGGAGGGCGTTGATCCGGCCTCGACCATGAAGAAGCAGCTGCTCTTCGTGGCGATCGGACTGATCGTCTACCTGCTGGCGTCATACATCGACTACCGGGAGTACCGCCACTACGCCAGCTACATCTTTCTCGGGATGGTCATCCTGTTGCTCGGGGTCCTGTTCGCGGAACCGACCCAGGGGGCGTCCCGATGGATCCCGATCGGGCCCTTCCAGTTTCAGCCGAGCGAGTTCGCCAAGCTGGCGATAATTCTGGTCCTGGCCACACTGCTGGCGCCGGCCCGCCGAGAGGGCATGACGTGGCAGCGCGTGGGCGCGGCGGTCGCAATCACTGCCATTCCCGCCTTCCTGATCTACCGACAGCCCGACGTCGGCACGATGCTGGTGTTCGGCTTCATCGTCGGGATCATGCTCTTCGCGGCCGGCGCGACCCTGCGTCAACTGCTGGTGCTGGTGGCGGGTGCCACAGTCGGCATTGTTGCGGTGGTTCGGCTCGGACTGCTCGAGCGCTATCAAGTTGAAAGGCTTTCGAGCTTCCTCAACCCCGAGGCGGATGCCCTCGGCTCCGGCTACAACCTCCTCCAGAGCGAGACCGCCATCGGAAGCGGGCGGATCTTTGGCAACGGGCTTTTCAGCGGCACTCAGACCAACCTCAGCTTCATACCGTCGCAGCCGACTGACTTCATCTTCACAGCCGTGGGCGAGCAGCTCGGGTTCGTCGGCGCCATCGTTGTCCTGGCCGCGTTCGCCATCCTGATGTGGCGACTCTTTCGCGCGGCAGCCGCTTCCAGGGACCGGTACGGATCCCTCGTATGCATTGGAGTAGCAGGCATGCTGATGTTCCACGTCTTCGTGAACATCGGGATGACGGTGAGGATCATGCCGGTGACCGGGCTGCCGCTGCCTCTGCTCAGTTCCGGAGGCTCCTTCTACCTGACCGTGGCTTTCGCCCTCGGGGTGGCGAACTCGGTGTTGATGCGGCGCTCGCCTGTCCCGGGGGAGACGTACATCCTCTGAGCCTGCGGCTCAGAGGAGCTGTCAGCAATAAGCCGTCAGCCGTCAGTTCTAAGAAACCGCGTTCTAGCGCTGACGGACCGCCGCCAGGTACCGTGCCGACTGATTGCTGATTGCTGATTGCTAAGGAGCGAAGCGACTCATGTACCGCCGCGGTGAGCGAGGCTGGATCGAGGTCATCATCGGCCCGATGTTCTCGGGGAAGAGCGAAGAGCTGATCAGAAGGGTGACGCGCTCCAAGATCGCCCGGGTTCCCACGCAGACGTTCAAGCCCATGGTCGACGATCGCTACTCCTCCAGTGAGGTCGTATCTCACAGCTCGTTGGCGACTGAAGCGCAGCCGGTCAAGAGCTCAGACGAGCTGCTGCGGAGCGTTGACGAGTCGACGGTCGTGATCGGAATCGATGAGGGCCAGTTCTTCGATGAAGGCTTGGTCGAGGTAGCAGAAACACTCGCCGCCGCCGGCAAACAGGTGATTGTGGCCGGTCTCGACACCGACTATCTGCGGCGTCCGTTTGGTCCCATTCCCGCGCTCACGGGGCGGGCCGAATACGTCTCGAAGATGCTGGCTGTGTGCCACCGCTGCGGATCGCCGGCGCTCTACACCCAACGGATCGCCGAGTCAGACGAACTCGTAGTGATCGGGGCGACGGACTCCTACGAGGCGCGTTGCCGAGCCTGCTACGACCCCACCGAGGCCCGGCAGGAGAAGCTGGGAATTTAGCTGTCAGCTGTCAGCTTTCAGCCGTCGGTGCCCTCCCCCTACTCGCAGGGCGGAGCACCTTATTTCCTCCCCCAGCGGAGCGCGCGGAGCTGGGGGAGGTGCCGAGCGGAGCGAGGCGGAGGGGTCAGGTGGCCCGAAAGGGCCGGAGGGGGTCTACTGGTAGCTGAGAGCTATCTGGGCATCCGGCCGAGAGCATTGACATCCCTGCTACTGTGAGTGGTGTCGCGGTGATCGCGGCACCCTCCGAGGGAGATATAGTGAGTTTCTGGCGTCCATTCTCAATCGTCGGGAATGCGCGCCGGCACCCCGGCCCCATACGGGCGGCGCAACGGCTTCCGCTGTCGCATGCCGCCTCGGGCCGGATACCTCAGATACAAGGAGTTCAGCTTTATGAGTTTGAAGCGCAAGAAGAGCCCCGTCGTGATACGAAAGGGCTCTGGATCGGAGATTACCGAGTGGACCACCCGACGGGTCGGAAAGGAGACCGTCGAGGTTCGCAGGGTGCGGGAGGCGGATCGGCCCGCTGAGAGAAAGAAGCCCCGCGCCAAGAGCAACGGGAAGCAGCGGCGGAAGCCGCCCCCGCGGAAGCCTCCTCAATTCGTAGAAGAGGAGCTGATAGTCCCACCCGAGACCGAGCGTAAGCAGATGCTCGTCCGGGTGAGGCCCCACCAGACACAGATTGTGGTCCTTGAGGGCCCGGTGCTCGTTGAGCACTACGTGGCTCAGTCGGACCGCGAGTCCCTCATCGGGAACATCTACGTCGGCAAGGTGCACAACGTCCTCCCCGGGATGGAGGCGGCGTTCGTGGACTTCGGTTCCTCCAAGAACGGCGTGCTCTACGCCAGCGACCTCCAGACGGAAGGTCGGGCGGTTGTGAGGATCGAAGAGACTCTCTCGTCCGGTGACGAGGTCGTCGTCCAGGTGGTCAAGGACGCGATGGGTGCCAAAGGGGCCCGGCTGACGGCGGAGATCAGTCTTCCCGGGCGCTACCTCGTGCTGGTGCCCGACTCCGATGTCCACGGCATCTCGAGGAGGTTGCCCGAAGAGGTACGCGACCGGTTGCGGCAGATACTCAAAGAGCTGCGACCGAAGGGCTTTGGGGTGATCGTCCGGACAGCAGCCATGAGTGCCAGCAAGGAGGACATCAAATCTGACATTCAAAGGCTGCTCGATCGTTGGGACGCCATCCAGAAAAAGAAGGCCGAGCAGGGTGAAGTTCCCAGGATTCTCTACGAGGAGCCGAGCCTTTTGATCAGAGTGATCAGAGAGCACTTCACGCCCGACTATCGCCGGCTGCTGATCGATGATCAGGCCGCCCATGAGAGCGTCGTGGCCTACCTCAGGGAAACTGCGCCAGAGCTGCTGCCGAAGGTCTCCCACTACCGGGACCAAATGCAACTATTCGAGCGTTTCCACGTCGAGGATCAGCTCCGTAAAGCACTCGATCGCAAGGTATGGCTCCCTTCCGGCGGACACCTGATCATCGACCTGACCGAGGCACTGACGGTGATCGACGTGAACACGGGCAAGTTCGTTGGATCGAGCAACCTCGAGGAAACGGTCCTGCAGAACAACCTGGAGGCCGCGGAGGAGATCGGCCGCCAGCTTCGCCTGAGGGACATAGGCGGCATCATCGTGATCGACTTCATCGACATGGAGGAACCCAAGAATCAGTCGGCGGTTCTCCGGCGACTTCGAGAAACGCTGGCCAAGGACAAAACCCGGACCCAGGTGTTCGACGTCTCGAATCTCGGATTGGTGGAGATGACGAGGAAGAACGTCTCGGCCGGCTTGATCGAGTCTTTCTCTGAGGTCTGTCCGACGTGTAACGGACGTGGCGTGGTCCTGCACGAAGAAGCGGCCACTCAGGCGGTTCCCGTCGACCAGGACGACGACTGAGGGCCGGTAGAGTTACACATTCGCCATGTACGCCATCATCAGAACCGGGGGAAAGCAGGCCAAAGTCGCAGAAGGCGACGTCCTCGACGTGGAACGCCTCAAGGGCCAAAGCGACGATGTGTCATTCACGCCCCTGCTGGTCGTTAAGGATGACGGCTCAACCATCACGGGCCGGGACAAGCTGGCCAAGGTGAAGGTGAGCGCCAAGATTCTTGGTGAAACACAAGGCCCGAAGATCGATATTCTTAAGTACAAGCCAAAGACCGGTTATCGTCGAAGAGCCGGTCACCGGCAGCGTTATACGAGGATTCAGATCACCAAGATCCAGGTCCCCCAGCCGAGAGCCAAGAAAGCAGCCGCTCCTAAAGAAGGAAAGGCTGAGCCCGACAAGGAGAGCTAGCAATGTCAAAGACCAAAGCCGGAGGGTCGACGCGGAACGGCCGCGACTCTGCCGCCAAGCGGCTTGGACCCAAGGTCTTCGACGGCCAGGCCGTGTCCGCAGGAGCGATCCTTGTCCGCCAGCGCGGTACTCGGATTCACCCGGGCGAGAACGTCCGTCGCGGAGGCGACGACACCCTCTATGCCCTCACGGAAGGGACCGTCGCCTACTCATCCCGTAACGGCAGGCGTCTCGTCAACGTCCACCCCGACTGATCTTTGTTCATAGACAGGGTTCGCGTCCATCTGCGGGCGGGCGCGGGCGGAGCTGGGGTCGTCAGCTTTCGTTCCCGGCGCGGTAGACCCAGGGGGAGGCCCGAAGGCGGATCGGGTGGCGACGGAGGGAACGTGGTGGCCCGTGTCTCGGAGCGGATGTCGACGCTGCTCACCTACACGGAGCATCCACATGCAGCCGCTGGAGATGGTGCACATGGCGGGCCAGACCTCCGCACGGGAGGGCGTGGCGATGATTACATCCTGGAGTTACCACCCGGAACGGTGGTCCGCGACTCGGATGGAACGCTCATTGCCGATCTCGTGGAGCACAGACAGCAGGTAGAGCTGCTTCATGGTGGGCGAGGGGGAAGGGGCAACGCCGCGCTGGTTTCTGTCCGTAATCGAGCCCCGAACCACGCCGAGCAAGGTGAGTACGGAGAGGCGGGCTCATTCGACCTGGAGCTGAAGCTCGTCGCAGACGCGGCCATTGTTGGGTTTCCCAACGCCGGCAAGAGCACTCTGATCTCGGCCGTGTCGGCTGCCAAGCCCAAGATCGCCGAGTATCCGTTCACGACGACCCGGCCCCACCTCGGTGTGGTCATGCTGGACGATCGGGAGCTGGTCTTGGCCGACATCCCGGGACTGATCGAAGGTGCCGCGGAAGGCAAGGGCCTGGGTCGTGAGTTCCTCCGGCACACCGAACGAGCTCGCGTTCTGCTGCTGTTGCTGGATCCAACCCAGGCTGTCTCGATATCGGAGCAGGATCGAGTCCTCTCGGCGGAGCTAGAGGAGTACTCGCCGGAGCTAGCTGCCCGAGCCCGGGTTGTGGCCGTCAACAAGACCGACGTTTTGGATCCAAGCTCCGAAGCAGCCGAGCTCGCACGGGCACAGGGCTTTGAGGTGCACCTGATGTCGGCAGTGCGGGGTGACGGCCTGGCGGAGCTGGTCGGCGCGGTAGCAGATGCCGTGGAGCAGGCAGAGGCAGTGGCGCCAGATCGAGACGGGTACGTCCTGCATCGCCCTGTCGAGGAGACGTTCACCGTGGCGAAGGAGGACGACGTGTGGGTCGTGTCCGGCCGAGCCGCCTCTCGAGCCGTGCGGCTATCGGATCTGACAGATCCCTCGGCCGCCTCCGAGGCCGCGCGCCGGCTGTCATCGCTGGGCGTCGACGAGGCGCTGCGTGCCGCCGGGGCCCAACCGGGTGACGAGGTCCGGATTGGGGACCTGACGTTCGTCTTCGAGGAGGATTGACCCGTTCTTGTGACGCTCACTACCCATACGGTCTCGAAACGACACAAGAACGATTCAGCGCCTCCACAGCTCCCGGGTGAACAGCAATAGCACAGGGAAGATCTCCAGCCTGCCGGC